>NZ_AP022590.1:4639155-4948432 GCF_010731775.1 Mycobacterium mantenii | reverse complement strand
CCCGTCGAAAAACCCGACTATCTCCTCATGCCCGGCACCCGAGGATTGCTGAAGCTCGACGAAAAAGCTTGGTATGCGCGTCATTTGATCACCAATGTGCTCGATGTCGACGTGCCGATGATCAGCGCCGTGAACGGGCCCTGCAACATGCACTCCGAGGTGCCGTTGCTCGGCGATATCGTCCTGGCCTCCGAAGACGCCTACTTCCAGGATGCCTCGCATTTTCCGCGCGGCCAGGTGCCCGGCGACGGCCAGCACGTGATCTGGAGCTTCTTGGCCGGCCACACCCGTGCCCGCTACTTTCTGTTGACCGGCATGAAGCTCGGCGCGCAGGAGGCCAAGGAGTGGGGCGTGGTCAATGAGGTGCTGCCCAAGGACCGATTGCTGGATAGGGCTTGGGGACTCGCCCGCGAACTGGTCAAGCGCCCACCCCTGACGCTGCGCTATTCGCGCCAGCTGTTCACCAACCCGCTCAAGCGAGCCTTCCTCGACGAGCTCGGCCACGGCCTGGCCCGGGAAACCTACGCGCAGCGCGCCTTCTTCCCGTTCGGCGGCGAGATGGCACCGCTGGACCGGGCCTGGGACGCGGAGCCTTGGTCGACACCGATAAACGACGGAGTCCGATCATGACCGGCATCCAGCAGCGCCTGTCGACCGGGCGGGGCAAGTTCACCACCGACTATCCCGAACTCGGGACCGCGCCCGTCAGCTACGAGGACTCGATCTCTGAGGAGTTCTTCATCGCCGAGCGCAAGGCGGTCTTCGAGCGAAACTGGTTGTGCATTGGACGTATTGAACGCCTCCCCCGCAAGGGCTCGTACTTCACCCGCGATCTGCCCGGACGCCTCGCCTCGATTGTGATCGCTCGCGACCGGGATGACACCGTGCACGCCTTCCACAATGTGTGCGCGCACCGCGGCAACAAGGTTGTCTGGCAGGAGCACCCGGGTCGGGAATCGTCGGGCACCTGTCGCGCGTTCGCGTGCAAGTACCACGGTTGGCGCTACGGCTTGGACGGCAAGGTCAACCACATCACCAATGAGGGCGAGTTTTTCGACCTCGACAAGAGCGCACTGCGGATGCCGCCGGTGCACTGCGAGGTCTGGGCGGGTTTCATCTTCGTCAACCTCGCCTCGGAAAAGGACGGGGTCGCCGTGCCGTTGCGCGGTTTCCTCGGTGACGGGCTGCTGGGCATCGAGGCTTACCCCTTCGAGAAGATGACTCAGCATTACGGGTTTTCCACCCGCATCAACGGGAACTGGAAGCTGGCCGTCGACTCGGTCTGCGAGTGGTATCACCCGCCGTATGTGCACGGCCGCTTCATCGACCCCGATGTCTCGAAGGCCGAGAAGATGGTGCCGCCGGTCGACTCGTATCACTACGAACTGTTCAGGCCGCACATGCTCACCTCGGTACCGGGGCCGCCGCCGCTACCGCCGCGCGAGCCGGGCACCGCGGGACCGGCCCGCCAAGACCAGCGCTGGGTCTACAAGCTGTTCCGCGCCGGGTTGTTCGGGCCCGACGATGTGCCCGACTTGGGCTTCGAGGGACCGCAACCGGACTTCCTCAACCGCGGAAACATCGCCTCGTGGGGCAACGACCAGTTCTGGGCCTTCCCAAACATTTCGATCCAGATCTGGGCGCGGGGGTACTACATCACCTACACCTATTGGCCCGAAACCGTCGACTCGCACATCTACGAGATCGACATGTACTTTGTGCCGCCGGCCAACGCCGCCGAACGCCTCGCGCAGGAACTGGTGGTCGACAGCACGATCGAATTCGCGATGCAGGACGTCAACACGATCGAGGCCACGCATTCGGCCCTGAAGACCCGCGCGCAGAACACCTTCCACCTCAGCGACCAGGAATTGCTGATCCGTCAGTTCCACACCGTCATCCGCGACACGGTGGATGCCTACCGGGCCGGGGAGTCGTCATGACCCCCGTCGGCGACGATGCAGAGCGAAGCGATGCTGAGGAGCGACGCTCATGACACTGCCCGACGGGTTCGCCGACCTCGAACCGTTCGCCGCCGATTGGGCGCTGCCGGCCCGGGCGCAACGCTACGAGGCGCGGCTGTCGAAGCCCTACGACGAACTCGTCGAGTTTTACGACGCCATCGCCCCCAGGGCGGAGCAAGCGATCGCCTACCTGAATGAGCTCGACATCAACGCTTTACCGGACGACGCGACCAGGCTGCTGCACCTGCTGTATTCGATGATCCTGGTCTCCTATGCCGTCAACGTGTTCAAGCAGAACCGCATCCCGGATTCCGGTGCCGCGTTCTTCGACATGGTCGCCGAACCGGCCGTGTGATATGACCACACTGTGACCGCATCCCAGCGACCGAAGGCGCGCAACTCCACGACGCGCGACATGCTGGTGGCCGCGACGAGTCAGATCATGCTCGAGGAAGGCTATGCCGCGGCCACGTCGCGCCGCGTCGCGGCCAAGGCCGGGGTCAAGCCGGCGTTGGTGCACTACTACTTTCCCACGATGGATGACCTGTATCTGGCCGTCTTTCGCCGCGGCGCCGCGATCTACCTGGAACGCCAGCAAAAGGCGTTGGCCTCCGACCGGCCACTGCACGCGTTCTGGGCCACGCTCACCGAGCCGAAGGACACCCGGCTGCTGCTGGAGTTCATGGGACTCGCCAACCATCGCAAGGAGATTCGGGCCGAGATCTCGGCGTGGTCGGAACGCTGGCGCGAACAGCAGATCACCGCACTGAACTTCATCGTTCGCGAACACGAGCTCGATACGGACGAATTCCCGCCCGCCGCCCTCGCCGTCGTCATCGCCTCCATCGGCCGCACCCTGATCCTCGAGCAGGGACTTGGTACCCACGGTGGGCACGACGAGGCCGTCGCGTTGGTCAACCGCTTCCTGGACCGGTTCGAGATGCCCACGCCGAAGAGTCGCCGGAGCACCTGACACGCCGCTCAGGGCAACACGACGCGCAGCCGCTCCCAGCCGCGGACGGTCGATGTGGACGCCAATTGCGCGGTGTCGTAATCGATGTCCCATTCGGGCCACCGGTTGAGGATCTCGTCCAGCGCGACGCGGCCCTCGAGGCGCGCCAGGTTGGCACCCAGGCAGTAGTGCACACCCTTTCCGAAGGTGATGTGCGAGATGTTGTCGCGACGGATGTTGTAGGTGTCCGGATCGGTGTAGCGACGGGGATCGCGGTTGGCGGCGCCGAACAGCAGCAGCATCGCGCTACCCGCCGGGACGGTCGTGCCGTAGCACTCGAAATCCTTTGCCATCCAACGCGCGACGTGCGGGCCGGTGGGTTCGAATCGCAATGTCTCGTCGACGGTACGGGTCAACAGTGACCGGTCCTCGTAGACCTCGCGGCGCTGGTCGGGATGCTCGGCGAGCACCTTGGCCAGCCAGCCGATCAACCGGCCGGTGGTCTCGTTGCCCGCCCCGGCGACCACCTGCGTGTAATGCAGCACCTCTTTGCGGGTCAGCTTGCGGTGCACGCCGTTCTCGTCGTCGAATTCGACGTTGAGCAGTGTGGTCATCAGGTCGTCCGACGGGTTCTTGGAGCGCCATTCGACGTAGTCGGCGTAGATCCGGCCGTCGGCGATGGAGTCGGCGTTGGCGACCTTCAACGGCGCCCCGGGCTTGGTGCGCAGGTTGGCGTCGTTCGCGTCGCGTACCGAGACCTGTGCGGACTCGGGGATTCCCAACAACATCCCGATCACCCGCATCGGCATCATCGAGGCGAGTTCGGCGATGATGTCGAACCCGCCGGAGCCGACGAGGGGGTCCAGGCACCGCACGCAGTATTGCCGAATCTGGTCCTCGAGAGCGGCCATCCGGCGGGGGGTGAACACCCGCGACATCAGGCCACGCAGCATTGAGTGTTCGGGCGGATCCTGAAACATCATGACACCGCCGGGCATGTCGAATTTCGACTGGATGAGCTCAAGGATGTCGCTTCGCCTGTTGGAGAAGGTCTCCCAGTTGGCCAGCCCGCGCTCGACGTCGGAATGCCTTGACAAGGCCCAGAAATCGTAACGCTCGTTGTAGTAGATCGGCGCCTCTTCGCGCAGCCGCGCGTAAATCGGATAGGGGTTCGCATTGATGTTGACGTCGTAGGGGTCGTAGTAGACGTCGGTGTCGTTGGTGACGGTCATCGATGCTTTCCTTACTTCAGGCAGCTGCCGGCATCCACCGGCAGCGCAACACCGGTGATGTATCGGGCTTCGTCGGACGCAAGGAACAGCACGGCGTTGCTGATGTCCTGTGCGGTGACCCACGGGATGGGGAGCGTGTGGAAGGTTTGGCAGATCGGCGCGAGGTCGTCCGGCCCGGGGTTCTCCAGATCGGGGCGGAAAGCATGAAAGGTGCCTTCGTTGATCAGCAGTGGCGTGTTCACATGGGTTGGCAACACGGCATTGACCCGGATCATCTTGTGGCCCAATTCAACTGCGAACGCGCGCATCAGCCCGATCACCCCGTGCTTGGCCGACGTGTAGTGACCGGTGTGTAAGTAGGCCTTCCTGCCCGCGACCGACGATGTCAAGATGAGCGAACCGCCGCGGTCCCCGTCCAGCATTTGTGGGACACCGGCTTTGACCGTCTTCCACACCCCACTGAGGTTGACGTCGATCATCTCCTGCCACAGCGCCTCGTCGGTCTTGTGTAGCTTGCCGGTCATCGTGCCGATGCCCGCGTTGGCGACGATGACGTCCAGCCGTCCCAGCTGTTCGACGCCGCTGTCGACCGCCGCCTTCAACGCGTCGTACTCACGCACGTCGACTTCGGCGGTGACGACGCGAGCGCCCGCGTCCTTGACCATGCCGGCGGTGACGTCGAGGTCTTCCGGCGTGGCAGCGGGAGCCGGGGATCCCTCGAATCCGCGGCAGATGTCAACCGCGATGATGTCGGCGCCCTCCTGCGCGAGCCGGACGGCGTGACTTCTGCCCTGCCCCCGTGCCGCACCGGTCACGAAGGCGACCTTGCCGTCCATCCGACCCATGGCATCCTCCACCCAATCGACATTGGGCGATCGCCCAAAAGTGTGGCGCAGGCCATGTCTAGCAGCATCCCGACGAGTCCGTCAAGAGCGCAGGAGGGCAACCGAGAGATGATGCTCCGGTGGCGTATGACAAGGCGGCGACCGGGGCTTCCGCTGATCGATCCCTACAACGATTTCATTTCTCCCGGCGGGAAAGTGTGGGATCGGTTGCAAGGCGTCATCGAGAGCAACGACTGCGTTACCCACATGAAGCAGGTGCTGGACGCCGCCCGCGGTGCGAACCTGCGCGTCTTTTATGCGCTGCATCGTCGCTACCGGCCGGGCGACTATGAGACGTGGAAATACGTCGCGCCGGTCCAGCGGGCGGCCTGGTCGCGCAAGACCTTCGAATACGGCACCTGGGGTGGTGAGATCCGTGCCGGGTTCGAGCCACGACCGGGCGACATCGTCGCTCACAACATTGAAGTTCCAGCGGTTTCGCCAACACCGACTTGGACCTGCAACTCAAACGCCATGGGATCGAGCGGGTCATCGTCATGGGTTTGATCACGCATACGTGCGTCGAGGCGACGGTTCGGTTCGCCGCCGAGCTCGGTTATGACGTCACAGTGGTCTGGGACGCCACCGCCGACTACTCGGACACCGAGATGCGCGCCGCCCTCGAGGTGAACATGCCCAACCACGCTTCGGCCATCGTGACCACCGTCGCCGCGGTCGCCGCTCTTTAAGTAGAGGTCACGGGCCGCCCGCATCCGTGAAGATTTCTCGCACGGGTGTGAAGGCTTCGTTAAGAACGAGGCACGCCACCCGCCCGACCAGCACCGTAGAGCTATGACGCCCTTCGAGCTGCCGGCGAACCATGCCGCCTGAAGCCGCGGTCCGGGACGGCACACTGCGCTGGGCTCAGCTGCGGACCGTGCCCGGCGCGTCGTCGGTTCGAGTCACGGCTACCTACGCGGTCCTTTTGCTCGTCATCTATCTCATCCTCGCCGCGCTGGGGCCGCACGCACACGCGGTCGCCGTAACCCGAATGAGCACCAACATCCACAACCTCGGGCGGGGACAGCTGGGCACCCTGATCGGGAGCGCGTTCGTCAACGACGGCGGTGATCTGTTCTTCTGGCTGCCGGGGCTGGTCTGCCTGCTGGCCCTGGGTGAGCTCATGTGGTCCGGCAGGGGACTGCTCGTCACCTTCGCCGTCGGCCATATCGGCGCCACGCTGATCGTCGCGGTAGGACTGGTCGCCGCCATCGAAACGGAGATGCTGCCGGTCTCGGTCGCCCGCGCCAGTGACGTGGGAATCAGTTACGGCGCGGTTTGCGTGCTCGGCGCGCTCACGGCGGCGATCCCGGCGCGCTGGCGCGGCGTCTGGGCGGGCTGGTGGCTGGGTACCGCGGTGGTAGCGGCCGCCGCCGCGGATTTCACCGCCGTCGGCCACGTGGTGGCGCTGCTGCTCGGCATCGGATTGTCATTCCGGCTGCGCTCGGTGGCCTCCTGGACGCCCATGCACCAGGCGTTGCTCATCGTCGGTGTCACGTTCGGCTCTCTTTTGCTCGCCGGGCCTTCGCTGATGGCGCCCGCCGGTGGGTTGGCCGGTGCGCTTGTCGGGCTGGCCACCAATGGCTCCCTAGTCAGAGGACCCCGTCAGTGTGTCGACGTGGTAGCGGCTGGCTGTCCAGGGCGGTGAGTCGGCGGTAGGCGTCAGGCTGACCGTCACCTGCGCTTTACCGGCGGTCGCCGACTGCGGCACCAGGTAGCTGTCGTCCAGCCACCGGTGAAACGGATTGCTGCGCGGTTGAAGCCAGTTCCCCGTGGGCACGCCATCCACCGCCACGTCGGCCGATTGGAAGCCGGTCGCTTGATCCGATGTGCGGCGCAGCACGATGCCGTGATTGTCCGGATCGATCTGGACGTGAAAGATGATCGCGCCCTGGGCGGTACGGACCGAGCCGACGACGGGCAGGGTGTCCCGGGTGCCCTCGTACTCGCTGACCAGTAGTTGATCGATTCCATCGGAGTCGGCGTAGCCGTGCAGCGCTCGATTGACGGCATCGGTGGGGTTGACGTCGTCGCCACCGGTGACGCCGGCATCTGGCTGTGTATAGAGGAAAGCGGTTGAGCTGTAGTCGGGTTGGACCATGTTCCGTTTGCCGTGCTCGATGCCGAATCGCAGCGCGGAGTGATAGCCGATCGCGTCGGCCAGCATGATCCGGTAGACGGCGACGCAATAGTCGGCGCATCCGCCCGTGGCCGTGCGTTGATCGGGTTGGCCGTTGAGTGGGTCGCTGAAGTGCGTGCCGTTCTTGAAGTACCAGCCACCCTCGTACAGGTCCTCGGTGCCGGTGCCGTACCACTGCGGCGACGCGGCGCCGTCGGCATAGACCCGCTCGGCGCCCTCGAGAAAGTAAGGGGCATCGTCACTGAACGCCGTTTTGGTTCGATGGCCGTGAATGGTTTGACTGACACCGACGAATTTCCCGCGTCCCTGTTCGTCAGCGAACAACCAGTCCTGACCGGGGGCCGTCGGTCCGGCATGCGAGCGTGCGGTGAAGTACCCTGCACGTCCGCTGGTGAGTGCGGGCGCCCACTGGGCGTCGGGTGTGGTGGCGACGTCGCTGTCTATCCCCGACACTTCTTCGGTGCTCGCGTTGACCAGTGTGACGCGGGTCGAGTGCGCGAAAGGCATTGGCCACCAATCGCATAACACCAGAGACCCATCGGGTGCCGGGATGCTCGCGAACATCAGCGATCGCACGGTGTTGGCGCCCAGTCCGGCGCCGAAGAATTCCCCCAGCGGGGAGTCGACCAGGGTTCGGCCGTCGAAATCGATCCGCAGCCGCAACCCGGTCAACTGTCGGGCCGCCGGTTCGGGCAGCCGCAGCCGCAACGCCGAGATGCTCGCCGAGCCAGTCGATTCGGCGATGATCCGTTCCTCGCCGGCGGTTAGGTCGATGACCCGCTTGCTGTGCGTCGCACCGGCCGCGGCCGGTTTGGGGTCAACCGTGCCGGCGGAGCCGAGCGTCTCCAGCACATCGAGTGCGGGATCGGTTGGCGAGAACGTGTTCACCCCGTCGGCGTTGGGAAACTGCCGATAATCCACGTGGTAGTACTCCAAATGGGATGCGACGCTGACCCGCATCGACCGCTGATAAGGCATCGGCACTTTGATGTAGTCGCCTCCCGGCGTCTGAGCGGCATTGGCCACCAGCGGCCACACGAACGGGGCCCCGCGCTTGCCGTCGACCAACGATTGCAACGGTGTGTCTACTACGGTCTGCCCGTCCAGCTCGATGCGGATGTTTCCGACGGCGCGAACATTGCCGCCGTCGCGGGTCAGCCAGATCGAATCGATTTCTCCGGCACCGTGATCCTCCGCGATGACACAGCCGGCACCCCCTGCCGCCAGGCACCCGCCGCTGCCGTTGCGATTGCCGGTGGAAATGTCGAAGTCGCCGCCGCTGCGATCAAAACTCGAGACCTGCAGGGTCTGCGAGCCGGGGTTCAAATAGGGCAACCGGTCCAAGCGACGGTAGGTGTCCCACCCCACCATTCTTTCGTCGGGCCGAGTCGTGACGGGTGCAGGCTCCGCACCGGCCGCCCCGGCCCCGGGAATTGGGAACAGCAGCAACGCAAATACCGTGGAGCACACCCGCGCTGCCACCGACATAGCCACTGAGCCTACTTTTGCCGGTCTCATTAGCGGCCCTCGCGGCCCTGCAGTCCAACCAGAACGTCCACCCCGTACTTGCAGTTAGGGTAAAAAATGGATTCCGTACCCGAAGTTTGGTTCAGGCCAGCAGAACAGATTTAAATCCTCTTCAGCCGATTTTTTGTATGTCATTCCCACCATATTCCACGTCCGCGCGAGTAGACATCGCGCGGTGAATGCGCCGATTACCCGCCCTGCGGCGCAGTAGGACTCGATTTGCCCGCAAAGATTTCCGGGAACACTCAGTCACGAGGATTCAAAATCCACGATCGTTCTCTGCCGACTTTCAGTCAGGTGACGTATTTGAATGAAATTTACTCCATTTCCATAGCTTGCCGAGTTGTCGACGCGTAATATCACTTCCCTCGGGCGTCAGATTTCTCCCAAGAACGGAGTGGTCATGTCTGGTTTGAAATACAAAGTAGTTCTCGGTTTACTCCTCACCTTCACCGCCATCACGGCTTCCGGCTGCACAACGCCGATCACCATTGACTGCGGACCCAACCTGACCTGCACGATGTAGGTCTGCCGGGCAACCGGCACGGGTTCCACTCATTACTCGGTACGGCTCATCTTCGAGGCTATTGAGTAGCTCGTTTGATTGGCATTGGGTGCAAGCTTTTCGCACGGCGTTAGGCCCCTGCGTGCCGACGTAGCGGCCGATGCCGTGACGGCAACCGTCAAGTGTTCCTGGCGTGAAAACGTCTGGTTAACAGAGCTTTTGCCGATCCAGTCGGCTCTGTTCCGGCTATCCAACATCGCCGGCACACGGGCAATGCGAGGGCGTGCGCAGTCCTCGGGCCGTGCGCACGCCCGTCGCGAAATACCTGCTGGCGTTTGCCCGGATCAGCGGTAAGCTAATCGCCTCAGTGAAAGCGCTGAAAGCGGTTGGCTCCGATGCCTCGGCGGTTCGGGCGGGGAAATCATGCGGATGAATCCCGTTGGCAATTCCGGGGTTAGAGCATTGCCCCCGGTGTCACTATGACAAATCGCCCTAAGCCACTGCGCGGCAGGAAGAATCACCACTGCCGCACGGGTGCGCCGAGTGATACGTTGGGGTCCTCACCTGGGCACGGCGCCCCATCGACGTGAGAGGGATAATCGCGGGCCGAGAGCGGTTTTCGGTGCCGATCCCCTCGATGACTCCACACGTTTCAGCTAGTTTGGTTGGTTCTTGAGATCTCGATCCCGGCTGGGCTGAACGCGTTTGGGCTCACCGGGCATTTTCGGGTAGTTCGGCGGATACGGCATGTCGCCCAGGCCGCGCTCTTCGTCGGCCGCAGCCATTTCCAGCAACGGTGCGATCGACTGCGCCACGTCATCCATTGCGGCCCAGGGATCTTCGCGCTGCCGTACCAGGTCGGGCACGGTCGCCATGGTGTAGTCGTCCGGTTCGGCGCCGGCCAGCTCGTCCCATGTCAGTGGCATCGACACCGTCGCGATCGGCGTGTTCCGCACCGAGTAGGCCGACGCCATGGTGCGGTCCCGGGCATTCTGATTGAAATCGATGAAGATGCGCTCGCCACGCTCCTCCTTCCACCACGACGTCGTGACCGCCTCGGGTGCGCGCCGCTCTGTCTCGCGAGCCAGCGCGATGCCGGCGCGGCGCACCTCGGTGAAATCCCAATCGGTGGCGATCCGCAGAAAGACGTGAATCCCGCGGCCGCCCGACGTCTTCGGATACCCCACCAAACCGAGCTCGTCGAGCAGCGGCCGCAGCACGTCGACCGCGACGGTGCGCGCCTGCTCGAAGGCGACACCGGGCTGCGGATCCAGATCGATCCGCAATTCGTCGGGATGGTCGGTATCCGGGCAGCGCACCTGCCACGGGTGCAAGGTGACCGTGCCCATCTGCGCGGCCCACACGATCGCCGAAGGGTGGGTGACCTTCAGCGCGTCGGCGGTCCGCCCCGATGGAAACGTCACCCGACACGTCTGCAAATAGTCGGGATGGTGCTGAGGAATCCGCTTCTGGTAGATCTCCTCGCCGTCGATGCCGTCCGGGAAGCGCTGCAGGTGGGTGGGGCGGTCGCGCAGTGCGTCGAGCATCGGACCGCCCGCGACTGCTCGGTAGTAGTCCACCAGAGTCCGCTTGGTACCTTTCGATCCCAGTTTGGGGAAATACACCTTGTCCGGACTTGTCAGGCGCACGGCAATGCCGTCGACGTCGAGCTCTTCTGCAGCACCCATGCTTCCGATTCCAGCACAATCAGGCTATGGACCTCCCTGTCATGCCGCCGGTGTCGCCGATGCTGGCCAAGTCGGTACGCACGATCCCCCCTGATTCGTCCTATGAACCCAAGTGGGACGGTTTCAGGTCGATCTGTTTCCGCGATCACGACGAGGTCGAGCTGGGCAGTCGCAATGAACGGCCGATGACGCGCTATTTCCCCGAGCTGGTGGCGGCGGCCAGGGCCGAGCTGCCGGAGCGTTGCGTGATCGACGGCGAGATCGTCATCGCCACCGACCACGGGCTGGATTTCGAGGCGCTGCAGCAACGCATTCATCCGGCCGACTCGCGGGTACGGATGCTCGCCGAGACCACACCGGCGTCCTTCATCGCGTTCGACTTGCTCGCCCTCGGCGACGACGACTACACGCGGCGGCCCTTCAGCGAGCGGCGTGCTGCCCTTCTCGACGCTTTAGCGGGCTCGGGCCCGTCGATCCATGCCACGCCGGCGACGACCGATCTGGATACCGCGCAGCGCTGGTTCGGCGAATTCGAGGGAGCCGGCCTCGATGGCGTGATCGCCAAGCCGCTGGACATCACCTATCAGCCGGACAAGCGGATCATGTTCAAGATCAAGCACGAGCGGACCGCCGACTGTGTGGTCGCCGGCTACCGGGTGCACAAGTCCGGTGCCGACGCGATCGGTTCGCTGTTGCTGGGCCTCTACCAGGACGATGGCCAGCTCGCGTCGGTCGGTGTGATTGGCGCGTTTCCCATGTCCGAGCGCCGGCGGCTGTTCGACGAATTACAGTCCCTCGTCACCGATTTCGAGGGTCACCCGTGGAATTGGGCCGCGCATGAGGCCGGCGAGCGGACGCCTCGTAAGAACGAATACTCGCGCTGGAATGCCGGTAAGGATCTCTCGTTCGTGCCGCTGCGGCCCGAGCGGGTGGTCGAGGTCCGCTACGACCACATGGAGGGTCGGCGGTTTCGTCATACCGCGCAGTTCAATCGCTGGCGTCCGGACCGCGACCCGCGCTCATGCACCTACGAACAGCTGGAACAGCCGGTGACTTTCAGCCTCGGCGACATCGTGCCGGGACTTGGCGCTGGCTAGTCGCCGCCTTCCCGCTCAGCCGTCGATGTGCGTCGGTGGGTCGGCGAAGCCGAGATCCGGGTTCTGGCCGGGACCCATCAGGCCGCAGTGGTTGTCGGGCACGAGATAGGAACTGGCGCCGTTGGGAACCAACCGGGTGACCGCCACGCAACGCTGCCAGGTGCCGTCAGGCTGGACGGGCCCGTCGCACTTGCTTAGAACGGGCCCTCCGTACTGGCAGCCGGCGCCGGCCGGCGGCGACCCGGCGATCAGCCCCGTGGACATCAGCAGGGCCGCCAATCCTCCGACGATGCACCGCTTCATGGTCGCCTCCCGTCACAGCGCCGCTGGGGCGTTGCCGAGCGCTCGGGGTGGCGATCACCGTCGACAGCCCAGCCCGCAATCACTGACGCTACCGCTACGGGGCTAGACCGTCACTATGAGCTGCGACAGGCCGCGCAGCGTGACATTGGCCTTGTACTGCGGCTCACTGTCCAGCCGGGCGTTCGGGAAACGGGCCGTCACCGCCGACAGGGCCACACCGGCCTCCAGCCGGGCCAGTGGCGCGCCCAGGCAGTAATGCACTCCGCGACCGAATCCTAAGTGCCGCATGCCCTTTCGATCCGGATCGAAAACGTCGGGATCGTCGTATGCGGCGGGATCGCGCTGGGCGGCGGCGGTCAGCAGCATCATGATGTCGCCCGCGGGCACGTCGATGCCCCCAATTGTCATGTCGTTGCCCGCAGTTCGGGCGATCATTTGCACCGGCGGGTCGTAACGCAGGGTCTCCTCGATGACCGCGGGGACACGGCTGGCGTCGGCGCCGAGCGCGGTCCATTGCGACGGTTGGCGCAGCATCGCCAGGACCGCGTTGCCGATCAGGTTCACCGTGGTCTCGTGACCGGCGACCAGCAGCAGGACGCAGGTGGAGACGATCTCCTCCGCGGTCAGCTGGTCACCCGACTCTTCCACGGCGATCAGTCCGGACATGAGATCGTCGCCGGGGCGCGAGCGTCGCCGGTCGATCAGACCGTGCAGGTACGCCCGCAGCCACATCCCGGCGTCCATCCGCTCTTTCAGGTTGTCCGAGGGCGTTCCGGTGAATGCGACGAACGGGTCCAGTGATTGGGCCAGCAGCGCGGATACCCGGCTGAATTGCGGCTCGTCCTCGAGGGGTACGCCCAGCAGTCGGCAAATGACCGCCACCGGCAGTGGATAGGCGAGGTCTTCGACGACCTCGAACCGCCCCTTTTCGGCGATCCCGTCGAGCAACCCGTGAACCAGCGCGGTGAGGTCGGGTTGCAGCGCGTTCACCACCTTCGGTGCGAACGCCTTGCTGACCAGTTTGCGCAGCCGGGTGTGGTCCGGCGGGTCCTGAAACAAGAACCCCGGCGGGGTTTGCGGCGGCGCCTCGGCGCCCGCCTCGATGAGCTGCCGGGTCTGCGCCTCGATCTGCGCGCGGCCGGCAGTCGACTTGAGCCGGTCGCTGCTCGACGACGGGTGGCGCAAGGCTTCGTCACAGTCACGGTAGGTCGAGAAGACCGCAAGGTTGCCCGCCGGCACGGCGAACGATCCGCGTTCGCGAAAGTGAGTGAACAGCGGGTAGGGATCGGCGCGGACTTCCGGGTCCAACAAGCGCAACAACAATTCGTCGGGCGTCGCGGGCTCGGCAGGTGCGGTCGTCATCCCAATAGTGTGCCCGCCGCCGGGCGACCCCTTGGTCAGCGGCGTAAGAACGCCACGATGTGACCGGCCAGTTCCTCCCCCGCGTCCTCCTGCAGGAAATGCCCCGCGTCGCGGATCACCGGGTGCTCGATTCCCTGTGCGCCGCGCATCTCGCGCTGGAAGATGGCCGCCATCGGCCCGGTGATCGGGTCGCTGTCGCTGAATGCGACCAGCATGGGGGTCGGGCTCACCGAAAGCTTAATCCACGCGGTCTTATTGGCCGCCGCGGCCGGATCATCCGGTGACGTGGGCACCAGGCCGGGCATGGCGCGCGGCCCCGCGCAGTAGTCGTCCGCGGGGAACGGCGCGTCGTAGCCCGCACGTTCCTGCTCGCTCATCGGCCGGCGACAACCTCCCTGCACGAAGGCTCCGATGTTCAGCGTCGGCGCCGACGTGATGGCCTCACGGAATCGCCACCAGACGTCGGCCATGGGCTGCTCGCCATTGGGCAACCCGGTGTTGGCGACGACCAACCGGGCGAACCGTTCGGGATGCTCTGCGGCAAGCCGCAATCCGATCAGCCCGCCCCAGTCCTGGCACACCAGGGTGACCCTGCGCAGGTCCAGCACATCGAAAGCCACCGCCCGCATCCACTCGACATGGCGGGCGTAGGTGTGGTCTTCGCGGCGGGTCGGCTTGTCCGAACGGCCAAACCCAACCAGGTCGGGGCAGACGACTCGATGACCGGCGGCGACCAGTGTCGGGATCATCTTGCGGTACAGATATGACCATGACGGCTCGCCGTGCAGCATCAGGATGGGATCAGCGTTTTCCGGTCCGTCCTGGACCCAGGCCACCCGGAGCGCACCGCCTTCATCGTCGGGTACCTCGCAATACCTTGGGGTGTAAGGGAAATTGGGTATAGCGTCGAACCGGTCGTCGGGTGTCCGCACTGTTTGCATGTCAGTTCCCTTCCGATAGCCCGGCCAAGCCCGGATCGGTCATCAATCGATCGAGAAAGCCGTGCTGTCCCTTCAGTAGCTTGACGCGCGCGGTTGCCACCACGAACCAGCCCACCCGGTCGACCTCGGGGAACTCCCGCAGCGTGCCCGAATTTTTTGGCCACTCCAGTTCAAACGTGTTGCTGCGCGCATCAGTAACGTCGAGGTCGCTCCGCACGGCGAAGGCGGTCACCACCTTGCCGCCGGATTGTTTCAGCTGACCAAGGTCGATGCGCGGCCCCGCCGGCACCGATAGTCCCAGCTCCTCGGAGAACTCACGCTGCGCGGCCGCCCACACATCCTCACCGTCGGCGTACTCACCTTTCGGGATCGACCACGCGCCGTCGTCCTTGCGGGCCCAGAACGGCCCACCCGGATGCGCGATCAAGACCTCGACAACGCCATCGCAGGTCCGGTACAACAGCACACCCGCGCTCAACTTTGGCATTGATTTTTATTCTCCCACAGCGTGTTCCAGGTCCTTCAGCGAGGATTCCAGGTGCGCGAGCAGGCGCTGCAGGTGCGGCACGCTGCGCCGGCACCCCACCAGACCGAAGTCCAGATTGCCGGCGTTGGTGGCCAGCGTGATGTTCAGCGCCTGGCCGTCCAGCGCGATGGACAGCGGGTAGTTGCCGTCGAGCCGGGCGCCCCCGTAATAGATCGGCTGCGTCGGTCCCGGCACGTTCGAAATGATGATGTTGAACGGGGGTGACGTCGATGCCACCCAGCCCGGGACCGCCGCCAACGCCAACGCTGACGTATTGACGGCGGACAGCGCCAGGGCCTGGAACCGCGGCAACTCCGAGAACACCTTCTTGTTGCTGCGCATCGATTCGCTGATGGTCAGCAGGCGCTGCGCGGGGTCATCGATATCGGTAGCGAGGTTGCACAGGATGGCGCCGACCAGGTTGCCGCCCGCGTCGGCCTCTTCCTCGGTGCGCAGGCTGACCGGGACCATCGCGATCAGCGGCGTGTCCGGCAGCGCGTCTTGCTCGATCAGGTAGTAACGCAGGGCGCCCGAGCACATCGCCAGGACGACGTCGTTCACCGTGACACCCGCCGCCTTCTTCACGCTCTTGATGCGGTCCAGCGACCAGGACTGCGCGGCGCAGCGGCGAGCGCCGCCGATCTTGACGTTCAGCATGGTTTTCGGCGCCCTGAATGGCAGCGTCAGTTGCTGTTCGAGTAGCGCGGCACGCGCCAGGCCTAAAGTCGAGGGGGCAAGCGCCGCAATGGCTCCCGCCGCTCGCGCCAATGAGCTCAACGGAGACGACGGGCTGCTTGTGCGCTTGGGTTTGTGCAGGGTCCACGGGGCGTGGATCTCGGAGTCGTCGGGATCGGTGGACAACGCGCGCTGCATCAGCTTTTGCGCGGAGACGCCGTCGATCAGTGCGTGGTGAACTTTGGTGTAGATGGCGAAGCGGCCGTCCTTCAGGCCTTCGACTATGTGCGTCTCCCACAACGGTCGGTGACGATCCAGCAGGCTGCTGTGCCACCGCGACGTCAACTCGAGCAATTCACGGACCCGTTTGGGCGACGGCAGCGCCGAACGCCGGACATGGTAGTCGATGTCGACGTCGTCGTCGTATGTCCAGCCCAGGTTTGCGATTCCGCCGACAAAGCTCGCGGGATGCTTGCGAAACGTGGGCTGGAAATCCCGCTGGGAGGCCAGACTCTTGTAGAGCTCACGCACGAAACCGCGGCCTGCGCCCGGCGGGGGCTCGAACAACTGCAAGCCGCCGACGTGCATGGGATGTTCGCGGGATTCTCCCAGGAGAAAGATCGCGTCGGTGGGCATCATCAGTTCCATCCACCCATTAGACCGCGACTGACGCCGGGGCGATGGCGCTCGTCAGAACATCGCCGCCGAACCGGTGTCGGGATGGCTGCGCATGTAATCCACGAGCCGATCCACATAGCTGCGGAATGCGGGCGGCTCGATCCCACTGCCGGCGAGGTCGGCTCGGCAATGATCGGTCGAGTAGAAGGTGGGTTGGGCGAAGTAATCGACGGCTTCGGGAGGGATCCGCATCCAGCGGTAGAGCCCCGGCACATGCGCCAGTGAGGCTTTCGTCAATTTCCGGGGCAGCGGAATCTTGACGAGTTCGCGGCCCGTCGCCTGGGCCAACGTATCCGCCATCTCATCGACCGTGAGCGGACGCGGATCCGCCAGCTGATAGGTGCGCCCCTCGGAAACGGGCAGGCCGCTCAAATATCCGACCGCGTCGACGATGAAGTCGCGGGGGACCACGTTGACGCGCGTCATCGTGGGGTCACCGACCATCGGGAGGACCGCGTGCCGAGGCTGTCGCAGCAGCCACTGCATGACGAAGTAGGGTCCGTCGAATTTTTGTGTCTGTCCGGTGCGGCTGTCGCCGACGACAATCGACGGGCGATAGATCGTCGCGGGCATGCCCGCGGACATGTGCCAGCGCACGTCCGCCTCCGCGAGGTGCTTGGTCTCTTCGTAATGGTTGTTGAACGGAGCCCCGACTTCGAGGGCGTCCTCGCTGAACGGGCCGGCATAGCGCCCGCTGACGTAGCAGGTGCTGAAGTAGTGCAGACGCGTCAGGGAGGGACAGCGCTGGAGAACGTCCAGGACGTTTCGGGTGCCGTTGACATTGACCCGAACCGCCACGTCGCGGGGAACCGCCAAGTCATATGCGGCGGCCAGGTGCCACGCCTCGGTGACTTCGGCGAGGGTGTCCGCGCCGATGCCGAGACCGGGCTGGGTGATGTCGCCTTCGACCAGCTGAATCCGCCCCTCGAGGAAGGGTTCCGCAGAGCTCAGCTCCGCCACGCGTCGCTGAGCCGGTACGCCGAATTTCCGTTGCACCAGACAGATTGCCGAATCCCCAGTGCGCTTGAGAATGCCTGGCAGCAACGCGCTACCGAGAAAGCCGGGAAACCCGGTCATCAATACGGTCATGGCTGCACTCCTTACCGGCTCGGTTTGTTGTCAAAGTGGTTGCGGTGGAAAAACTTTGCGGCCCCGCGCCGCACGCGTGCGAAGCGCATTCCTCGATGAGAATGGGTAGGGCGTTCATCGCTCTCTCCCCTACCGACAGGGTGCCGTAGAAGAGAAGACGCTATCGACTCCGGGCGGGTGTTAGGGCGGGTCTTTTGACCCTCCACGACGGCCATTGGTCCTCGGGTTGGATTGACTGGCAGCCGGCCGGTGCGCAATCGCAGATACTGCTGATCAGATGTTCCACCTGAAGACAGCGCAGGGCAGTCATGAACGGCACCGAGGCCGACCAGCTTGAGCTGGCCAGATGGGATCCCGTCTTCACCGAGCTGATGATCAATCTGGTCACGCCTGTCATCCGGAGATGGTTTCGGTCGGAGGTAAGGGGCTTGGACACCTTCCCGCCGAACGGCGGCGCCCTGTTGGTGTCCAACCATTCCGGCGGTGTACTGACGCCCGACTGGAACGTGCTCGCCCCCGCGCTCTACCGCAGGTTCGGCTATGACCGCCCGTTGTTCACCCTGGCCCACTACGGGGTGTTCTTCACACCGTTCCGCGCAGCGCTAAGCCGGCTCGGTGTCATTCACGCCACCCGGGAGAACGCTGCCGCAGCGTTGCGTTCGGACGCGATCGTGCTGGCCTTCCCGGGCGGGGACTATGACGCGTTCCGGCCGACCCTGAGGCAGACCGTCGTCGATTTCGGTGGCCGGACCGGATACGTCAGCACCGCGATCAAGGCCGACGTGCCGATTGTGCCCGCCGTCTCGATCGGGGGCCAAGAAACCCAGCTCTTCGTCACCCGGGGCAACTTGCTGGCGAAACGGTTGGGGCTCAAGCGGTTCCGGATCGAGATCCTGCCGGTTACCATCGGCATCCCCTTCGGGTTGACGGTGTTCTTCCCCGCCAACATCCCGCTACCCGCCAAGGTCGTCTATCAGATTCTGCCGCCGATCGACGTCGCCGCGCAGTTCGGCAAGGACGCCGATGTTCACCAGGTCGACGCCCATGTGCGCGCGGTGATGCAAACCGCTCTGGACCGGCTGGGCCGCGAGCGCCGGTTACCGCTTTTGGGTTGAAGATCGCTTCCGTTGAAGATGCCTTTCGGCCCGGCATAAGGGACGAAAGCCTTTAGCTTTTGGGCCGTGGCCGAGTGGCAGCATGGGTTGGTGACGACAACATCGCTGACATGGGAAGTGGTGGCCGTTGACAAGCCGGAAGATGTCAACGTGGTCATCGGCCAGGCGCACTTCATCAAGACGGTCGAAGACCTGCACGAGGCGCTGGCCGGAGTGAGCCCGTCGCTGCGGTTCGGCCTGGCCTTCTGCGAGGCGTCCGGACCGCGGTTGGTTCGCCGCAGTGGCAACGACGCCGATCTGGTCGAATTGGCGACACGCGCCGCGCTGGCCATCGCGGCCGGGCATAGCTTCGTGATCTTCTTGCGCGAGGGCTTTCCGGTCAATGTCCTCAATCCCGTGAAGGCGGTGCCCGAAGTCTGCGGGATCTACTGCGCCACAGCGAATCCGGTCGATGTCATTGTTGCGGTGTCCCCGCGCGGTCGCGGCATCGTAGGCGTGATCGATGGGCAGCCTCCCGTTGCGGTGGAAGGCGATAGTGACGTGGCCGAGCGGCACGATCTGCTGCGCATCATCGGCTACAAACTCTGAGTAGGTCGAGTCAGTCGACCGCGACCGACCATACCGACGTCGCGATCAGGTCCCCGCGCTCCAACCCAACGGCGCGGTGTTGGTGAACCTCCGCGTACTCAGCGGTGCTCACCATGTCGATGAACGCCTGGGGCGTCGGATACTCGACAACGAGAATCGCGTCCCACCATGGCTGTTCACCATCGCCTATGACGAATGCCGGTGCGGTCCCCATGTACCGGACGGTGGCACCTACGCGCTGGAGGTGCGGTGCGACCTCACGCCCGTAACGCCGGTAAGACTCCACCCCACCCGGGGTTTTGAACTTCAACAGGTTGACCATCACGACCGGCGCGTCGCCGGGCCGCGCGGCCAGGGCCGCGAACTGTTCGGCGGTGGGCTCCAAGGAACTGCTCATTCGTCGATTACAGCAGATCGGTGATCGTCTTCAGGCCCGCGTCGTAGAGCACCCCGGGCAGCATCCCGCCGTCGCATTCGATGGTGGTGCCGTTGACGAAGTCGGCCTGTCCGCCGGCCAGAAAGACGCAGACCCGCCCGACCTCCGCCGGCTCGCCGGCACGGCGCAACGGGACGGCGGCGAAATACTTTGCGCCATCGGGGTCGTCCTTGGGCAGCACGAACGACCGGAAGTTCTCGGTCATCGTCGGTCCCAAGGCGACGCAGTTGACCCGCACCCTGGGACCCCACTCGTCGGCCAGCGAACGGGTGAGATGGTTGAGACCGCTTTTGGCCGCGCCGTAGGAGACCAGGGTTGGCGATCCGGCCGGATGCCCGGCGCCGCTAGAGATGTTGATGATGCAGCCGACGCCGTCCTGGGTCTGCATCTGCCGATACGCACGGATCGCGAACCACAGCGGGCTGATCAGGTTCATCTGCACGGCGAACGCGTGAAACAGGGCCGTGCGCGCGTAGTCGTCATCGGCGGCGGGTGCGCCCTGAATACGTTGCACCAGTTTGGGAATGCTCTCTGCATGCGGCGCTGGAACGGTGCCCCCGGCATTGTTCACCAGAATGTCGACCCGACCGTGGGTGGCCACCACGTCGGCGACGAACGCGTCGATCGAGCGATAGTCGCCCTGATCGCACACCTGCTGGGAAGCGCGATCCGCCCAGTCGGGTTCGATGCCGGGAATGGTGTCGAGCGTTGATCGCGAGCAGCCGATCACGGTGGCACCGGCGCGCAGCAGTTCATGGGCGATGCCCACACCCACCCCGCGACTGGTGCCGGTGACGATCGCGATCTTGCCGTCGAGAGCGCTCATGATCAGGCCTCCTAGCCGGTGCCATTGTTGACAGTCACTGCCAGCGGGTCATACTGTGCCATTTCGGTCGTTAACGTGTAAAGGCGCGTAATCGAGAGGAACCGATGAGTAGTTCGTCCAAGCTTCGCGTAATCCAGTGGGCGACCGGGGGCGTCGGTAAAGCCGCCATCGCGTGCGTGCAAAATCATCCTCAACTCGAGTTGGTCGGCTGCTGGGTGCATAGCAAAAACAAGAACGGCGTCGACGTCGGCCGAATCATCGGGACGCCGGATCTCGGCGTCACCGCCACCACCAGCATCGACGAGATCCTGGCGCTTGACGCCGACTGCGTCGTGTACAGCCCACTGATACCCAACGACGACGAAGTGATCGCGATCTTGCGGTCCGGCAAGAACGTGGTCACACCGATTGGCTGGGTCTACCCCGATCCGGCCAACAAGCGCCACCGGGCCGTCGCCGACGCTGCGACGGAAAGCGATGTGACGCTGCATGGTTCGGGCATTCACCCCGGCGGCATCACAGAGCGATTCCCGCTCATGGTGTCCTCGCTGTCGTCTGCGATCACGCACGTGCGTGCCGAGGAGTTCTCCGACATCCGCACCTACAACGCACCGGACGTGGTGCGCCACATCATGGGATTCGGCGGCACTCCCGAGGAAGCGACCCAAGGGCCGATGGCCGGCCTGCTCGAGGCCGGCTTCAAGCAATCGGTGCGGATGATCGCCGATCACATGGGATTCCGCATCGATCCCAACATCAGGACCATCCAGGACGTCGCGATGGCGACCTCCGACATCGACTACGACCCGTTCCCGATCACGGCCGGCACGGTGGCCGCACGCCGGTTCCGCTGGCAGGCGCTGGTCGATGGCGAGCCCGTCATCACCGCGGCGGTCAACTGGCTGATGGGCGAGGAAAACCTGGACCCCGCCTGGAATTTCGGCGAGCGGGGTGAACGCTTCGAGGTGGAGATCACCGGCGACCCCGACGTGAACCTCACCTTCAAGGGCCTGCAACCGGAGACGATCGCGGAAGGCCTGGTGAAGAATCCTGGTGTCGTGGTCACCGCCAACCACTGCGTCAACGCCATCCCAGACGTCTGCGCCGCCGAGCCGGGCATCAAGACCTACCTCGACTTGCCGTTGTTCGCCGGCCGCCCGGCCCCGGGGCTTGCCGCGGGCAGGACATGACCGAAAAGAGTGTGCTCGACGACGTGTCGTTCTGTCACCTGGTCGTCGGAGTCACGGACATGGACCGTGCGCTGGCGTTCTACCGCGACGCCCTGGGCATGGAGGTGGTCTTCGAAACCCTCATCTCCGGAGAGCCTTTCGACGCGGCATTGCACGCGACACGCAAGCAGGAGGGACGGGTGGTCGGCGGTCTGCTGGGTGGGTTGATGATCGAGCTGTTGTCGATCGGGGCCAATCCACCGGGCCAGCGCCCAACGCGTCGCGGCATCACCGGCATCCACAACGTGTCACTGTCGGTGACCGATCTTGACGACACCCACCGCCGCCTGAGCAACGCCGGCTATACCCCGGATCAGGGTCCGTTCGAGATCGGCGGTGTGCGAATGTTTTTCGTCAAGGACCCGGACGGGACACCGATGGAGTTCATCGAACTGCCTGACGGGGCGCGTAGCACCTACGAGATGCGCCGCGGAGTGCAGCTGCAAATGGGACCCGCCAGATGAGCTACAGCCACCCCGGTTCGATGCGCGGACACGTCGCGATCGTTACCGGTGCCGCCCAAGGCGTCGGTAAGGGTGTCGCCGCCGCGTTGCTCGAACGCGGCGCCGGCGTGCTGCTGGTCGACATTCAAAACGAGGTTCTCGACAAAACCACCGCCGAGCTCAGGACGCTCGGACGGGCGGAACAGCTCGTCGCCGATCTGCGCGACCCGGACAGCGCACAACGGATCGCCGCCGCCGCGGTCGACGCCTTCGGCACGGTGCACGGCCTGGTCAACAACGCCATCGCCACCAACGAGCCCAAGGCATTCGTCGACATCACCACCGAAGACCTCGCCCTGGGCTACGACGTCGGCCCCCGGGCGACCTTCCTGTTGATGCAGGCCGTGCACCCGTTGATGGTCCAGGCCGGCGGCGGATCGATCGTCAATCTCGGGTCCGGGACGGGCACCGGCGGCGAACCCAAGTGGGGCGGTTACGCCGCCGCCAAGGAAGGCATCCGCGGGTTGTCGAAGGTGGCCGCGTTGGAATGGGGGCGCGACAACATCCGCGTCAACGTCATCTGCCCCTTCGCCGAGTCCGACGGCGTCAAATTTTGGAAGTCTTTCGCGCCCAAGGAGTACGACAAGGCCGTGGGACGTGTTCCGATGAAGCGCATCGGCGATGTCCGCACCGACGTGGGCGCGCTGGTGGCGTTCCTACTCGGCAGCGACGCCACCTTCATCACCGGACAGACCATTCACGTCGACGGCGGGATCGGCTGCTTCCGATGACCGGCGAGTCGCTCCGCGACCGGCAGCGCGCACAGATCCGGGCCGATCTCCGGCGTGCGGCGTTCCGCCTGTTCGTCCAGCGCGGGTACGACGCGGTGACCACCGAGGAAATCGCGACGGCCGCGGGCGTTTCCCCACGCACGTTCTTTCGGCATGTACCGGCGAAGGAGGAACTTCTCCTTGCACCGGTGCGGTACGGCGGGGCCGCGATCGTCAACCTGCTCGAAGGGCGCCCCGCCGCCGAGTCACCCGATGTCGCCCTGATCAACGCCATCATCACGCGGACTCGCTCCTTCGAACAGGTCGACACCGAGGAATGGCGCGAGGCCCTGCTGGTGGTCCCCGACCTGCTCGACAAGGTCACCGTGCACCGGCCCGCCGATAAGGAGCGCGCAACCAAGCTCATCGCCGAACGGATGGGCGTCGATCCGGATGCCGATATCCGCCCCGGCCTACTGGTCCAACTCGCCTTCGCTGCAGCGGATTTCGCCTTTCAGCAATGGGTGCGGCAAGCCGGTAAGTCTCGGCCGCTGGATCGATACGTCACCGACGCCCTCGATGCGGTCAAAAGCCCGCACTGGAAACGCCGGTGAGTGCTTCAGCGCGGCCGCCCCGCTTCGGGATTGGCGATCCGGATGGGCGCCCCGTCCAGCCAGGCCACCACTGATTCCACCGTGTCCGAGTAGAAAGCACCCAGCATTTCGCGAGTGACATACCCCAGGTGGGGAGACAGGGTCACATTCGGAAGTTGCCGCAGCCGATGTTCTTTCGGCAGCGGTTCGGTGTCGTAGACGTCCAGCCCGGCCCCGGCGATGCGTCCGGCTTCCAGCGCGGCGATCAGCGCGGCCTCGTCGACGATCGGGCCCCTCGACGTGTTGATCAGGTAGGCGTGCGGCTTCATCAGTGCCAGCTCGGCCGCGCCGATCAACCCGCGGGTGCGCTCCGAGAGCACCAGATGCACCGAGACCACGTCCGAGGATTCGAACAGCGACGCTTTCTCCACCCGCCGTGCGCCCACGCTCGCGGCGGCGTCCAGGGTGAGATTCTGGCTCCACGCAACGACTTCCATGCCAAAGGCGGTGGCGTATTCAGCCATGCGTCTGCCGACTCTGCCCAGCCCGACAAGTCCCAGGGTCTTCCCAGACAGCGTCATACCCGCGCTGCTCTGCCAGCCGCCGCCACGCATGCTTCGATGCTCCTCGGCTAGGTGGCGCACCGTCGCAATCATCAGCCCCCAGGCGAGTTCCGGGGTGGCATCGCGCATGGACCTGAATCGGGGGTGCGCGAAATCCGACTGCGCCACCAGGATTCCGCGTTCGCTGGCCGCGGCCGTATCCAGCTTCGGCAGGCTTCTGCCGACGATGGTGATCAGCCTCAGCTGCGGCAGCCGCTCGATCAAGGTCCGCGGGAACGCCATTCGCTCACGCATGGTGCACACCACATCGAATGTCCGCAGCGCGTCGGCCGCCTCGTCCTCGGCAAGGTGCCGGTCGAAAACGGTCACCTCGGCCCGCTTTTGCACGGGCGACCAGTCGGCAACCTGCAGGGCCACCCCGGCGTAGTCGTCGAGGATCGCTACCTTGGGCATGCGGTCTCCCCATTCCGGTGCATGGCTCACTGGAACATTACGTCACGGGCCCCGTCAAGACCGCGAAGACGTTGCGCAGCGGCTGCGGCGAGGTGGCGATTCGCCACACCCGACGACCATCCCGACGGTCGACCAAAGTTGAGCGGATCCTTGGACGTTGCCGAGCAGCCACCGCATACTCATCGGGTGGGGCGTCGGCTGGCTCTGTTTCTGCTCGGGGCGGCATGGATGATCGACGGGGCACTCATGGCGCTCAATCCGCCGCCGCACGACGTGCGCAAAGCGGCGGCGCTGCCGTTCATCGGCTGGGTCACGATGGCCTTCGGTGTCTACATCGCGATCAAAGTGCTCTACCCGCCCGACATCGCGGACACCGGCAACCCGCCACGACACGCGAGCGGCGAAGAGCACAGCGTCCGCGACTCGGTCAAGGTCGTTTCTCGGCATGGTGTTCCGCGTGCGGTGGCTTCGCCCTCTGGGATGGCATCCATCGGGGCTGTTGTCGCTCGTCGGCATGGGAATCGCCACCCTGGCCCTGGGGCTGGTCGCGACACCGCTGGCACGTGACAACGTCAAATGGCTGCTGCGTCGGGTTCGTCGCTGACCGCGGCGCAGACGGCACGCACTCACGGCGTAATCGCCGGTGGATACGGCAGATCGGTGCTGCTGTGCGGGTCAACGTATACCGGCTGACCGAGATACGGGAAGGCGCGTTGCGGGCAGGCGGGCCGGTCGCAGATCTTGCAGCCGGCGCCGATCGGCACGATCGATTCGGCGTTGGTCGGGTCGATGCCGACGGAGTAGATGAGCTTCCCGGCGTGGGCGACATCGCAACCCAGGCCGATGGCGAAGCTCTTGTCCGGGCCGAGGTATCGGCTCGGCTCGGTCGTGGTGGTCCTGGCGATCCAGAAGTACGTGCGCTCGTCGGACATTTGCGCGACCTGCGTCAGAAACTGCCCGGGCCGGGAAAACGCGTGGTGCACCACCCATAGGGGACAGTTCCCGCCGACGCGGGAGAAATGAAATGCCGTGGCGGACTGGCGTTTAGAAATGTTTCCCGCGCTGTCGGTGCGGACGAAGATGAACGGGACGCCCCGGGCGTTGGGCCGCTGCAGGGTAGACAGCCGATGGCATGTGGTTTCGAACCCCACCTCGAATCGCCGTGCCAGGTGGTCGATGTCGTAACGGACGCTCTCGGCGGCATCGAGGAACCGAACGTAGGGCAACAGCAGGGCGCCGGCGAAATAGTTGGCCAGACCGATGCGGGCCACGCCGCGCGCGTCGTCGCTGAGCTGGTCGTCGCCGGCGATGATCCCGGTGATCAATCCGGCCTGGGTGAGCAACGCGATCTGGGTGGCGAGCTGAAAGGCGCGCTGGCCAGGGTGCAGCCACCGGGCCACATACAAGGTTTTCGATTCGGGCGCAAACAGTCGTTTGGAGTTGGGATCCAACGTTTGGCCGTCGTCGATCACCACCGTGACGCCGAGCTTGTCGGCGAGCAGCTCCGCCAGCTGGCCGTCGAGACCGCCGATGCGCAAGTGGTTTTCGTTGAACAGGTCTTCGGCCGCGACGTCCAGTTCGCCGATGTAGTTCTTGCGGTCGTAGAAGAAGTCGCGCACCTCTTCGAAAGGCATGGGCCGCTGCGATATTGCCGACGCATCGACATTGGCGCGACTGTGCAGCGTTTCGAGGTCGGCGGTGGTGTCGTGCAGCCGCCGGTGCAGATTGACCAGCGTCTGACCGATCGCCGGCATGCGGGCGACCAGCTCCTCGACTTGCGCGGCCGTGGCAGACGTATCGGCCAGCACCTCCCGCAGGTCCGCAATCAGGCGAGCGTCGGATTCCGGCGCGAAGTAGTGCGTCGGCAGGTCGAACCGCTCCGTCAGCGTGAGCAGCACCGGAACCGTGATCGGGCGCTGATCATTTTCCAGCTGGTTGACGTAGCTGGTCGACAACCCCAGGGCGCGCGCTAGCGCCACCTGGGTCAGCCCCTGCTCCTCGCGCAACCGCCGTAACCGTGCGCCGGCGAATGTCTTCGCCACCCGTCACACAGTACGCGTGGGCCTTTCACAAGATACGCAAAATTCTGCGGATATGGACACACAATTACGCTTTTACAGGGCATTTACCTCTCATCTGGGTTTGCGTACTGTGCGGCTTATGCGGATTCATGATGTTCGAACGCGGCGCAGCGCCGAGGACTTTCCTCGTACTGAGCTCCTGGCATGGAAGATCGCCGAGGTCGCGGCCGACCCGGTCGCGGTGCCCGCGGACACCGAGGCGATGGTGATCAACCGCATCATCGACAACGCCGCGGTCTCGGCCGCCTCCGTGACCCGCCGTCCGGTCGCCGCCGCCCGCGCCCAGGCGCAGGCGCACCCATTCAAGGGTGCCAAGGTTTTCGGTATCCAGGGCGACTACTCCCCGGAATGGGCGGCCTGGGCCAACGGCGTCGCCGTGCGCGAATTGGATTTCCACGACACCTTTTTGGCCGCCGAGTACTCCCACCCAGGTGACAACATCCCGGCCCTGGTGGCCGTTGGCCAGCACCTCGGGATCAGTGGGGCCGATTTGATCCGGGGCATCGCGACCGGTTACGAGATCCAGATCGATCTGGTCAAGGGAATTTGCTTGCACGAGCACAAGATTGACCACATCGCCCACCTCGGCCCGTCGGTGGCCGCCGGCCTGGGCACCATGCTGCGTCTGGACAAGGAGACCATCTACTCCGCGATCGGCCAGGCGCTGCACCTGACGACGTCCACCCGGCAGTCACGCAAGGGCCTGATCTCGAGCTGGAAGGCGTACGCGCCGGCATGGGCCGGCAAGGTTGCCATCGAGTCCGTCGATCGCGCCATGCGCGGCGAGGGCGCGCCCGCGCCGATCTGGGAAGGCGAGGACGGGGTGATCGCCTGGCTGCTCTCGGGCCCGGAGCACACCTATCACGTCCCGCTGCCCGAGGCGGGCGAGCCCAAGCGGGCCATCCTGGACAGCTACACCAAGGAGCACTCGGCCGAATACCAGAGTCAGGCGCTGATCGACCTGGCCCGCCGGATGCGCGAGAGCATCGGCGATCTGGACCAGATCGCGACGATCGAGTTGCACACCAGCCACCACACCCACTACGTGATCGGCACCGGGGCCAACGATCCGCAGAAATTCGACCCGGATGCCTCGCGCGAAACGCTGGACCATTCGGTGATGTACATCTTCGCGGTCGCGCTGCAGGACGGAACCTGGCATCACGAACGGTCTTACGCGCCGAAGCGGGCGCACCAGCCTGACACCATCGAGCTGTGGCGAAAGGTCTCGACGGTCGAAGATCCCGAATGGACCCGACGCTACCACTCCGCGGACCCCGGCGAGAAGGCGTTCGGCGCCCGCGCCGAAGTCACCCTCAAAAGCGGTGAGGTGATCGTCGACGAGATCGCCGTCGCCGACGCGCATCCCCTGGGGGCCAGGCCGTTTGACCGCGAGCAGTACATCGGAAAGTTCACCGGACTGGCCGAGGGAATCGTCAGCGATACCGAACGGCAGCGCTTCCTGTCGGCGGCCCAATCCCTTGCAGACCTGCCGGCCGGCGCGCTGGGTGCGCTCAACATCGTGGTCGGTCCGGCAGTGCTGGCTCACGCGCCCACGATTCCCCCGGGAATCTTCTGATGAGCGCACTGATCGGGGGCGCCGTGTCCGCGGCGACCAAGCGCGTTCAATTCCGCGCCGGGCTGGAAAGTGGTCGCCTGCAACGATTTCCGGGTGCCTTTTCACCCCTGGTTGCCAAGCTGATCGCCGAGCTCGAATTCGACGGGGTGTATGTGTCCGGGGCGGTGCTGTCGGCCGAACTCGGTCTGCCCGACATCGGCCTGACCACCCTGACCGAAGTCACCGGCCGTGGAGCGCAGATCGCTTCCGTCACCGATCTGCCCACCCTGATCGACGCCGACACCGGATTCGGTGAGCCGATGAACGCCGCGCGCACCGTGACCGTGCTGGAGGACGCCGGCCTGGCCGGCTGTCACCTGGAGGACCAGGAAAACCCCAAGCGGTGCGGGCATCTCGACGGCATGGCCGTGGTGCCGGCCACCGAGATGATCAAACGCCTGCGGGCCGCCGTCGCCGCGCGCAGGGACCCGAACTTCATCATCTGCGCCCGCACCGATGCCGCCGGGATCGAGGGTGTGCCCGCGGCGATCGAGCGCGCAAAGGCCTACGCCGGCGCGGGCGCCGACCTGATTTTCACCGAAGCCCTGCACACGCCGTCCGAATTCGAGCGATTCCGGGCGGCGGTGGACACGCCGTTGCTGGCCAACATGACCGAGTTCGGCAAGTCGGAGCTTCTGAGCGTCCAGCAGCTGTCCGACATCGGCTACAACGTGGTGATCTACCCGGTGACCGCGTTGCGGTTGGCCATGCATGCCGTCGAGGTCGGTCTTCGTCAAATCGCGGACAACGGAACCCAATCCGGTCTTTTAGACCGCATGCAACACCGCAGCCGGCTCTACGAGCTGCTGCGGTACGCCGACTACAACCAATTCGATTCCGACATCTACAACTTCGCCGTCCAAGGAGTCGCGCAATGAGCACCGTCGAGGACAACCAACCCCGCATCTACAAGGGCCTGGCTGGTGTCGTCGTCGACACCACCGCCATCTCCAAGGTGGTCCCAGAGACCAACTCCCTGACTTACCGCGGATACCCGGTCCAGGACCTGGCGGTGAAGTGCACCTTCGAACAGGTCGCCTACTTGCTCTGGCAGGGCGACCTTCCCGACGAACAACAGCTCGCGCTGTTCACCCAGCGGGAGCGGGCGGCCCGCCGGCTGAACCGAGCCCAGCTGTCGCTGTTGTCCAAGCTGCCCGAGACCTGCCACCCGATGGACGTGGTGCGCACCTTCATCAGCTCCATGGGTGCCGAGGACCCGGAGGAGGACGACGACAGCCCAGCGGCGAATCACGCCAAGGCGCTGCGGATGTTCGCGGTGCTGCCCACGGTCGTCGCCGCCGACATGCGCCGTCGGCGCGGCCTGGACCCCATCGCCCCGCACAGCCACATGAACTACGCGCAGAATTTCCTGCACATGTGCTTCGGCGACGTCCCCGAGCAGGTGGTCGTAGACGCCTTCGAACAGTCGATGGTCCTCTATGCCGAGCACAGCTTCAACGCCTCGACCTTCGCCGCGCGGGTGGTCACCTCCACCGGGTCCGACATGTACAGCGCGGTCACGGCCGCCATCGGTGCGCTCAAGGGTCCGCTGCACGGCGGTGCCAACGAGGCCGTCATGCACGACATGATCGAGATCGGCACCGCGGACAAGGCGGCGGAATGGTTGCGAGGCAAGATCACTCGAAAAGAGAAGATCATGGGCTTCGGCCATCGGGTCTACAAGAACGGCGACTCCCGAGTGCCGACCATGAAGGAAGCGCTCAAGCGCGTCGCGGCCGTCCGTAACGGTCAGAAGTGGCTTGACATCTACGAAGTCTTGGAACAGGGGATGGCCGAGGCCAACGGAATCAAGCCGAATCTGGACTTCCCGACCGGGCCGGCCTACCACCTGATGGGCTTCGACATCGGAATGTTCACACCGATATTCGTCATGAGCCGGATCACCGGGTGGACGGCCCACATCATCGAACAGACCGCGTCCAATGCGTTGATCCGCCCGCTGAGCGAGTACGTGGGGCCTCCGCAACGCACGCTATCGTAAAGCGATGTTCGGGAAAGTACTGGTCGCCAATCGCGGGGAGATCGCGATCCGCGCGTTTCGCGCGGCCTACGAGCTGGAACTGGCCACTGTTGCGGTCTACCCGTACGAGGACCGCAACTCCGTGCATCGGTTGAAGGCCGACGAGTCCTACCAGATCGGCGAAGAAGGCCACCCGGTCCGCGCGTACCTGTCGGTCGACGACATCGTCGCGACGGCGCGGGCTTGCGGGGCGGACGCGATTTACCCCGGCTATGGATTCCTGTCGGAAAATCCGGACCTGGCGGCGGCGTGCGCCGCGGCGGGCATCACCTTCGTCGGCCCGAGTGCGGAGGTGCTCGAACTCACGGGCAACAAGTCGCGGGCGGTCGCGGCGGCGCGGGCAGCGGGTCTTCCGGTGCTGGCTTCCTCGGCGCCCTCGACGTCGGTGGACGAACTGCTGGCGGCCGCCGAATCGATGACGTTCCCACTGTTTGTCAAGGCGGTCGCCGGTGGCGGCGGACGCGGGATGCGCCGGGTGGCCGACGCCGCCTCGCTGGCCGAGGCGATCGAGGCGGCCAGCCGCGAGGCTGAATCCGCGTTCGGGGATGCGTCGGTGTTTCTCGAGCAGGCGGTGATCAATCCCCGGCACATCGAGGTCCAGATCCTGGCCGACACCCAGGGCAACGTGATGCACCTCTACGAGCGGGACTGCAGTGTGCAGCGCCGGCACCAGAAGGTCGTCGAGATCGCACCGGCACCCAACCTGGATCCTGAACTGCGCCAGCGGATCTGCACGGACGCAGTGGCTTTCGCGCGGAGCATCGACTATACGTGTGCGGGCACGGTCGAATTTTTGCTCGATGAGCGTGGCAACCACGTGTTCATCGAGATGAACCCCCGCATCCAGGTGGAGCACACGGTCACCGAGGAGATCACCGACGTCGACCTGGTTTCGGCGCAGCTGCGGATCGCCGGCGGGCAGAGCTTGGAAGACATTGGGTTAAGCCAGGATTCGATCGTCCCGCACGGTGCGGCGTTGCAGTGCCGGATCACCACCGAGGATCCGGCGAACGGCTTCCGCCCGGACACCGGCCGGATCACGGCCTACCGCACCCCGGGTGGCGCGGGAATCCGGCTGGACGGCGGCACGACGCTGGGCGCCGACATCAGCGCACACTTCGACTCGATGCTGATCAAGCTGACCTGTCGGGGCCGCGATTTCGCCACGGCCGTGCGCCGGGCGCGACGCGCGGTCGCGGAATTCCGGATCCGTGGTGTCTCGACGAATATTCCGTTCCTGCAAGCGGTTCTGGATGACCCGGACTTTCAAGCCGGCCGTGTCACAACGTCGTTCATCGAGGAGCGCCCACAGCTGCTCACCGCGCGTAGCTCCGCCGACCGCGGCACCAAGATCCTCAACTACCTGGCCGACGTCACCGTCAACAAGCCGCACGGTGAGCGTCCGTCGGCGGTGTACCCGCACGACAAGCTGCCCGACATCGACCTGTCGAGCGCCCCGCCGGCGGGCTCCAAGCAGCGTCTGACCGGACTCGGTCCGGAGCGATTTGCGGCCTGGCTTCGCGAGTCACGCGGCGTCGCCGTCACGGACACCACGTTCCGCGACGCCCACCAGTCCCTGCTGGCCACGCGGGTCCGCACCAGCGGCCTGATCGAGGTGGCGCCCCACATCGCACGCACCACACCGCAGCTGCTGTCGATCGAATGCTGGGGCGGGGCGACTTACGATGTGGCGCTGCGGTTCCTGAAGGAAGACCCGTGGGAGAGGCTGGCAACGCTGCGCGAGGCGCTGCCCAACATCTGTCTGCAGATGCTGCTGCGCGGACGCAACACCGTGGGCTACACGCCATATCCGGAGACGGTGACGACGGCGTTCGTCGAGGAAGCGACGGCGACGGGCATCGACATCTTCCGGATTTTCGATGCGTTGAACAACGTCGACTCGATGCGACCGGCCATCGACGCCGTGCGGGACACCGGGGCGGCGGTGGCCGAGGTGGCAATGTCCTACACCGGTGATCTCAGCGATCCGGCCGAGAAACTGTACACGCTGGACTATTACCTGAAGCTGGCCGAACAGATCGTCGAAGCCGGCGCACACGTGCTGGCCATCAAGGACATGGCCGGACTGCTGCGCGCACCCGCGGCCGCGACCCTGGTCTCGGCGCTCAAGTCCCGGTTCGACCTGCCGGTCCACGTGCATACCCACGACACCCCGGGCGGGCAACTCGCCAGCTATGTGGCGGCCTGGCACGCCGGAGCCGACGCCGTCGACGGTGCCGCGGCTCCCCTCGCGGGGACCACCAGCCAACCCGCGCTGTCGTCAATCGTGGCCGCGGCGGCCAACACGACTTACGACACCGGGTTGTCGCTGCCGGCGGTATGCGACCTCGAGCCGTACTGGGAGGCGCTTCGAAAGGTGTACGCGCCCTTCGAGTCCGGACTCCCCGCGCCGACCGGACGCGTCTATCACCACGAGATCCCCGGCGGCCAGCTGTCGAACCTGCGCCAGCAGGCCATCGCGCTGGGACTCGGCGACCGGTTCGAGGACATCGAAAACGCCTACGCCGGGGCAGACGCCATCCTCGGGCATCTCGTCAAGGTCACGCCGTCCAGCAAGGTGGTCGGCGACCTGGCGCTGGCGCTGGTGGGCGCGGGCGTCAGCGCGCAAGAATTCGCCGACGACCCCGCACGTTACGACATTCCGGACTCGGTCATTGGCTTCCTGCGCGGCGAACTCGGCGACCCGCCGGGTGGCTGGCCTGAACCGTTGCGCACCAGGGCATTAGAGGGGCGCGGACCGGCGAAGCCGGAACAGGCGCTGTCCGCCGACGACGAAAAGACGCTGAGCATACCGGGCGCCGACCGCCAGGCGGCGCTGAATCGGCTGCTGTTCCCCGGGCCGACAAAAGAACTCGAAGAACACCGTGAGACGTACGGCGACACGTCTGGGCTGAGCGCCAATCAGTTCTTCTACGGGTTGCGTCAAGGGGACGAACATCGCGTCGAGCTGGAGCGTGGTGTGGAGCTGCTGATCGGGCTGGAGGCCATCTCCGATGCCGACGAACGCGGCATGCGCACCGTGATGTGCATCCTCAACGGACAGTTGCGGCCGGTCGTGGTGCGAGACCGCAGCATCGCCTCGGACGTGCCCGCCGCCGAGAAGGCCGATCGCGCCAACCCGGATCACATCGCCGCTCCCTTCGCCGGCGTTGTGACGGTGACCGCCGACGTGGGTGAGGAAGTCGAAGCCGGCCAGACCATCGCGACGATCGAAGCGATGAAGATGGAGGCCGCCGTCACCACCCCCAAGGCCGGCAAGGTCGCGCGAATCGCGGTCTCACAGACCGCGCAGGTGGAGGGCGGCGACCTCTTGGTGGTGATCGACTAGCGGCGATCGCAAGCGCGGCGCAGCCGCGCGAAGCGGGTCGCCGCCATCAGGTCCAGCCGCGCGAAGCGGGTCGCCGCCATCAAGCGCGGCGGCTCTTGATCAGGGCGGCGCGCGCGAGCGTCTGTTCCGCCTGCTTCACGTGGGCCGCGTCCACCAGGACGCCATTCACCCCGACGGCGCCGCGGCCCTTGGCCTCGGCCTCCCGATACGCGGCGACATTGGCTTCGGCCCGGGCGATTTCGTCGACGGTCGGTGCATAGACCTCGTTGGCGACGGGCACCTGGCCGGGGTGAATGGCCCACTTGCCGGTGTAGCCCAGTAGCGACGCCCGCCGCGCGTCGCGCTCGTACCCCGACAGGTCCCGGTAGTCGGGATACGGCGCATCGATCGCGTCGATGCCGGCGATGCGTGCGGCCACGATCACCTTGTTGCGCGCGTAAGCCCAGAATTCACCCGGATATTCGCCGAGTGGGACGAAGTTGGTGTCCACCCGGGCCCCCTGGGATAGCGAGAAGTCGCCCACCCCGAAGATCAGGGCGTCCAGGCGCGGGCTCGCCGCGGCGATCTCTTCGGCGTTGGCCAGGCCTTCCACCTCTTCGATGAGGACCTCGAGCCGAATGGGTTTGCCCAGGCCGAGTTTCGCCTCCAGCTGGGTGAGCAGCACGTCCACCCACCAGACGTCGCGCGCCCGGCGGGCTTTCGGAATGATGATCGTGTCGAGGTTCTGGCCGGCCTTGCTCACCACTTCGACGACGTCGTCGTGGCACCATTGGGTGTCCAGGCCGTTGATACGGATCGCCCGCGCGGTGCGGCCCCAGTCGATGTCGTTGAGCGCGGCGATCGCCTTGGCGCGCGACTCTTCCTTGTAGGCCGGCGGCACCGCGTCCTCGAGATCGAGGAACACCAGATCGGCGCCGCACCGGGCGCCCTTCTCGAACATGTTGTCATTGCTCGCGGGTACCGCGAGTTCGGATCGACGCAGCAGATCGGTCATGGATTTCCTTCTGTCACAACACGCCGCGGGCGCGCAGGTCGTCAATGTCGTTGGGAGTCAAGCCGAGTAGCTCGCCATAGACCTCGGCGTTGTGTTCGCCGAGGCCGGGTCCGAGATGGCCGACCGTGCCGGATGCCGACGAGAACCGCGGAACGGGCGCCTGTACCTTCATCGCCCCGAGCTGCGCGTCGTCGACGGAGATGAACACCTCACGGTGCGCCAGCTGTTCGTCGGCGACCAGATCGGTGATGTCATAGACTGGGGCCGCGGCGACCTCATGGGCGTCGAAGACCTCCATCGCCTCCGAAAGCGTCTTGTTGGCAACCCATTCGGCGACCACCTCGTCGACTTCGCGGGCCCGGGCCAGCCGCCGCTGCGGGTCGGAGAAGTCCGCGTCGTCCAGCAAGTCATTGCGGCCGATCGCCCGGAACACCCGCAGCGCCAGCGCCGGTGAACTGCCCGACATGGCCAGCCACTTGTCGTCGGCGGTGCGATAGGTGTTGCGGGGTGCGGAGATATCCCACCGGTTGCCGGAGCGCTCGGGCACCAGACCCAACTGGTCATAGCCCATCAGCGTCTGTTCCAGCAGCCGGGCCAGCGGATCGATCAGGTTGACGTCGATCAACTGCCCCGGGCCGCCGCGCACGTCGCGGTGATATAGCGCCATCATCACCGCGTAAGCGGCGTTCAGCGACGCGATTCCGTCAGCCAGCATGAACGGCGGCAGGGTGGGAGGACCGCCGGCCTGACCGGTGATGTGCGCGAATCCGCTCATCGCCTCCCCCAGCGTGCCGAACCCGGGGCGCTGACTCTTCGGCCCGCTCAATCCGTAACCGGTGATGTGCAGCATCACGATCCGGTCGTTGACCGCGCGCAGGCTCTCGTAATCCAGGCCCCATTTACGCAAGGTCTGGGGGCGGGTGTTGAAGATGGCCACGTCGGCATGCTCCACCAGGCGGCGCACCAGCGCCTGGCCTTCGGCGCAGCGCAGGTCCAGCGTGATCGATCGCTTGTTGCGCGAGATCGACTTCCACATCAAGCCGACGCCGTCGCGCTGGTTTCCCCAGCCGCGGATCGGATCGCCATGCCTGGGTTCTTCGACTTTGATGACGTCGGCGCCGAACTCGCCCAGGTAGGTCGCCACCAGCGGGGCGGCGGCGAGGGTGGCGAGGTCGAGTATCCGCAGGCCGTCAAGCATTCGCACCGGCGCCCGCCAGGCTGTTCGAAGGCCGTTGCAGCCCAAGGTGTCCCCGCAGCGTCGAGGATTCGTATTCGGTGCGGAACAGCCGGCGGCGCTGCAGTTCCGGGACCACCATGCGGACGACGTCTTCGAATGCGCCGGGCAGATGCGTTGCGGCCAGGACGAATCCGTCGCAGGCGCCGCTTTCGAACCAGTCGGCCATCTGGTCGGCGACCTGTTCACCGGTGCCGACGAAACGCGGCCCCTGTAGCAGGGTGGCGCGATGGTTGGCGAGGTCACGTAGCGTCACCGTGTCCCCGCCGATATGCGTGCGCAGGTTCTGCACCAGCCCGCGGATGCCGGACACCGAGTCCAGCAGGTCGTCGGTCACCGGGTCATCGAGATCGTGTTGCGCGAAGTCGTAATTCATCAACTCCGACAGCAGCGTCAGGGATGCCATGGGATGAACCAGATCGTTGAGGAACATGGCTTCGCGCTCCTTGGCGTGGGCTTCCGACTCGCCGACGACAGCGTATGCCATGGGGCAGATGCGAACCCCGGCGGGATCGCGGCCGGCGTCGGCGATACGACCCTTCTGATCGGTGTAGTGGCTGCGCGCGACGTCGATACCCGGGTCACCGGTGAAGATCAATTCGGCCCAGCGCGAAGCGAATTCGCGTCCGCGACCCGACGATCCGGCCTGGATGATGACCGGACGTCCCTGCGGCGTGCGCGGCACCGTCAGCGGGCCGCGCGCGGAAAAGAACCGGCCGACGTGCCCCAGCTCGTGCACCTTGCTCGGGTCCGCGTAGTGCCCGGACACCCTGTCGTGCAGGACGGCGTCGTCCTCCCAGGTGTCCCAGAGGCCGGTCACCACATCCATGAATTCGTCGGCGCGGTCGTAGCGTTCGTCGTGGCCGAGGTGTGCCTCTACGCCGAAGTTCTGCGCTTCGCTGTCGTTGACCGAGGTGACCACGTTCCAGGCGGCGCGGCCGCCCGAAAGGTGATCCAGCGAGGCGAAAGTTCTGGCGACGTGGAACGGCTGGTAATACGTCGTCGAGTAGGTGGCGCCCAGCCCGATCTTGGAGGTGGCCTGCGCCAGCACCCCGAGGATCACGCCGAGGTCCAGCTTGACCGGGCGGGCGCCGTAATGGACGGCTTCGTCCACGGATCCGCCGTAGACCCCCGGCATCGCCAGTCGGTCGTCGAAGAACATCAGGTCGAAGCAGCCCTCTTCGAGCTGACGGCCGATTTTGGCGTAGTAGGACGCGTCGAGGTATCGGTGCTCGGTTGCGGGGTGCCGCCACGAGCCCGCGTAGACCGAGGTGCTGCCGGCCTGCATGAAGGCAACGAGGGCCATCTTGTCGGTGCGCATGGTTGAAACTTAACATCTGATATTTCAGATATCAAACATTAGATCTGTCGCTTTGGTATCGTCTGCTGGTGGCCGCCATCGACATCTCCGGGACCGTCCGGGAGCGCGCCGCCCGGGAGCTGCGCGACCGGATTCTCACCGGCGCCTTGCCCGCCGGATCGCGCGTCGACCTCGATGCCATCACCGAGGAATTCGCCACCAGTCGCACGCCCGTGCGGGAGGCGCTGCTGGAGCTGTCGTTCGAGGGACTGGTCCGAGTCGCCCCGCGCAGCGGTGTGACGGTGATCGGCATCAGCCCCGAAGACGTCCTGGACAGCTTCACCATTCTCGGGGTGCTGACCGGGCAAGCAGCGGCGTGGGCCGCCGCGCGGATCGAGGCGCAAGAGCTCGAGGCGTTGCGCGAGCTCGCGGCCGACGTCGTCGCCCGGTCCGGCGACGACAGCATCGGCGAGGCCAACTGGCACTTCCATCAGATGATTCACCGTGCCGCGCACTCGCCCCGGCTGATGAATCAGATCAAGCAGGCCGCCCGGGTTGTGCCGAGCAATTTCCTCACCTTGTTCCCCGAGCACGAGAAGCACTCACTGGACGAACACCAAGAGCTGTTGGACGCCCTCGGCGATAAGGATGCCGAGCGCGCGCGCACGATCGCCGAACGACACGTGCTGGATGCCGGGCGCTCGCTGGCCGACTGGCTGGAGCAGCGCCGCGACGGTTAGCCGTTGTTCGATCCGCTCAGCCGCCGCCGCCAGCTCCTCCGCCTGCGGCGCCTCCGCCACCCGTGCCCGTTCCGCCGTTGTAGTACGGCGTTCGAGGCGCGGCCGGCGGTGGTGAGGGCGGCGGTGGCGCGGGGTTCGACGACGTGGGCGGCGGCGCCGCCGGGTCGTTGCTGGCCGATGCGCCTGGGGCGACGCCACAGCCGACCGCCAAAGCCAGCGCGGCGCTGCCGCCGAGTATCGCGATTGCCCTCCTGGCCTCGGATCTCATCAAATCTCCCGTTCCATAAGTTCAGCTTGGACTGTGGCCGCGTACCCCTAATTCGGGTTCACAATCGGGAGTGGAGAATTCGACGTGGTCAGGTCAGCGCGGGCAAGACGTTGTCGGTGAGCAACTGGACCGACTTCCACGCCTCGTCGACCGGCATGCCGCCGACCAGGGGATGCATGACGAGCGGGCCGTAGTTCTCGGCATCCCGCACCTCGGCGATCAGCTGATCGGGAGTAAGAAAGCGGTATCGTCCCGACGCCTTGACCTGGTCGAGTGTTTCGACACCCGGCAGGTGCATGAGCGAGCGCTGGTCGGTTGACCATCGTCCGTAAGTGACTGCCTCCCAAAGGATATGGTCACCCAGCTCCGCCCATGCCCGGTCCGGTTCCTCGTGCAGGTAGATCATTCCGCGGTTGATGGGCCCCGGCATGAGGATGAACGGTGACAGGCCGGCCTCGGCACACAGCTCGCGGTAATAATCGGCGATGTCGGGCAGGTGGTCGGCCAGGCGGAGCGGCAGCCGGAACCGGGCCGCGCGGCGCGCCGTGGCGCGCGCGCCGCCACCGACATACAGCGGTGGGTGCGGTCGCGTCCAGGTCCCGGTGCAGATCCCGTTCTCTAGGTCGCCGCCGGACCAGACCGCCAGCATGCGCTCGAGGAGGCTGTCCATCAGCGCGCCCCGCCCACCGAAATCGGCTCCGAGAGCGTCGTATTCGACAGGGCGATACCCCAGTCCCACCGTGGTGTGCAGGCGTCCGCGACTCATATTGTCGACCAGGGCGATGTCTTCGGCGAGCCGCACCGGGTTCCACAATGGCCCCAGTGCGCAATCGACGCTCGCGATCAGCGTCGAGGTCCGGGCCAAAAACATCGCCGCGGCCATGATCGGATTGCAGCTCCACCCGTGCCCGGTCGCGTGATGCTCGTCGACGCTGATGGACATGATGCCGTGGGACTCCCCCCACTGCCCCAGCTCGAGGGCCGCGGACAGGAGCTCGCCCTGTGTGCGTGAATCACCTTGGGGCGAGGCAAAGTTGAAGCGCAGCACGGTTAACAGCATCTGTGGCCTCGCCCTACTATGCTTCCGGGCCGGCGGCCGCCTGCAGGAACGCCGGAAAGTCCGGGAACAGCGCGCGGTCGACGATCTCGATGCGAGTTCCCGCCGCATCGATGTAGTAGGCGAACAGCGCGAGTTCGGGCGGTGCGGTGTCGGCGGTTGCTTCGAAGGTGAAGCCGTTGTCCTCCAATATCTTCGCGCTCTGGGCCAAGTTGTCGGTCCAGTAGCCAAGGTGGTGAACCGCGTTGCGGGGCGCCGCCGTCCAGGCCGTCCCGGGTACCTCCTTGATCAGTTCGACGTGCGGAGCCTGCAGCGAATAGACGAAAGTCGAAGTGACCACCTGGGTTCCGCTTGTCGTGCGAAACGGCAAGGTGTAGCTCACCGGCGTGATCCACCGGTAACCGGCCAGCGCACTCAGCCGGGCCATCGCTTCGTCGAGGTCGGGCACGATGATGCCGGTGTGATAGAAGTCCTCGGGCCGTAGTGCGAACGCGGTCATGAGTTCCTCGCTATCTGGTCGCGGAGCCAGGCACTTTCCCAGAAATTCGTGCTGCCCGCCAGAAGCTTTTCATGGGCTGCCCGCAGCACGTCGCGAACCCCCGGATGGTCCGCCGGAACGAGCTCGGCCAGGTGGATGGCCTGCAGTGCGCGATCGGCGCCCAGGTGTGCCCGGGCCCGAACCAGCAGCGCGTCGGCGCCGGCCAGCTCGACCACGTCGGCGGCGACGGAATCGAATCCGACCGGGTAAAGCTCGGTGGTCGATTCGTGATGGAACCAGCCCGAATAGTTCTCCCAGACGGCCCGCACATCCCAGGCGACTTTGCCGTAGCCCTCGCCCACTTCGTATTCCGCGGGCAGAGTGATTTCCCGCATCAAGGCGCGGACGTCTTTGCCGGCGTTCATCCCGGCGACAGTTTGGTCGTGGATGTATTCGATGGCGTTGCGCAGCCGGGTCAGCTCTTCATTGATTCGTTCGGCGCCCTTGACCGGCTCGAAGTGACCGGTCACCAGCAGGTCGGCCTGAAGGTCGCGGACCCTGTCTACCGATGCGATGGCCGTCAACGCGTCGCGGTAACGATCGCCCCGCATGGTGACGAGATTGGGAACATGTCCGATCAGTGGACCAAAAGTGTTCCCGCACAGACAGATCCGTTCCTCGGGCAGCCAGATCACCAACGAGTCGGTGGTCTCGCCGCCGGGCACGGAAATCAGCTCCAGGCGCCGGCCACCGACCTCCAGGCGGAGGGTGTCCTCGAAGTCGATGTCGACGACGGGCACGCTCTGACCGGCCAGCCGCGTGGTACCCAGGCGACGCTGGATGGCTTGGATGCCACTGGCCAGTGTGTCTTTGAAGGCGAATGCGCTGCGGCTGGCCCGGTACGGGATCAGCCGATCGTTGTCGTCTCGCCAGGCCTTCCAGTTCGCTTGCGCGACAACGATCGTCTCGGGATCCCGCACGCTGTCCAGGCCGCCGACGTGATCCACATGGCCTTGCGTGAAGATGATGTAGCGCACTGGTGACGGGTCGACGGCATCGAAGTTGGCGCGATGCACCGGCCCCTCGAAGCCCATGCCGGTGTTGACGATCACCCGGCCCTCGGTCGTGGTGAGCAGATACGAGTTGGACAATCCCGGCGAGCACCATAAACCCGGGGCGATCTCCTCAGCCCTCTCGGCGGACGCCGGGCGCATCGCGTCGGCACCCGGCCTGCTCCGATAGACGGGGTCGGACATCGCTGGTGACTCCTTCATTCGGGACGGACGTCGAACTTGTCGAAGTAGAAGCCGAACCGGCCGCGCAGTTCATCGGCGGAGGTGCCGAAGTGCCGTTGCAGTTCGTAACGGATACGGCCGTGTTTGCCCCGCGGATTGCCGTCCAGGTAGCGCTTGAATTGTTCGCGCACCTTGGGCGGCAAGTCGACGCCGGCGCACTGGTAAAGCCGTTCGAGCAACGGCATTTCGTTGCCGTTGAGCTGATGGAAGTTGATGTCGATGCTGCGTTCGGCGGGCACCAGGTCGCGGTCGCGTACGCATGCGCTGAGCAGTCGGTGTACGCGGTCGCTCCAATAGTCCAGCAGCCACTGCGGGTCAATGCTGTTTCGGCGCAGCCGATCCGAGTACGCCATCATGGTGATCGTCGACTGGATCACCGCAACGGGATCGCGGTGGGTGAAGGCCACCGTCGCGTCGGGGAAGGTCGTCATGAGCGGGCCGAGCTGTTCGCAGTGCTGCGGACTCTTGAGCACCCATGTCCGCGGCCCGCGCAGGAAGGTCAGCGCCTGCAGCACCCTCCTCATGTACGCGTAGTGCCGGGTTTGGTCCAGCCGTAAGTAATAGTCGCGCCAGTCGGGCACGCGCGCATGCCATTCCAGCACGTACGAGGCCAGATCGAGGTCGAGGAGCTCCACTTCCTCCTCGATCGCCTCGGGAAATCGGTCATGCATGGCGGCCACCACGGGCGCGCTCACCATCAGCGCGTCGTGCTCCGCCTTGGCCCGGGCGTAGCGAGGGTCGACGCCAAAGATGTCGGGGCCCTGCCCGCGAGCGGGGATGGGATCCTGGCTCTCCCAATACGGCAGGGCGCGCCGGCGCGGGTCGGAGGCAATGAGATTCACCAGATGCGTGGTGCCGGAGCGCGGCATTCCGACGACGATGAACGGCTTTTCGATCGGGATCGACTCGATCTCGGGATACCGCCGGACGAGCTCGGTGAGCGACAACCGGTTGCGCAGCAGGCGCACGATCCGCTGCCGCAGCGAACCGCGGGTGAGCTGGCGCAGGCCTTCGTCGGCTTCGATCGCCGCGACGTGGATCCGCAGGCGCTCGGCGTAACCATCGGTGTCGCCGAGGTCGGCGGCTCCGGCCGGCAGACCGGTCTGCTCGGCGGCCTCCGCGAGCATCCGGTCGATGTCGAGGTCGACTGGCTTGGCTTCGGTGAATTCCAGGATCTGGCGCTGCACGTCGGTCAGTTGCGGCGCGGTCAAGTCGTCGAAGTCGATGTCGTCAATCGCAGGACCCACCGGAACCCCTTTTTGAAGCATCCCGGGTTTCATGCACCCTCGGGGTTCTGTGAGCCGGCCGGTTGGTCGGTCACGTGTTGGGAATAGTACTGGGCTTCGGCTTCGGCGGGTGGGACTCGGCCGAGGCGGTGCATGAGGCGCTGCTGGTTGTACCAGGCGACGTAGTCGGCGGTGATGTACTCGACGTCACCGACCGTGGTGAGCGGCCCGCGACGGAACGGGGAATCAGGCCGGATGCACTCAGTCTTGTAGAGTCCGATCGTGGTCTCGGCCAGAGCATTGTCATAGGCATCGCCGACACTGCCGACCGAGGGTCGGATGCCCGAAAGGGCAAGTGTTTCACCGAATCTCACGCTGGTGTACTGCGATCCTGCGTCGCTGTGGTGGATGGCGTCCTCGATCGGGTGACCCTGACGCGACCGCAATGCGACGGCCTGACGGATCGCCGATTCGACGAACTGGGTCTGCTTGGAGGCGCAGGCCTCCCATCCCACGATCGCCCCGGCGTAGGCGTCGATGACGAATGCGACGTAGACGAACACCCCCGTGACGAGCTTGACGTAGGTGAAGTCCGCAACGAGCAGCTGGTTGGGTGCGCCCACCCCGAACTGGCGATCCACCAGATCCGGTGGCCTCACCGCCGCCGGGTCGGCGATCGTGGTGCGCACGGCCTTCTGGCGGCGTACGCCCTGCCACCCGTTTCGGCGCATCAGGCGTTCCACCGTGGACTTCGCCACCGGGATGCCTTTGCGCTGCAGATGTGCCCACATCTTCACCGACCCGTACAGCGACTCGGGCTTGCGCCGGCCGTGCTCATCGGGTTCGTAGTAGCCGGCCAAGACCTCGCTGATGGTGGCGTCCCACAGGGCTCGCTTCGACGGTGCCCGCTTGACCCAGGCGTAGAAGGTGCGTGGGGCGATCGGCACACCGTGCTCGGTGAGCACGCGGCAGATCGGAGCGACCCCGAAGCGGTGCCTGTGTTTGGCGATGAACTCGCAGACCGAACTGGTCAGCGGCGGTTGCGCGGGTCGCTCTCCCGCACGAAGAAAGACGTTGCCGCCTTGAGGATTTCGATCGTCTGCTCGAGCTCGGCGTTGCGCCGCTTGAGGGCGCGGATCTCAGCGGCCGCCGCCGAGGAGACACCGTCACGATCACCGTCGTCGACCTGCTGCTGACGGATCCAACTACGCAGCGTCTCGGCCGTCATCCCCAACCGCTTGGACACCGCCGTGATCGCCGCCCACTCACTTGGGTAGTCAGCACGGTGCTCCAACACCAGACGGACCGCCTTGGCCCGCGTCTGCGGGTCGTACTTGCTCGGCATGACATGCACCTTCCCAAGGAAGGAGGTGCGCATCAAACGCGGGATGGTTCATTTCGACGCATCAGGTGATATGACACAGACGCTAGCCGCGGTGGGGAGGCATCGTGCATCCACCTCTCGGTGGCGCGGCGCTACAGGTTGGCCAGATCGTCGGGAACGTCGACCTTGTGTTCCTCCAGCGCCTCCAGGGGCACCACCTCGAGGGTGCTCTCGTGGGTCGCCGCCAACACGACCGGCGCGGCACAGCCGTCGTTGTGAGCGCGCAGCCAGTTCAGCGCGGTCACGCACCAGCGGTCGCCGGGCAGCAGGCCTGGGAACCGGTACTCCGGCACGGGCGTCGACAAGTCGTTACCGATGGAACGCTGGTGCTCCAGGAACTCGGCGGTCATCACCGCGCAGATCGTGTGCCGCCCAAGGTCCTGGGGGCCGGTCGAGCAACAGCCGTCGCGGTAGAAGCCGGTCAGCGGGTCTGAGCCGCACGGTTCCAGCGGACCGCCTAACACATTTCGATCAGGCACCCGTTCAGTATTGCGCCCTGAGGGGTGAAGTTTGAAGAACTTTGCGGACTGCGTCGTCGGGTTTTTCGCTTACCGGCGCTGTCGACCGCCGGTGTGGACGCCGGGACGTCGGCCGTGTTAACTCGGTTTGATGTCGACGCCGCCCGACCAACCCGGAAATACCCCCGGCGAGCCACCCTGGGGTTGGCAGCCGCCCGGTTACGGATCGCAGCCGAACCCGCACACCCCGCCACCGCCGCCGGGATATCAGCCCCCGCGGGCCTACCCCGGGTACTCCGGTTATCCGGGTTATCCGGGTTATCCGGGTTATCCGGGTTATCCGGGATACGGTGACCCGCAGGCGCCCTATGGCCGCGATCCCGCTACCGGGTTGCCGCTGTCCGACAAGTCCGCCACCACAGCCGGCTTGCTCCAGCTGTTCCTCGGCTTGTTCGGGATCGGCCGTTTCTACATCGACTCGACTCAGATCGCGGTGGCGCAACTGTGTTTAGGTCTGTTCGGAGTTCTCTTCAGCCTGTTCTGTTTTCTGGGTTTCCCAGTCCTGCTCGGCGGCATCGTCTGGGCCATCGTTGACGCGGTCTTGATCTTCACCGGCAGCGTCAAAGACAACCACGGTCGCAAGCTGCGATAAGTCTCCAGAAGTCAGCCGTCGCCGGGCGCCCTCGATCGGTTGTCCGACAATGCGTCTGGCGTAGGGCGGGGCCGATTTTAACCTGACCGGCATGCTAGACGGCCGGGCTCGCCGGAGGCCAATGGTCACGGATTGGTCACGATTACCGGCCGGTAACAATTGTTGCCTCGACCTGTTGCGACGCGCTGAGCAAATCCCAGGGAAATCGCCCCGAAAACTTATCGTCACATCGTGGAACGACGGACGGCCCTGAAACTCCCTCTGTTACTGGCGGCAGGGGCCGCAGTTGCCCGGATGCCCCGGGCTTCCGCGGAGGAAGCGGGCCGGTGGTCACCCGAGCGCGCCAACCGTTGGTATCAAGCCCAGGGCTGGCTCGTTGGTGCAAACTACATTCCGGCGAACGCCATCAATCAGCTCGAGATGTTCCAGCCCGACACCTTCGACCCGCGGCGCATCGACACCGAGCTCGGCTGGGCCCAGTTCTACGGCCACAACACCGCACGGGTGTTTCTTCACGATCAGCTCTGGGCGGCCGATCAGCGCGGCTTTCAAACGCGCCTTGGGCAATTCGTCGACATCGCGGCGCGCCACCGCATCAAACCGCTGTTCGTGTTCTTCGACTCCTGTTGGGATCCGCAACCCCGAGCGGGACGCCAGCGCGCGCCGAGGCCGGGCGTGCACAACTCGGGTTGGGCGCAGAGCCCGGGCGCCGAACGCCTCGGCGACCCTCGCTACGTCCCCGTGATGCGCGACTACGTCACGGCGGTGATGACCCAATTCCGCAACGACGACCGGGTTTTGGGCTGGGACCTGTGGAACGAGCCCGACAACCCCGCACGCCAATACCGCAGCGTCGAACGAAGCGATAAGGAGCAGCTGGTCACCAACCTGCTCCCCCAGGTCTTTCGCTGGGCCCGGGCGGTCGAGCCCAGCCAGCCGCTGACAAGCGGTGTGTGGCAGGGGCATTGGGGACAATCGCAGGGCCGCAGCGCGATCAGCGACATTCAGCTCGCCAACGCCGACGTGATCACCTTCCACTCCTACGCCGGGCCCTCCGGGTTCGAGAACCGGATCAACGAGCTCACCCCGCTGGGCCGGCCGATCCTGTGCACGGAATACATGGCGCGGCCCCAGGGCAGCACCGTCGAATCGATCCTGCCGGTCGCGAAGCGCCACAGCGTCGGTGCCATCAACTGGGGCCTGGTCGCCGGCAAGACCCAGACCTACTTCCCCTGGGACTCATGGGATCACCCCTACACCTCGGTACCGAAGGTGTGGTTCCACGACCTGATCCGGCCCGAGGGACGGCCGTTCCAAGACATCGAAGCGCTGACGGTGCGCAAGCTGGCCGGCAGCCAGACCTGAACCTGAAGATCGACAACACCAACCCGCCACAGGCCTTCCGCTAGTAGGGTTGTAGCCGCTCAGAAGGGGCGGCAATGCTCGTCGGAAGCCTCTGGACGGGTCGTAGCGGGCCGCTGGTACAGCACCGACACAAATAAGCGGCTATCAGGCCAAAGGCGGCAACGTGTACATCGCCGCCGACTCCTTCGACCGCAGTCAAGGCGTCACTAAGTACCGTGTCGATCCCGACCACGTCACCGACCGCCAATTCTGGCAACCCTGGGACGGAACCGGCTGGGGCAAGGCCGGCGAACTGGCAACTGTACCTGTGACCGACCCTGGGGCCCGATTCGGTGAACTCAGTTTCCGAGAGGTCAGGCGGCAGCCCGTCTTATCTGGATTCAATGCAACTGCCGGCCCCGAAGCTGTACAGCTGTATGTCGGCAACGGCACAGACAATCCAGCCGAGATTTTCAATAACACTCCAACTACTTTGGCGCGCAACGACAACAACCACACTCCAGTTTCTGTCTTACAGCCCTACGGCGGATATATCCTGCCGAACTCCACACTTGACGACATCAACGCTTTCGTAAGCCAGTGGTTCACTAATTTGAACACCCCATATGAAGCGATGGGTGTCATCCGAAACCGCTTGTTCTAAAAGGGTTTACGATGCCGCGAAGTCACCCACGACGGTCATCTTGTTGCCGTCCCAGGCGGTGGCGAACCCGCCCGCGTTATATGCGCAGTTCAGGATGATGTCTCGGTGTGGCGGACTCTGCATCCACATGTCGAGGGCTTGACGGGGAGTCGCAGCGGATCCGGTGCCCCAGAACACGATCTCACCCGAGTACCTGCTCCTGTAGCCCGCAGCGGTGATACGAGCCTGCGGCGACGAGCCGTCCGAACCGATGTGTCCGTTCACCCCGTTTCGCAGCATGTCGTCGGCATGCCCCTGGGCTGCCTCGGTCAAACGCGGGTCGTCGCTGATCGGCCCGCATCCCTGGCGAAGCTGGTTGACGCCGTTGTACACCGCGGTCGCTGCATCGTCTGCGTGCGCGACGAAGCCGGATAGCGCGCTGGTAGACGTGATGAACGCAGTGCAGATCGCGAAGACGGCGATGATCTCGACCTTTTTGGCCATGATGCCTCTTTGTCGCGCGCTCGCTTTGCTGTTTTCGGTATCTAAATGTTACCCATTTTCAACCAAGAACGAGCACGAATCGCCAACCCGTTCCACGGCACCTAGTGGCCGGCGTTGCGCGCCAGGTCGATGGCATACTGGCTCACGAAGTTGCCCGCCGGCGGATCACCCTTGCCGCATGTTCCATCGGACTCACCGGGACGTTTGATCCACAAGTACGCGTCGGCGTGCGCGCCCGACGTGCTGGCCGTCGGCGGAGTGCCTAATGCTCGGCCGCTTGGGTTGCACCAGTTGAGATCCGAGTCGGGCGCCGGTCCGGCACCGTTGCGCGACGTGTCGATGACGTAGTGTGATCCGTTCGTGAGTCCCGAAATCGCTTCGCCATAGCCGATTTCGTCCTCGGTGGTAAAGAAGTTCGCGGTGTTTACGCTGAACCCCCGCGCGTGGCCGACGCCGGCCTGGTTGAGCCTGGCGGCCATGTCGTCGGCGCTGTGCCAACGCAGGTGACCCGCGTCCACGTAGACGGCCGCGTTCGGGTCGCGGGTGAGCGTGTCGACGGCGTAGCGAATCAGGTCGAAGCGTTCCTGGCGCGCATCACCCGGCAGGCAGTCGGCCATGGCGAGCGCGTCGGGTTCGACGACGATCGCCACCCGCGAGGTGCCCACACCGGATGCGATCGAGTCGATCCAGGAGCGGTAGTCGTCGGCCGACCCCATGCCGCCCGCGGCGAAGCTGCCACAGTCGCGGTGCGGGATTCCATAAATCGCCAGCACCGGGATGGCGCCGGCACCATTCGCGTCGCCGACATACTTCCCGACCGTCGCCGCCGACCCGCCCGGGACGATCCAGTAGGCCTGCGGGGTGTTGGCGATGGCGGTCAACTCGGCGCTCGGCGGATCGGCGCTCTGCGCTGCCCGCATGGCCGCCGACATCGGGTTGACGTAGAACGGCGCTCCGGCCAACGGATCGCCGTCGGCCACCAGCCGCACCGGCGGGCCGGGGCGGACCTGTACCGGGTCACCGACGTGACCCATACCGGCCACGGCTGCAACCGTGAGGAAGGGGGCGATCCACCGCGCGGCTGCACCAGCAGCTGAGAAGTTCACCTCAGGGAAATTAGTGGTTCGCAAGCATCGAGCGCCAATCGGACGACGGCCCGAGCTTTGGCGATGCGCTTACATCGAGCTGCGCCCGGCAGGACCTCCGCCGAGAAGGCTGGCCGCAAAGGCTGCGCCCTTGTCGATCATTGCCACGTTGGTCGAATACGTGTCGTGTGCGGCGAAATTCATCCCGTCGGAGCAGATCGGGTCCTCGGCCGCGCACACCTGGATGGTCTTGGCCTGATAGAGCGGGCCGATGGCGACCGGCGGCTCGCCGAAGAAGTTCATCGCCTTCTCGCTGGGCAGTGCGAAGAGCACGACGGAAGAGACGTGGTTGGCGACCTCCGGATCCATCGGTTTGGGCACGGTCGCCGGATCGATCCCATTCGGGACGACAGGCGAGGTGACAAAGCCCATCACGGCAGCGCCTTGTGAATACCCGCCGAGCACCATCTTGGTGTCGGGACAGTCGTGCGCCATCGAAACGACGTGTGCGCCCGCGTCGCTGACGCCGGCCTCGCCCGCGCTCGTCCAGTCATGGGTGGCGGGGTAATTGACCGGATACACGTCGAAGGACTTTGCGCCGACGCGCGGGTGGAGCGAGTCGACGAATGCCTGTCCGGTCGGTCCGAGGCCGGGTGGATCGTCGGTGCCGCGGGCGAATACCACCTGCACGTCCGGGCACGGACCAGCGCCCGCGGACGGGATGGCGGACGCGGGGACCGAGGCGCCGACGCACGACACCGCGAGCACCGCAGGAGCAAGGAGACGAGGGCTGTGACGTGCGATCATGCCGCTGGATGCCCGGAACTGTGATCGTTAAACCGCGACTTTTCGGCCCGATGGCACTGTCGCGCCCGCGCTACGTTCCGCGCAGACTGCGGGCACGCAAATGTTAGCCAGCTTCCGGTAAATCTGAGACGACTTCCCTTCCGGGCAGTCTTGGCGGCGGCACAGAAATTTGAGCCGTTGCCGTCGATAGACACGGCCGACGACGCCCCTGGGTAGACGCCCCGACCCGACCGCGAGCTGACGCCGGCCTCCGCCTTGGAAGGCGTCTTTTGTCACTTCTCCGGCAACGCTGGCGAAGTTAGACCTCCATGCAAGGAGATCTGCGATGGTCAGCACAGCTAATCGTTTGGCCCTCATCGTCTCGGCCATCTTCGCACCGCTCGTCAGCGCGACCTGCGTTTCGCCGGCAGTAGGCAGAGCAGCCGAATGTGCCGACGGGACAGTCTATGACGCGCCACCGGATACGTGCGTCGTTCTCGCACAGGCGCCCCCGCCGTCGGCCCCGCCACCTCCGCCAGCAGGTTTGCCACCGCCGCCTCCGCCCGCCTGGGGTGGGTATTACGGCCCGAGGCCATACGTCTCGGTGAGTGTTTGCGCGCCAATACCGTTCATACATATCTGCGCCGGCATCAGAAGCCTGCGAGCGAGGCGTGGGGCCGCCGTTCATAGACGTGGCACTTGCGCTGTTCAATGAACGCCGCGGGCCGACTGCCCCTCTGTTCTTCGAGGGTGCAACTGAGTTTTGGCGGTGGCGGAGGGATTTGAACCCTCGGACGGTTTTAGCCGTCACACGCTTTCGAGGCGTGCTCCTTAGGCCGCTCGGACACGCCACCGCCGAGCAGCTTACCCAACCGAAGGCCCGTCACCCCAATCGCTGGCGGGCGAAAAAGGCCTCCAGTGGCGCAGCGCACTCCTGCGCCAGCACACCACCGCGCACTTCGGGACGATGGTTGAGCCGCCGATCGCGGACTACGTCCCACAACGATCCGACCGCTCCGGTCTTGGGCTCCCAGGCGCCGAACACCAGCCGGGCGATGCGCGACAACACCAGCGCGCCCGCGCACATGGTGCACGGTTCGACGGTGACCGCCAGCGTCGCGCCCTCCAGCCGCCACCCGTCGCCGAGCACCCTGGCCGCCGCGCGCAGCGCCAGGATCTCGGCGTGCGCGGTCGGATCTCCCCATGCCTCGCGCGCATTCACCGCGCGGGCGAGCTCGGTTCCGTCGGCGCCGATCACCACCGCGCCGATGGGCACGTCGCGGGGACCCGCCGTCGCGGCAACCGCCAGCGCGGACCGGATCAGGTCTTCGTCAGCAATCACCGACGTCAGCGATCACCGACCGAGGCGGTCGATCACCGCCGACAGCTGATCGGCGAAGCCCATCTCGCGGGCGATACGGCCCAGCTGCTCGTCGGCGTACAGATCGGTCTCGTCGAGGATGACCCCAAGGACCGCCTCGGGCAGCCCGATGTCGGACAGCAGGCCCAAGTCGCCCTCTTCGAAGGGGTCTGAGTCCTCGAGATCCTCGGGATCGATGTCGGCGTCCAGCTTGTCGAGCACTTCCGCGGCGATGTCGTAGTCCAGCGCGGCGGTCGCATCCGAGAGCAGCAACCGGGTCCCCGAGGGCGCTGGCCGCACGATGACGAAGAATTCGTCGTCCACGTCCAGCAGGCCGAACACCGCCCCGGAACTGCGCAATTCGCGCAGCTCAGTCTCGGCGGCCGACAGGCTCAACAGCGACGCTCGGGCCATCGGAGCACAACGCCACTGTCCCTCTTCACGCACCACCGCAACGCCGAAACCGTCCGGCGTGTCCGCGGACAGGCCCTGGGCAGAGGCCCGTTGTGCTCCCATGGGCGCTTACGGTAGTCCCAGACCAGGCCGCTGACCAGATGGCTCGTGGTAGCCGCCACATCTGACCGCACCGTTTCCCGCCGGATGTGCCAACCTTGGAATGTGGCAAGCCCTCCTTCTAAGACACCGGTGTGTGTGCTCGGGTTGGGACTGATCGGTGGCTCGATAATGCGGGCCGCCACGGCAGCCGGCCGTGAGGTGTTCGGCTACAACCGCTCGGTGGAGGGCGCGCAGGCCGCGACCGCCGACGGCTTTGACGCCACCACCGATCTGACCGCCACCCTGTCGCGCGCCGCCAGCCGCGAGGCCTTGATCGTGCTGGCCGTGCCGATGCCCGCGATTGCGGGCATGCTCGCCCACATCAAGGAGACGGCCCCGGCGTGTCCGTTGACCGACGTCACCAGCGTCAAGCAGGCGGTGCTCGATCAGGTCGTCGCGGTGGGTCTGCAGGAACGCTTCGTCGGGGGCCACCCGATGGCGGGCACCGCGCATTCGGGTTGGACCGCCGGCTACGCCGGGCTGTTCACCGGGACCCCGTGGGTGGTCAGCGTCGACGACCATGTCGACCCTGCGGTCTGGTCGACGGTGATGACGTTGGCACTGGACTGCGGCTCGGTGGTGGTGCCCGCCAGGTCGGACGAACACGACGCCGCCGCGGCGGCCATCTCGCATCTGCCCCACCTGCTCGCCGAGGCGCTGGCCGTGGTCGCCGGAGACATTCCATTGGCTTTCGCGTTGGCCGCCGGGTCATTCCGTGACGGCACTCGGGTGGCGGCCACCGCCCCGGATCTGGTCCGCGCGATGTGCGAAGGCAACTCCGACCAGTTGGTGCCCTTGGCCGATCGCGTCATCGAGCTGATGAGTCGTGCCCGCGAATCGCTGGCTTCCCACCACTCGGTCGCCGAACTCATCGAGGCCGGCCACGCCGCTCGAACGCGCTACGACAGCTTCCCGCGCACCGACATCTTCCACGTCGTGGTCGGCGCGGAGAACTGGCGTCAGGAATTGGCCGCCGCGGGCAGGGCGGGCGGGGTGATCAGATCCGCTCTGCCAGGCCGGGATAGTCCACGATGAAGCCTTCTTCGTCGACGCTCACCGTGGTGTCAGAGATCGGCGAGCGCAACTTGATCTCACCTCGACTGCCGGGGCTGCTGTAACTCACCGTGTCCGCGGTGATGGACATCTCCGGCACGTTCACATACACCACGGGCAAGGTGACCGAGGCCGCTCGCTCGTGTAGCCCGAGCCGCCGGACGGGCAGCGCGTTGAAGAACGGGCTGAACTCCACGTCGACGTCGAGCGCGCCGTTGTAGGCCGCGCGGTGTTCGCCCTGATGGTCGGTGACCAGCCACATGTTCTCTTCGTCGCGGGCGAACGAGAAGACTCGCTCCCGCTCGGCCAGGGTGACCGTCATCCCGAGCCGCCTGGTGGCACCGGTCTCATCGGTCAGCAGGTCGTAGTAGGCGCCGAACGCCGGGTGGGTCGCGGTGGCGGCGGCGATGATGCGGCCATTGGCCTTGATTCTGTTCCCGGACACCTGGAGTCGCACCGATTCCATCCGGGCAGCATCCTGCGCGCGCCAGGTCAGCATCGCCTGCCATACGCGGCGAGACGGATCAGAGGGGGCTGGGTTCACTCATCTACCGTAAGCGTGCCCGCCGACCGCTGCGGAAGAGCCCGGTATGTTCGCCGCAGCCGACCGCTGCCCGGCGCCGAAATCCACACCGCCAGCGCCAGCAATCCGTCGAGCACCAGCGCCAACGCGGCCACCATCAGCGCCCCGACCAGGGCGAGATGAAACTCACGTTCTTTGATCCCGTCGATCAGGTATCTGCCCAGACCACCAAGGCTGGCGTAGGCGGCCACGGTCGCGGTGGCGACCACCTGCAGGGTCGCGTTGCGCAGCCCGCCCAGGATCAACGGCAACGCATTCGGCACCTCGACCCGCAGCAGCACCTGGGTCTCCGTCATGCCCATTGCCCGCGCGGCATCCACGACCATCGGCTCGACATTGGCGATACCGGCATAGGTGCCGGCCAACAACGCCGGCACCCCCAGCAGCATCAGCGCCACCAACGACGGACCCAGGCCCAGCCCGAACAGCAGGGTCCCGAACAGCAGCACGCCCAGCGTCGGCAGGGAACGCAAGCCGTTGACGGCGCCCACCACCAGCAGGGTGCCGCGACCGGTGTGCCCGATGAGCACTCCGACGGGAATCGCGATCAGCGCCGAGGCGGCCACCGCCAGAGCGGTGTACTCGAGGTGTTCCAGGATGCGGGCCGCGAGCCCGACCGGGCCGGTCCAGTTGTCGACGCTCAGTACAAAGGAGATCGCCCGCGCTACGAAGTTCACCGCGCACCGCCCACGACGGGCGCGACGATAGAGCGGCGGCCGGTGCCGCGCGTGGCGTGCGCCCAGGGCGTCGCCAGCCGGCCGGCCACCACGATAAGCACATCGATGACGACCGCCAGCAGGAACAACGCGATGATGCCGGCCAGAATCTGATCGCTCTTGTCGGTTTGGTACCCCTGGGTGAACCAGCTGCCCAGACCGCCGATGCCGATGACCGAGCCGACCGAGACCATCGCGATATTGGTCACCACCACCACCCGCAGCCCGGCGATGAGCACCGGAACCGATAGCGGCAGCTCGACTTTCAGCATCCGCGTGATCGGCGAATAGCCGACCGCCGTGGCGGCGTCCCGCACTTGGGCGGGCACCGCGTCCAGCGCCTCGAGCACCGCCCGCACCAGCAGCGCGGCGGTGTAGGCCGTCAACGCCACCATCACGTTGGCCTCGTCGAGGATGCGGGTTCCGATGAGCATCGGCAACACCACGAACAGTGCCAGCGACGGGATGGTGAACACCACGCTGGCGGTTGCGGTCGTCAGTCGGCGGGCAATTGGCTTGCGCTGCACCAGCATACCCAGCGGCAGCGCGATCGCCAGCCCGATCAGCACCGGCACCAACGACAGCCGAAGGTGCACGACGGTCAGGCGTCCGGCGTCGTCAAGATGGGTGAGTAGGTAATGCATTCGGCTAGGTCCCTTGAGGTTCCGCCGAGCCCAGCCGTTGCGACTCCACCGCGGCCAGCACATCGGCGGCCAGCACACCGCCGATCACCTTGCCGCCCTCATCGACGGCCACACCGATCCCCGACGGCGACGACAGCGCCGCGTCCAGCGCATGGCTCAGATTGCCGCGTGGCCGAAACAACGATCCGACCCCACTCACGCTGTCGGACAGCGACCCACCGTCGCGATGCCGACGCATTCCCTCGGCGTCGATCCAGCCAATGGGCGCACCGGCGTCGTCGACGACGACGGCCCAGCCGTCGGACAGTTTTGCCGCGGAGAGCCGCTCGACCTCGATCTGTTCGACGTCGCGCAGTGGCAGCCGCGCCGCGTCGAGCAGTTGCAACCACCGGTAGCCGCGGCCCAGGCCGATGAACCTCGACACGAAATCATTGGCCGGCCGCGACAACAGCCGCGCGGGCTCGTCGTACTGCTGTAACGAACCGCCCTTGAAGACGGCCACGCGTTCGCCGAGCCGCAGCGCCTCATCGATGTCGTGCGTGACGAACACGATCGTCTTGTGCAATTCGCCTTGCAGACGCAGGATTTCGTTCTGCAGCTCGTGGCGGACCACCGGATCGACGGCGGAGAACGGCTCGTCCATCAATAGGATCGGCGGGTCGGCGGCCAGCGCTCGGGCCACACCGACCCGTTGTTGCTCGCCACCGGAGAGCTGCGCGGGGTACCGGGTCGCGAGTTTGGCGTCCAGCCCGACCCGTTCGAGCACCTCGTAGGCGGCTTTGCGGGCGGCCCGGCGGGGCTGGCCGCGCAACACCGGAACCGTTGCCACATTGTCGATTACCCGTTGATGGGGCATCAGCCCCGCCTGCTGGATGACGTACCCGATTCCGAGGCGGAGCCGCACCGGGTCGCGGGTGGACAAGTCGACATCGTCGATGGTGATGGTGCCCGAGGTGGGCTCGATCATGCGGTTGATCATGCGCAGCGCGGTGGTCTTGCCGCTGCCGGAGGACCCGACGAATACGGTCAGCTTGCCGTTCGGAACGGCCAGGCTTAGCCGGTCCACCGCGGTCGTTCCGTCGGCGAATGACTTGCTGACGTTGTCGAAGACGATCAAGTCATCCTCCGATCGGATGGTCGAAGCCATTGTCCCGTATCCACTTTCGCGCTGCCTCGTCGGGATCGACACCCGCGTTCCCCGACACCGCGGCATTCAGCCCGGCAACACCGGAGGTGGTCAGCTGCGCCGACACGGCGTCCAGCACATCCTTGAGCCGGCCCGACTTCTTCATTGAACTGACCAGTGGCACAATGTTTCCGGCCAGAAAGTTGTGTTCGGGATCGTCGAGGGGCACCAGATGGTTCTGCGGTATGGCCGGGGATGTGGTGAAGATGTTGGCCGCGTTCACCCTCCCCTCCACCAAAGCGCGCACCGTGACCGCACCGCCGCCGTCATCGATGGCGACGAAGTTGCCTGGCTTGATGTCGAGCCCGTACTTCTCCCGTAACCCCGGCAGCCCGGCCGGCCGGGTCGCGAACGCCGAAGGCGCCCCGAATCGCACGTCCGCCGAATGGGCGGCCAAATCGGCGATTGTCTTCAGGTTCCAGGAGTCCGCCGTTCGTCCGGTCACGCTGACGGTATCGGTGTCGCTGGCCGGGGCGGGCGTCAGAATTGACAGATCACCGGGCAGCAGCTGGTGCAGCTCCCGCTCGACGGCATCGAGCGTGGTCGCTTTCGACTGGGGCGCAATATAGAGCAGAAGATTGCCGATGTACTCCGGCACCAGATCGATGGAATGGTCTTTGATCGCAGGGATGTACGTCTCCCGGCTACCGATTCCCATTCGCGTGCCGACCTCGAAACCATTGGCCTGCAAGGCTTGTGCATAGATCTCGGCGATGATCTGCGATTCCGGAAAGTCGCCGGAGCCGATGACGATGGAGTGGGGGCTTCGAACCTGCGTGCCCAACGGATCGGAATTGCTGCACGACGCAATGACGCACATCGCGATCAGCAATCCGGCCGCGCGCGTGATCCCGCCCTGCAGGCGCGGCGGTGTCGTCATATCGCCGACCCTAACGCCCGAACCACACGGACGCGGGCCCGCGACGACCGGGTTGCGGTGAATCTGTTTCAATCTGCGCCGGATAGGGCAAAGATGGCAGTATGAGCAGCCACACCCCTGACTCGCCTGGCCAGCCACCCCCCAAGCCCAACCCTGCGGCCAAGACGGGAGCACCCGCCAAGGAGCCGGCCATCGGGTTCACCCGCGCCGGTGCGCTGTGGTCGTCATTGATCGCCGGCTTCGTGATCCTGATTCTGTTGCTGATTTTCATCACCCAGAACACGACACCAGCAGAGTTTCAGTTCTTGGGCTGGCGCTGGAGCCAGCCCAAGGGAGTTGCGATCTTGCTGGCGGCCGTGGTCGGCGGGCTGATCACGGTTGCGGTCGGCACCGCACGGATCTTGCAGCTGCGCCGCGCGGCAAAACGGCAGCACGCGGCCGCCTCGCGCTAGCCGGGCAGCTTGGCCAGTTCGGCCAACCCCCGGGAGATCAGCGGCGCCACCACCTCCGGTGCATGGTCGGAGTCTCTTCCGCGAGCCTGATCCGACATCCGCCGGCGGAAGTCGATACCCGCGGCGATGATGGCGAGCTTGAAGTAGGCCAGCGCCATGTAGAACTCCCAATGGGCCAGCGGTATACCGGCCACCAGCGAATACCGGTCGGCCAGTTCGTCGGCCGTCGGCAACAACGGGGACGTCCACGCGGCCTGCGCATTGACGATCAAATCCAAGGCGGGGTCGCGGTACACGCACATCAGCGCCGCATCGGACAGCGGATCCCCCAGCGTCGAGAGCTCCCAGTCGACGACCGCACGGACGATCGTCGGGTCGTCGGCGTCCAGGATCGTGTTGTCGATCCGGTAGTCGCCGTGCACGATCGACGTGCGGCTCTGTTGCGGAATAGCCTCGCCCAGACCGGAATGCAGTCGCTCCACGTCGGCATCGCGCCGATCCTCGGGCAGCCGCACCAGCGACCATTGCGAGCCCCATCGCCGCACCTGACGCTCCAGATAGCCGCTGGGCTTACCGAAATCAGCCAGACCGACGGCGTTGGGATCGACATTGTGCAGGTCGACCAGCACCCGGATCAGCGAGTCGACGCAGCCCTCGATGACGGTGTGACTGAACGATTCGAGCTGAGCGCGGCGGCGCACCACCTGCCCGGCGACGAATTCGACGATCTGGAAGGGAGCCCCGAGCACCGAATCGTCCTGGCAGAGCCCGATCGTGCGCGCCACCGGAACCCGTGTGTCCTGCAGCGCCGCAACAACGCGGTACTCGCGGGCCATGTCGTGCGCCGACGGGGTCAACCCGTGCAGCGGCGGTCGGCGCACCAGCCAACTGGTGCTGTCGTCGTAGACGCGGAACGTCAGATTGGAGCGACCACCGGAAATGAAGTCCGCGCGTAACTCGCCGTCGCGCCCGATCCCAAGTGAACGCAGGTACCGGTCCAGCGAGGCCAGGTCGAGGCCCTCGAGTTGGTCAGCTGAAGTCACCGAACTTGTCTACCATCGCCGACCTCGACCCCGTGCAACACCTGGATTTGCCGGCGCCCGCTCAGGCCGTGCCTCGGCCCGCGTCGTCGTCGAGCAGCCGTTGGTTTCGTGGCAACAGGTCCCACACGTGTTCGGTGGTGTTGACCGCGGCCACCGTCGCTTGCCCGGACCGGGAGAACAGCAGCCGGGTGACCGAGGCGTAGTCGACGGGAAAGGACAGCAGTCGGGCGGTGCCGAGGATTTCGTGCAGGAGGACGTTGATGACCCCGCCGTGGCTGAACACCGCGACCGTGTGGTTGGGGTCGCCGGCGGCGACGAGGTCGTCGACCGCGGCGCGCACGCGGGCGCGGAATGCGTCCTCGTCAACCGCGCTGGGCAGGTGGCCCTGAGCCAGCCGCGCCCATTCCTCGGGCATCTCGGCACGGATCTGCTCGACCGGGATGTACACCGCAAGGTCGCGGTCGTACTCGGCGAAGCGACCGTCGATCTCGACGGTCAGGCCGCGATCCGCCGCGACCGGTTCGGCGGTCTGAACGGCGCGGCGCTGCGGGCTGCTCACCACACGCGAAATGGGAAACCTGGCGAGCGCCTTGGGGAGTCGCTCGATCTGGGCCAACCCTTCCTCCGACAGGTCCGGATCGGAACCTTGGCCGTGTTCGCTGCGCAACGGCAGCGCGTGCCGGACCAGAAGCACTTGCATATGTCTTCCTGTCTTATCGAGAGGTTGTGCCCGTCCGAAGTCTCTCATCGCCCCGTTTCCGTCGTTCACGGCGTGCACAATGACATCGCTGCACCCAACTCAATACCGAGGAGGACGGATGACCGAACCGGATCGGGATTGGGACGCCGCCTACCGACAAGCGGCGCCGCCCCCATGGAGCATCGGCCGGCCCCAACCGGAGCTGGCCCTGCTCATCGATCAAGGCAAGGTTCGCAGCGAGGTGCTCGACTCCGGCTGCGGCCATGCCGCACTCTCGCTGGCACTCGCCGCGCTCGGCTACACCGTTGTCGGCCTGGACGCCAGCGCGACCGCGATCCGGGAGGCCACCGCCGCGGCCGCCGAGCAAGGCCTCACCACCGCGACGTTCGCGCAGGCCGACGTCACCAGCTTCGGCGGCTATGACGGCCGCTTCTCCACGATCCTGGACAGCGGGCTGTTTCACGCGCTGCCGCCCGACCGGCGCCACGACTATGTGCGGTCCATCTTTCGGGCCGCGGCGCCGGGGGCCTCGCTGTACATCCTGGCCTTCGCCGCCGGCGCGCTGGACGACGCCCATTCGAGCCGGCCGGGCCCGCCCGGCTTCACCGAAACCGAATTGCACGATGCCGTCGCGACGCTGTGGCGGGTCGACGACGTTCGGTCGGCAAAGGTGTACGGCACGGACGAGGCGGCCGGATCGCCGGACGGTCCGCTGGCGCACCTGGACCACGACGACGAGGGTCACTTTATGGCGCCCGGGTTTCCTGCTCAGCGCGCACAAGCCGGACTGAGCCGAGTGCCGGGGCCGGCCCGTGGAGAATGCTATTCTCCATTCAGAGATTGGGATGTGCAGCGAATGGTGGACGGTGATGCACGTGAGTGAAGCGGGACTCGACACGGGCGTGCTCGCCCGCTGGCTGGATGCAAACGGCGCACCGGGCGGTGGCGAGGAGGCGCGGCTGACCCAGCTGAAGGGCGGCTCGCAGAACACCCTGTACCTGATCGAACGCGGCGGCCAACGAATGGTGTTACGGATGCCCGGAGCCCGGGCCGACGCCGCGCGCATCGACGGGCTGCTGCGCGAGATCCGCCTGGTACGGGCGCTGTCCGGCACCGACGTCCCGCACGCGGCGCTGATCGCGGCCGACGACACCGGCACCGTGCTCGGGATGCCCTTCTACGTCATGCAGGCGATCGACGGGTGGAGCCCGATGGACGGCGGGTGGCAGTCGCCGTTTGACACCGACCTCGCGGCCCGGCGCGGCCTGGCGTTCGAATTGGTCGACGGCGCCGCCAAGCTGGGCCGGGTGGATTGGCGCGAGCAAGGACTCGAAGGCTTCGGCCGCCCCGACGGATTTCACGAGCGGCAAGTCGATCGCTGGCTGGCGTTTCTCGACGCCTACAAGGTCCGCGAGCTGCCCGGCCTGGACGAGGCCTCCGACTGGCTGCGGCGCAACCGTCCGGCGCACTACCGGGCGGGCATCATGCATGGCGACTATCAATTCGCCAACGTGATGTTCGCGCACGGGGAGCCGGCGCGTTTGGCCGCGATCGTGGACTGGGAGATGACGACCGTCGGCGATCCGCTACTCGACCTGGCCTGGTGCCTACTGGGCTATGACGGTGAAAAGCCCCGCGAGGACGGGTTTTATCTCGACATGCGCGGCATGCCCACGCGCAGCGAGCTGTTGGAGCACTACGAAACCGTCAGCGGGTTGTCGACCGAGAACATTGACTATTACCTGGTGCTGGCCAACTGGAAGCTGGGCATCGTGCTGGAGAAGACCTACGCGGCCGGGGTGAGGACCGGCTCCCAAAAAGGAGGAGTCGACCCGAAGATCACCGGGGCGTTCGGTCCGATGATTCTGCAGCTCATCGCCACGGCCGCCGAGCTCGCCCGGTCGCTACCGGCCAAGGGATCCTGAAATGGGTTACGCCGACCAGCTTTTCGACCTCACCGACCGGGTCATCCTGATCACCGGAGGCAGCCGCGGGCTGGGCCGCGAGATGGCGTTCGGCGCGGCCCGCTGCGGTGCGGACGTGGTGATCGCCAGCCGCAACATGGACAACTGCGTCTCCACCGCCAAGGAGATCGAGGCCGAGACCGGACGTTCGGCCATGCCCTATCAGGTGCACGTCGGGCGTTGGGATCAGCTCGACGGGTTGGTCGAGGCGACCTATGAGCGGTTCGGAAAGGTCGACACGTTGATCAACAACGCGGGCATGTCGCCGCTGTACGACAAGCTCACCGACGTGAGCGAGAAGCTGTTCGACGCTGTGGTCAACCTCAACCTCAAGGGCCCATTCCGGTTGTCGGCGTTGGTGGGTGAGCGCATGGTGGCGGCCGGCCGCGGCTCGATCATCAACGTCAGCACGGCCGGCTCACTGCGGCCGACGCCCGACATCATCCCCTACGCTGCATCCAAGGCCGGGCTCAACGCCATGACCGAAGCGATGGCGAAGGCGTTCGGTCCCGCGGTGCGGGTCAACACGCTGATGGCCGGACCGTTTCTCACCGATGTGAGCAAGGCCTGGAATCTCGATGCGGCTCAACAGAATCCGTTCAAGCATCTGTCGTTGCAGCGCGCGGGTGACCCGCGGGAAATCATTGGCGCGGCCCTGTTCCTGGCCTCCGATGCGTCCAGCTTCACCACCGGCTCGATCCTGCGGGCCGACGGAGGGATTCCCTGACGTGGCGACCGCACACCCAGCGGATCGCCACCAAAGAACAAGAGGAGAGTGTTCTGAATGTCCTGGGACTTTTCTACCGAGCCGGAGTTCGAGGAGAAGCTCGAGTGGATCCGCGGCTTCGTTCGCGACGAGGTGCAACCGCTCGAGGTGCTGTTCCCCGGTTGCGAGTTTCTGCCGCTGAACGACGAGCGGCGCCGCATCGTCGACCCGCTCAAGCAGCAGGTCCGCGACAAGGGCTTGTGGGCACCGCATCTGGGGCCCGAACTGGGCGGCCAGGGATTCGGAGCGGTCAAGCTGACGTTGATCAACGAGATCCTGGGGCGCAGCCCGTGGGCGCCGATCGTGTTCGGAACGCAGGCGCCTGACACCGGCAACGCCGAGATCATCGCCCGGTTCGGAACGCAGGAGCAGAAGGACCGCTATTTGGCGGGGCTCCTGTCCGGGGAGATCTTCTCGTGCTTCTCGATGACCGAGCCGCAGGGCGGCGCGGATCCGCGGGTGTTCACCACCCGCGCCGTCCGCGACGGCGACGACTGGGTGATCACTGGGCGAAAGTACTTCTCCTCCAACGCCTCCGTCGCCTCCTTCTTCATCGTCGTCGCGATCACCGATCCCGACGTGCCGGTGCATACCGGCGCATCGACGTTCCTGATCCCGGCCCGAACCGAGGGACTGGTCCTAGAGGCCAATCACCACCTCGTCGGCGCCGACCCGCATGAGCCGGGACATTCCCTGGTGCACTACAACGACGTGCGGGTGCCGTCCGACGCCCTGCTCGGTGAGCCCGGCCAAGGTTTCCTGATATTGCAGACTCGGCTGGCCGGCGGCCGGCTGCATCACGCGATGCGCTCGATCGGGATGGCGCAACGCGCCGTCGAGATCATGTCGCGGCGAGCGAAAAGCCGCTTCACCCAGGGCAGTCTGCTGGCCGACAAGCAACTGGTCCAGGAGTTCGTCGCCGACTCGTACACCGAGCTGATCCCTTTCCGGCTGACCGTGCTGCACGCCGCGTGGCTCATCGACAACGGCGACGAACGCGGCGCACGCGCGGAGATCGCCGCCTGCAAGATTCTGGCATCGCAGGTGCTCAAATCGATTGCCCTGCGGGCGATTCAGGTACACGGGGCGCTGGGACTCACCGACCAGCTACCTCTGGTCAACGTCTTGCTGGGCGGCATCGCGCTGGGCCTCGCCGACGGGCCGACCGAGGTGCACAAGGTCAACCTGGCCCGGATGCTGCTCAAGGGTTACGAGGCCGAGGAAGGCGACTGGCCCAGCGAAATGCTCGACGTGCGCCGCGCGGCCGCGCGCGCCAAATACGGTGAGCTCGTTGACCTCTGACCGGGTGACCGCCGCGGTCGAGCGGGCGCTGGATGACCGCCAGCGGGAGGCCACCGAGGAGGTGGAGCGCATCCTGGCCGCCGCCGTGCGCGTCATGGAACGCGTCGCGCCCGAGCCACCCCGGGTCAGCGACATCGTCGCCGAGGCGGGCTCGTCGAACAAGGCGTTCTACCGTTATTTCGCAGGCAAGGACGATCTGATCCTTGCCGTCATGGAGCGGGGGGTGGCCATCGTGGTGTCCTACCTCGAGCACCAGATGGCCAAGGAATCCGTGCCGCGCGACAAGGTCGTGCGGTGGATCGAGGGCACGCTGGCCCAGGTGGCCGACCCCCACCTGATCAGCATGACCCGTGCGGCGGCCGGCCAGATGTCGGCCGGCACCAGTTGGCGCGCCGCGGACCAGGAGATGATGCGGCCGCTTCGCGAGCTTCTCATCGAACCCGTTGTGGCGCTTGGCAGTACCGACGTCGAACGCGATGTCCAGGCGGTGTTCAGCTGCACCGCCGCGACCATGCGCCGCTATGTGGGCTCGGCTGACCAGCCCGGCCCGGACGACATCGCACACGTGGTGGGGTTCTGTTTACGTGGACTGGGAGTCAGTTGATGCGCGCGGTGATCTGTCGTTCCTATGGCACTCCCGAGGACCTGGTGATCGAGAACGTGCCCGATCCCGTTGCGGGCCCCGGTCAACTGCTGGTTCGGGTCCGTGCCGCCGCGGTCAACTTCCCCGACGTCCTGTTCATCGCGGGCAAGTACCAGGTCAAAATTCCGCCGCCATTCATACCCGGCAACGAGATCGCCGGCGAGGTCGTCGCCGCCGGTGAAGGCGCGCCGTTCAGCCCGGGACAGCGGGTGTCCGGAACCACTTTCGGCGCGTTCGCCGAACAGGCGCTGCTCGACGCGAGCCAGGCCGAGCTGGTGCCCGAGGACGCCGACTTCGCTGCGGCCGCCGCCTTCGGCGTGACCTACCGCACGGCCTACCACGCCCTGCGTTCGACCGCCGCCGTCACACAGGGAGATTGGGTCGTGGTGCTCGGGGCCGCGGGTGGTGTGGGGCTGGCCGCGGTCGACCTGGCGGTCGCGATGGGCGCCCGGGTGCTGGCCGCGGCGTCGAGCCCCGAGAAGCTTGAGCTGTGCCGCAAGCGCGGCGCCGAGGCGATCGTTGACTATGACCGGGAGGACCTGAAGACGCGGATCCGCGAGCTCACCGGTGACAGGGCCCGGGTGGTCCTGGACCCGGTGGGCGGAGCGTATTCCGAGCCGGCCCTGCGTGGCCTCGCCCGCGGCGGCACCTTCGTCACGCTGGGCTACGCGGCCGGCACCATCCCGGCCATTCCGCTCAATCTCGTTCTGCTCAAAGATATCTGCGTGCGCGGCATGGAGATCCGCACCTTCATGACCGACCGGCCCGACGACGCGGCGCGCGACCTCAAGGAGTTGGCGCAGATGTTCGCCGCGGGAACGGTGCGGCCATACGTCGGCGCGCGATTCCCGCTCTCCGAGACGGCCGCGGCCTTAAGGCATGTGGCAGACCGCAAGGTGCTGGGCAAGGTGGTGATCGACGTCGCGTGACGGCGACCCGGATCTCACGGCGTGACGATGTTGAAGTTCTGGTCCGGCTCGTCGAGCACACCGAGGAACGTCTGCAGCGCCGACTGGTCGCCTGACACTTCCAGGCCCGGCGAGGCGAAGTCGCCCATCGCCACCAGCAGCAGCCGAAACTTGCTGTCCAACGTGACCGTGACGGTTGCCGTCGCGGGATCCGCGGCCACCTTGCGGTAGATCAACACGCCATTGCGCAGGGCGAGCCGGTAGTTGGTCGCCGAATCGGAGAAGGTCATGTCGATCGCGATGTCGAGGTCCCAGCTACTGGGCCCGTCGACCCGAAGAGCGAAACTGTCGAAAATCTGCTCCGACGTCAGCTGTTTGGCCATCGACATCGAGGCGGCCGTGACGGCGGTGCCAAAATTGCCGGCGCGCAATTCCGTGGCCCCGCTCATGAAGAAGTTTCGCCACACCGCATTCTCGGCGCCATAGGCCAATTGCTCCAACGTGTCGGCGTACAAGGCCCGGGCCGGTGCGTAGTCGGCGTCGGTGAAGATCGCATGGTCGAGTAAGGTTGCTGCCCAACGGAAATCGCCCGATTCGAAGGCGCCCCGGGCAAGCTCGACGACGCGGTCGATCCCTCCCATCGCCTCGACGTACCGCGGCGCGAGGGCTTCCGGCGGGTGCGGCCACAGCCGGCCCGGGTTTCCGTCGAACCAACCCATGTAACGCTGGTAGATCGCCTTGACGTTGTGGTTGACCGACCCGTAGTACCCGCGGGTGTGCCACGCCCGCTCCAAAGCCGGTGGCATCTGGAACATTTCGGCGATCTCGACCCCGGTATGTCCCCGATTCAGCAGACGCAGCGTTTGGTCGTGCAAATACGCATACAGGTCCCGCTGCAGCGACAGGAACTCGACGATGTTGTCTCGGCCCCAGGTCGGCCAATGGTGCGACGCGAACACGACGTCGGCGCGATCGGCGAAGGTGTCGATCGCTTCGGTGAGATAACCGGACCAGGCGTGCGGGTCGCGCACCAGCGCGCCACGCAGGGTCAGCAGGTTGTGCAGATTGTGGGTGGCATTCTCGGCCATGCACAAGGCGCGGAAACGCGGGAAATAGAAATGCATTTCGGCGGGAGCCTCGGTGCCCGGTGCCATTTGGAACTCGATCTCGACGCCATCGATGGTGTGCTTTTCGCCGGTCTCGCGGATGTCGACAGTGGGGACGATGACGGCCACCTCGCCGGTGGACGGCGCCTGGCCGAGCCCACACCCCACCTGGTCCAGCGGGCCGCGCGGCAGCAGGGTGCCGTACATGTACGTCGCCCTGCGAGTCATCGCCGGACCCGCGTATACGTTTTCCTGCACCGCGTGCTCGATAAAACCCTCCGGCGCGAGGACGGCCACCGCGCCGGCATCCACGTCGGCCTGCGAGGTGACGCCCAATACCCCGCCGAAATGGTCGACGTGGCTGTGGGTGTAGATCACCGCAACGACGCGGCGGTCACCACCCCGGTGGGTGCGGTACAGCGCCAGCGCCGCCGCGGCCACTTCGGTGGACACCAGCGGATCGATGACGATGATGCCGTTGTCGGATTCCACGAAGGTGACGTTCGAGATGTCGAAACCCCGGACCTGATAGATACCCGAAACCACTTCGTAGAGGCCCTGTTTGGCGGCCAGCGTCGACTGCCGCCACAGGCTGGGATGAACCGTCGCCGGCGCGGCGCCGCCCAGAAACGAATAGGCATCGTTGTCCCACACCACGCGCCCGTCGGCCGCCTTGATCACGCATGGGGACAGGGCGGCGATGAATCCACGGTCGGCGTTGACGAAATCCGCTTCGTCGTCGAAAGGCAGAACGAGGTCGCGATGAGCCGACTCGATGACCGCGCTGGGAGGCTTGTGGTCCACCCTCGTAACCTTGCCATTAATGCGCCATTCCACGTAGCGCTCCGGTGGCAATATGTCTACCGACTAATGAACCCAGAAACAATTTCCTGAGGCTCTGGATCCCGGCTCAGTTAACCCGCATACTGCCCAGACGGCCCTCAATGCCGAGGACCGCAACTATCGGGCAAAGGAGAACAGGTGAAGCGTCAATTGACGGTCGCGGTGGCCGGAGCGGCCATTCTCGCCGCGGGTATTTCCGGCTGTTCGAGTAATAACAAGTCGACCACAGGCAGTTCCTCGAGCAGCTCAAGTACCAGCGCGTCGGCCAGCTCCGGTGGAGCCGCCGGTACGAAGGTCACCATCGACGGCAAGGACCAGAACGTCACCGGCTCGGTCGTGTGCACGAACGCGGGCGGCACCATCAACATCGCCATCGGCGGTGCGGCGACCGGCATCGCGGCCGTGCTCAGCGATGGCAACCCGCCGCAGGTGAAATCGGTTGGGTTGGGCAACGTCAACGGCGTGACCCTCGGCTACACCTCGGGTACCGGCCAGGGCAACGCTTCCGCCAGCAAGGACGGCAACACCTACAAGATCAGCGGCACGGCTACCGGGGTGGACATGGCCAACCCGATGCAGCCGGTCAACAAGCCCTTCGAAATCGATGTGACCTGCAATAGTTAGTTAGGTGAGGCGTCTTGGGCGCCTTGGGAATTGGGTGCGGGCGGTTGCCATCCGTTGGGTGGCAACCGCACCGTGAATTCGGTACGGCCCGGCGTGCTGTCCACCGTGATCGTCCCGTTGTGCGCCCTGACAACCGCAGAGACGATCGCCAGGCCCAGCCCGGTGCTACCGCCCTTGCGAGAACGCGAAGAGTCGCCGCGGGCGAACCGTTCGAAGACCTCGGATTGCAGCGCCGCGGGGATGCCGGGCCCGTTGTCGATGACCTGCAGCACGGTGTGCGACGGCTCGGTGCTCAACCGCGTCGTCACGATGGTGCCCGCCCCGGTGTGGACGCGGGCGTTGGCAAGCAGATTGGTCAGCACCTGATGTAGCCGCGCCGCGTCCCCGGTGACGACCACCGGTTCCTCGGGCAGGTCGAGTTCCCATTGATGGTCGGGTCCGGCGACGTGAGCGTCGCTGACCGCATCGACCGCCAAGCGCGACAAATCGACCGGTTCGCGTTCCAGCGGCCGGCCGGAGTCCAGCCGGGCCAGCAGCAGCAGGTCTTCGACCAGGCGCGTCATCCGTTCGGTCTCGGATGCCACCCGGCTCATCGCCTGCGCCACCGCCTCACGGTCGTCGCCCATCCGTTGGGTCAGTTCGGTATAGCCGCGGATCGCCGCGAGGGGCGTCCGCAGTTCGTGGCTCGCGTCGGCGACGAACTGGCGCACCCGCGTCTCGCTGGCCTGCCGCGCCGACAACGCGGCCGCGATGTGGTCCAGCATCTGGTTGAGGGCCGTACCGAGTTGCCCCACCTCGGTGGAGGGGTTGGCGTCGGATTCCCGTACGCGCACCGGTAGTTCGACCTCGCCGCGCGCCAACGGCAGGCTGGCGACCTTGCTGGCGGTTTGCGCGACGCGGCGCAACGGTGCCAGCGCCCGCCTGATGATGATCACCCCGGCGGTGGTCGCGGCGACCAGCGCGATGACGGTGACGATCCCGAAAATGACCAGCATCCGCATCAGGGTGGTGTCGATGTTGGCCATCGACAGGCCCGTGACGATGACGTCCCCGCCGCTTCGGCTCGGGGCGGCGACCACTCGGTAGCGGCCCAGCCCGTCGAGGTCCAAAGTGACCGGCTTACGGCTGTTGGCGATGCCGGACAGCTGCAGCTGGGCGGTCGGGGTCAGCTCGGCCCGGTCGCCGCTGCTCGTCGTGTATCCGGCGTCCACCGTGTTCCCGTGGCTGACCACCGCGGCCACCATGCCCGCGGGCTGGCCCGGGGCATCCAGGAATCGCGGACCGGGCCCCGGCCGTGGATAGACGTGCTGATGCCGCCAGCCCGAATGCGGCGGCTCGGGGTACATGAGCGCCGAGCGATAGGACGTCCCGGCGAGCTGCCCGTCGAGCTGGGCCACCAGGTGGTGCAGCAACGCCAGTTCGGTCGCCGCGGTGATGCCCACGCATACGAATGCCAAGACGACGATCTGTCCGACCAGCAGGCGCAGCCGAAGGGACCAGACCCGCCGCGTGTCAGCGGGCCGGCTTGAGGACATAACCCGCGCCGCGCAGCGTGTGGATCATCGGTTCCCGGCCGTTGTCGATCTTCTTGCGCAGGTAAGAAATGTAGAGCTCGACGATGTTGGACCGGCCGCCGAAGTCGTAACTCCAAACCCGATCCAGGATCTGGGCTTTGCTCAGCACCCGCTTCGAGTTGCGCATCATGAAGCGTAAAAGCTCAAATTCGGTGGAGGTCAACGAGATTGGCTCACCGGCACGGGTGACCTCATGGCTGTCCTCGTCCAGCACCAGGTCCCCGACCACCAACTGCGCGCCGCTGTCCACCGTCGTCACCCCGGTGCGGCGCAGCAACGCCCGCAGGCGCAGCACGACCTCTTCGATGCTGAACGGTTTGGTGACGTAGTCGTCGCCGCCGGCCGTCAGGCCGGCGATGCGGTCTTCGACGGCGTCCTTGGCGGTCAGCAGCAGCACGGGCAGCTGCGGGATCTCTTCGCGAAGCTTGTGCAGAACGTCGAGGCCGCTCATGTCGGGCAGCATCACGTCGAGGACGACCACGTCGGGCCGCTGGGAACGGGCGGCCGCAATGGCCGATGCCCCGTCGCCGGCGGTGGAGATGTTCCAGCCCTCATACCGCAGTGCCATCGATACCATGTCGGCCAGGACCGATTCGTCGTCTACAACCAGAACGTTGATGGGGTTGCCGTCTGCACGGCACATGACCACCCGCTCTACAGAGGCTCGGGGCTGTGTCACAAGTTCCAGTATCCGACGGGGGCTGAGCCAATGCTATGGCCAACCTATGCGCATCCTGTGAAACAAATCGCGCGACTGCTGAGCAGTCGCGCGATCCGTTTTCCGGCCGGAGCGGTTAATACCAGTAGCGCCTGCCGGCCACCGGGCGGCCGACCGAGCCCAGAATCCACAGGATCGCACCGATGACCAGCAGGACGATGCCCAGCGTGATCAGGATGGATACGTGGAAGAAATACCCCAATACAAGAAGGACAATTCCCAAGATAACCATGTTGACTTCCTTTTGAGTGAGCGGTTAGAGGTTGATGGATTCCATTGAACTTGGTTGCGGCAGATGGCAATCCGTGACTTTCGGATTGACACCGAAATAATTCAGGGGTCCGGCGATCACGGTCACCGCAACCGTGCCCGCCGAGGCGCATGATGAGTTGTCATTTTTGAAGTAGTCGCGCTGCCACGCCGCGAAGACTCCGATCAGCAACCACACCAAAGCAACCGTTCCGATGATCCCGCTGCCACGCATCGTGACCTCCAATATGTTCGAGAAGAAGTTTTCTCGTGGACGTGAAGTTACCCATTCGACTCATGTCTAAACATGCAATTGGTTATGCGGCAGGGCTTGTCGGCACAGGTCGCAGCGTCAGATATGGTCGACGAGCCAGGTCGCGGCCCGCTTCTTCGACGCCCGGGACAACCAGGCGTCCTGGATCAGCTCAGCTAATTCGGTTCTGCTGATTTCCGCCAGCCGGCTGGCCCGCACCAGGACCGAAGGATGCCCGTCGAAATGATCCGTGGTGAAAAACGGCGACGTGGGATCGGAGATCAACGCCAACTTGTCGCTCTCCGATTCCACCCAGAGCATGATCACGTCCGCATAGCGCTCGCCGGTGTCAGGATCGGCCGCGTCGGGCCGCGGTGTGCGGAAGAAGACGAACGACTTTCCGCCCACCTGGTAAATAGCGTTGCCCTTGGGCCCCTCCAGGCGCTGAACGTGCATCGCGGCGGCGATCTCATGCACATCACCGACCCGGGCGCGTCGATCAGCCATAACGGCGAGGGTACCGGCCGTCCCGGGCCCGCACCTCACCTGCAGTGAGAGGCGTTGCGGTGCTGCGCGTTTGGGACTCGCGGCGACCCGTGGGTCCCTTGATCAGCCCGCTCGTCGCTGCGCGGACACGTAGAGGGTGGGCGGCATCGAGTCGTCGGCGCCGGCCGGAACGCTGCGGCCGTACCGCGCCATCAACTCCGCGAACGTCGCCGTCGTGACATCCCAGCCACGCTCACGCAGCCAGCCGTCGACGGGCGTGCGCTCCTCCGGGTACCAGAGGTCGTCGAAGTCGGTGATCTCGGCGTTGACCAGTTCTGCGGCCGCGGCCCGCATCCGTCGCATGTCCTCGCGCTGGCGCTGCACACGACCGGGGTCGGTGAACCCCGAGTCGGGCACGTTGGACGCCAGCCTGCTGCCCTCGGCGCTCAGCGAATCGATCCGCTCGAACAGCAGGTCCTGGGCCTGCGCCGGCAGGTAACGGACCAGGCCCTCGGCCGACCAGACCGCCGGCCTCGAGGCATCAAATCCGGCCTCCTGCAACGCTTTCGGCCAATCCTGGCGCAGGTCGATCGGAACGTTGACCAGGTGCGCCTTGGGCTCCGCCCCGTGCTCGCGCAGCGTGTTGGATTTGAACTCCAGCACCTTGGGCTGGTCGAGCTCATAGACGACGGTGCCGTCGGGCCATGGGAGCCGCCAGGTGCGCGCGTCCAGGCCGGCCGCCAGGATCACCACCTGCCGGACGCCGGCGTCCGCGGCACCGAGGAAGAACTCGTCGAAGAACGCCGTCCGGGTGGCCATGAAGTCGACCATCAGCTGGAGCCGGTTCCGCAGGTCCGGCTCCCCGTCGCCCGCCTTGGCCAGCAGCGCGGGGTCGGCGTAGATGCTCCACATCCCCTCGCCGGCGGCGTCGACGAACACGCGCGCGAACGGGTCGCTGATCAGGGGGTTTTCGCTCTCGGTCTCGGCCGCGCGAGCCGCGGCGACACCCAGCGCGGTGGCGCCCACGCTTTGAGTGATCTCCCAGGAGTCGTTGTCGGTCCGCGGCATCGGCATTTCCTTCCCCAGAAAGTAAGTTATGCACACTATTCTTCCAGCCGCCGCCGCCCGGGGCCGCCCCTCGCCCCTGCCCTAGTCTTTTTCCCAGACGGTCCACAGGTTGCAAGGGAGTGCCATGACGCCTACCCCGCGTACGCCGCAGGAGGTGTTCGCCCACCACGGCACGGCGCTGGCCGCCGGCGACCTCGCTGAGATCGTCGTCGACTATGCCGAGGATTCCGTGCTGATCAGCCCCGCCGGCGTCGCCCGCGGCAAGGATGCCATCCGCAGAGTCTTCGCGACACTGCTCGGCGATCTGCCGGATGCGAACTGGGACTTGAAAACCCAGCTGTTCGATGACGACGTGTTGTTCCTCGAGTGGACCGCCGATTCAGCGGTCAACCGGGTTGACGACGGTGTTGACACGTTCGTGTTCCGCGAAGGCATGATCCGGGTGCAGACCGTCCGATACACGCCGCACGCGAAGGGCTGAGGAGTGAACTACGTAGATCTGGAAGCCGTAGCGGAGTGGATGTCCGGGCAGGGCCTCGGCGAGGGGCCGCTGCAGGACGTTTCCAGTGTCACCGGCGGAACCCAGAACGTCATGCTGCGTTTCACCAGGGCCGGCCGGACCTACGTGCTGCGGCGCGGGCCTCGGCACCTGCGTCCGCGCAGCAATAGCGTGATCTTGCGGGAGACGAAAGTCCTTGCCGCACTTGCCGGTTCCGATGTTCCCCATCCACACCTGATCGCCGCCTGCGAGGACCCCGCGGTGCTGGGCGACGCCGTCTTCTACCTGATGGACCCGGTCGACGGCTTCAACGCGGGCGAAACCCTGCCACCGTTGCACGCCGGCGACGCCGAGGTGCGGCACGGCATGGGCCTGTCGATGGCCGACGCGCTGGCCAAGCTGGGCGCCGTCGACCACATCGCGGTGGGTCTCGCCGACTTCGGAAGGCCCGAGGGCTTCCTGGAACGCCAGGTGCCGCGCTGGCTTTCGGAGCTGGAGTCCTACAACGAGTACGACGGCTACCCCGGGCCCGACATCCCGGGCATCGAGGAAGTCTCGGCCTGGCTGGACCGGCACCGGCCGGCCAATTGGACGCCGGGCATCATGCACGGCGACTACCACGCCGCCAACGTGATGTTCTCCCGCACCGGCCCGGACGTGGTCGCGATCGTCGACTGGGAGATGTGCACGATCGGGGACCCGCTGCTGGATCTGGGCTGGCTGCTGGCCACCTGGCGCCAGCCCGACGGTTCCAGCGTGTTCAGCCACGCCCTGGGCGGCCAGGACGGATTGGCCAGCACCGACGAGCTGCTCGAGCGTTACGCCGCCAACACCACCCGCGACCTGTCCCATGTCACCTGGTACACGGTGCTGGCCTGCTTCAAGCTCGGGATCGTGATCGAGGGGACGCTGGCCCGGGCCTGCGCCGGAAAGGCGGAGAAGGAGGTCGGCGACCAATTGCACGCCGCCACGGTGCACCTGTTCGAGCGTGCGCTGGGCCTCATCTCCGGCGAGGGCTGACCTACTAACATCTCCACTCGTGCCGCCTTATCCCGAGGAACCGGATTACTACTCCGAGCCCACCGCGGCCGCGCGGTACGGCGGGTATGACGAGCCGCAGGCCCAACCACCGGAGCCGCCGACGCCGTGGTACCGCCGTCCGGCGGCGCTGGTCGCGGCCGGGGCCATCGGGGTGATCCTGCTGGCCGCGCTGGTGTTCGCGGTGGTCAAGCTCACGAGCGGGTCTCCGGCGCCCAGCCCCGCAACGCCGACGACCCCCGTCCCGTCCACCAGCGCCCCAGCGACCACGACGACGCACGAGCCGCGGCACCACGGGGGCGGCGGTGGCGGGGCGCCGACCGAAACCGTGACCGAGACGGCCCCGCCGCCGAGCACCGACACGCCCACGACGACGGAGCCGCCGACCACGGTCGCACCGAGCACCGAAACCAGCACCGTCACGCAAACCGTGACCGAACCACCCCGCCGGGGACCGTTCGGCGGACCCTTCCAACCGCGCCCCTAGCGCGGCGACGTGCAGGCGAGCAGCGGCCTGGTCCGCCCGGCATCGGCAGCGGATGCCGCTGCGTGCCTTGCCATTTATCGGCCGTACGTCGAGCACACGGTCATCAGTTGGGAGATTGCCGTCCCGACCGAAAATGAGATGGCCGCGCGCATCGCCGCCGCCCAGACGAGCCACGAATGGCTTGTGCTGGAACGCGATCGCCGAGTGATCGGCTTCGCCTACGGGCACGCACTCAACCGCCTTGCGACGCACCAGTGGTCGACCGAGACCGGGATATACCTCGACGCCGACTATCGCCGCACCGGAGGCGGGCGCGCGCTCTACACGGAGCTGTTGCACAGGCTCACCGAGCGGGGCTACCGGCAGGCGTTTGCCGGCATCACCCAACCCAACGAGGCCAGCAACAGCTTCCACCGCTCTTTCGGGTTCACCGACGCCGGGCTATACCGACGTGTCGAGTGGAAACACGGCAGTTGGCACGACGTCGCGTGGATGCAGTTCGAACTGCCGGCCGCTTGCGGGCCCGACGAACCCCCCGGCCAGATCGTCGGGCCGAGTGGGATGCGCGAATCGGAGGCTTAGCCGCCGCCGGCGCCACCACCGAGGAAACCGCCGCCGGCGCCACCACCGACAAAGCCACCACCGGCGCCGCCACCCAGGAAACCGCCGCCGGCGCCGCCGCCGATCTGCTCAATGCTCTTGGTCATGAGCGGAAGTTATCGGCGAAAAACCTCGACGACAAGAAACTGGGTCTTAACGATTCGAATCATTTCGGATTGCCGAACCCTGAGCTGGCGAGCGCGCACGAAGGGATTCGAACCCCTAACCTTCCGTGCGTGGTCAGGCGTCGCGCGAGAGACACCTTAGCGCCTGAGCGCTTGTGACATTAGCCCCTAGGTTTGCTTCAGGACTTTTTCATACGGTCGCGACAGACGCCTGATCGACACCGGCCTATCCGCGCAGCAGTGGGAGATTGAAACATCCGGGAACCCGGCCCCCCGCGTTCGCTGCGGGATGAGACAGGAAATCGAACTCGTCTGCTGATTTCGGCCGAGTGTGAAAGGGGGACTGATGTCAGCTACCGGGAGCACCGCAGCAAGCAACACAACTGGTTCAGTCCACCGCTCTGTCCACATCGCGAAAACCGACTCCCGCTCCGACTGGGTGTCCGAAGCGCGCTGTCTCGTGATCGATCCGGAGGAATTATTCGTGCCCGGCGCCGCCCAGCACACAGCCGCAGCGATCTGCCGGCACTGCCCGGTGATCATCGAGTGCGGCGCTGAGGCGCTCGACAACCGAGTCGAATTCGGCGTCTGGGGCGGGATGACCGAACGGCGGCGCCGTGCCCTCCTCAGGCAGCACCCGGAGGTCGTGTCCTGGGGCCCGGTTCTCCGCCGCGCAGAGTAGGCAACGTACGTGCATCAGCACCGCAGAGGCTGATTTAAAGGCGGCGGCGATCAGTGAGCGCGCCCGAAGGGATTCGAACCCCTAACCTTCTGATCCGTAGTCAGATGCTCTATCCGTTGAGCTACGGGCGCCTTGTTCTTCAGTTGTCGATCCGTGTTCCGTGGCGGAGGCGAGAGGATTTGAACCTCCGGTCCCCTTTGAGGGGGACAACTCATTAGCAGTGAGCCCCATTCGGCCGCTCTGGCACGCCTCCCTTGGACTTTCTGAGGGTACCGACCCCTTTCCGGTCTCGCGGAACCGGCCATACTGTACACAGTCGAGACATAAACTGTCGAAGTGACCGCTCGCCTTCGCAACGAACTGGCCGGACTGCCAGTGTATGTCCCCGGCAAGAACGTGCCGGGCTCTATCAAACTGGCCAGCAACGAGACCGTGTACGGGCCGTTACCCAGCGTGCACGCGGCTATCGAACGTGCGGTAGCCGTCGTCAACCGCTACCCGGACAACGCCAGCGTGGACCTCAAGGCCGCGCTGGCAATGCACCTGGGTTCCGACGTCGCCCCCGAGCACATCGCGGTCGGTAGCGGTTCGGTCACCTTGTGCCAGCAGCTGGTTCAGATCACCGCCACGGCCGGCGACGAGGTGATGATCGGCTGGCGCAGCTTCGAGTGCTACCTGCCCATCATCCAGGTGTCGGGCGCTGCGACCGTCAAAGTGCCGTTGACCGACCACACGCACGATCTCGACGCGATGCTCGCCGCGATCACCGACCGCACCCGGCTGATTTTCGTGTGCAACCCGAACAATCCGACGTCCACCGTCGTCGACCCGGACGCGCTGACGCGATTCGTCGACGCCGTGCCGCCGCACGTGTTGATCGCCATCGATGAGGCCTACGTCGAATACATCCGCGACGGCATGCTGCCCAACAGCTTGGACTTGGCGCTGACCCGCAGCAATGTCGTTGTGCTGCGGACCTTTTCGAAGGCCTACGGGTTGGCGGGCTTGCGCGTCGGTTATGCGATCGGCCACCCCGACCTGATCACGGCGCTGGACAAGGTGGTCATGCCGTTCGCGGTGACGAATGTCGCTCAGGCTGCCGCCATCGCGTCCCTCGAGGCCTCCGGCGAGCTGATGGCGCGCACCGACGCGCTGGTCGTCGAGCGCACCCGCGTCAGCGACGCTCTGCGCGACGCCGGATTCGAGCTGCCCCCGTCACAGGCCAACTTCGTCTGGCTGCCGCTGGGCGAGCGCACCATGGACTTCACCGAGCAGGCCGCCGACGCCCATCTGGTGGTGCGGCCGTTCGCGGCCGAAGGCGTCCGTGTCACGATTGGCGCGCCGGAGGAAAATGACGCCCTGCTGCATTTTGCCCGCGATTGGATTGCCCGCACCGAATCGTAAGGAGTCGTCCGTGGACCTCGCGCGGAAGAAGTTCACCGAGTTCAAAGAGCGCAGCGGCGACATCGCGGATTCCGAGCTCGACGAATTCTGGGCCCAACTTCAGCCCGCGACGATCGAGGGGATGCTCGGCGAGTGGAAGGGCGGCGAATTCCAGACCGGCCACAAGATGAACGGCCAACTGGAAAAGGCCGGCTGGTACGGCAAGACCTTCAAGTCCGTCCGCGACGTGCAGCCCCTGGTCTGCCTGGACGCCGACGGCAACAAGTTCTCCAACGTGGAGATGGGCAAGGGTGAGGCCAGCCTGTGGCTGGAGGAGTTCCGCGGGGAGGTCACCGCCACCATGGTTTACGACGGCCAGCCGGTGCACGATCACTTCAAGAAGATCGACGACGACGCCGTGATGGGCATCATGAACGGCAAGGGCGTCCGGGATAACGGCAAGTACTACTACTTCTACCTGGAACGGGAGTAACTCCCGGGCCGTCGCTTTGGCCGTCGAGTGTGAACTGACGGTTTTGCGTGTGCGTCCAGCGCGGCGACACGCCGGGCGCGCCCGCAGTGGCGCAACACTCGACGCCCAGCGCCGCGCTACCCCGCCGGATTGCGGCCGGTGAACGCGACCAGCTGCTCGAGCGCGCCGGCGTCGGCCGGGACGTCGACCGGGTCGTCGAATCCGGCCTGACCGCGCAACTCGGGCCTGATGATGTGCCGCGCGAGCCCCAGCACGTATTCCGCCAGCGGCTCGGGAGCATTGATCTCGTGATCCAGCGCGGCGGCGTAATCCCAAGCGTGGACCAGGAATTCGATCGACAGGATGGCGCACGCGCTGGTTGCGGGCATCTCGCCCTTTCCGAACGGCACCGTCCCGTCCAGACCGTGGCGGTGCCAGGCGTCCAGCGCCGGCCGGGCCGCGGCGACCACCTGACGCTCCACCGAATCGCCCTCGTCGCGCTCCGGAATCTCCGCGCCCACCATGCCCCCGAGGCCCCTGATCGAGTTCAGCAGGTGCCCGGTCAGCGCCGACACGTCGAATTCCGCGCACGGAGTCTGGCGGGACAGGTCGTCGGCGGCGATGGTGTGCAGCACCCGCTGCAGCACCCCGAAGGTGTCTTCAGCGCTGTGCAGCTCGTCGGTGGGCGGTGAATGCGGTCCGGGTCGCAAGTCAGGAGCCATATTCGCCACGCTACGGTCTCGATATGGCGCAAGCATACGAATCGGTCACCGTCGAGACGAAAGACCACGTCGCCCAGGTGACGCTGATCGGGCCAGGCAAGGGCAATGCGATGGGACCGGCCTTCTGGTCGGAGATGCCGGAGCTGTTCGCGGCGCTGGACGCCGACCCCGACGTGCGGGCCATCGTGCTGACCGGGTCGGGCAAGAACTTCAGCTACGGCCTGGACGTGCCCGCGATGGGCGGCGCGTTCACCCCGCTGCTGTCCGGTGCCGCGCTGGCCGGCCCGCGCGCGGCGTTCCACCGCGAGGTCAAGCGCATGCAGGGCGCCATCACCGCCGTCGCGGACTGCCGCACCCCGACCATCGCCGCGGTGCACGGCTGGTGCATCGGCGGCGGCGTCGACCTGATCTCCGCGGTCGACATCCGCTACGCCAGCGTCGACGCCAAATTTTCGGTGCGCGAGGTCAAGCTCGCCATCGTGGCCGACGTCGGCAGCCTGGCCCGCCTGCCCTACATCCTGAACGACGGACACCTGCGCGAACTAGCGCTGACCGGCAAGGACATCGATGCCGCCCGCGCCGAGAAGATCGGCCTGGTCAACGACGTGTACGCCGACGCCGACGCCACCCTGGCCGCGGCGAACGCCACCGCCGCGGAGATCGCCGCCAATCCCCCGCTGGCCGTCCACGGCATCAAGGACGTTCTCGACCAGCAGCGTGTCGCCGCGGTGTCGGAGAGCCTGCGCTACGTAGCCGCCTGGAACGCCGCCTTCCTGCCGTCCAAGGACCTGACCGAGGGCATCGCGGCGACGTTCGAGAAGCGCCCGCCGCAGTTCAAGGGCGAGTGATTGGACGCCACGTACCCTCGCTGAGGTGACGACGACACGCGCTGGCGACGATGCAGGGCGCAGCGATGAGGAGGAGCGGCGCCCGTGACGGCAGACGGCAGGATCCGCCTTCCGGCGGACTTGGACGCCGTGACGGCGATCGGTGCCGAAGACCACTCCGAAATCGACAGCGCCGCCGTCGACCGGATCTGGCAGGCCGCCCGGCACTGGTACCGGGCCGGCTTCCACCCCGCCATCCAGCTGTGCATCCGCCAGCATGGCCGCGTCGTGCTCAACCGCGCGATCGGCCACGGCTGGGGCAACGCCCCGAGCGATCCGCCCGATGCGGAGAAGATCCCCGTCACGCCCGACACACCCTTCTGCGTGTACTCGGCGGCCAAGGGAATGGCGGCGACCGTGGTGCACATGCTCGTCGAGCGCGGTGTCTTCTCCCTAGACGACCGGGTGTGCGAATACATCCCCACGTTCACCAGTCACGGCAAGCATCGGATCACCACCCGCCACGTCATGACCCACAGCGCCGGACTGCCCTTCCCGACCGGGACCAAGCCGGACGTCAAACGCGCGGACGACCACGAGTACGCACAGCAGAAGTTGGGCGAGCTGCGCCCGCTCTACCGGCCCGGGCTGGTGCACATCTACCACGCGCTGACCTGGGGCCCGCTGGTGCGCGAGCTCGTTTACGCGGCCACCGGCAAGGAGATTCGCGAGATCCTGGCCACCGAGATCCTCGGCCCGCTCGGTTTCCGGTGGACCAACTTCGGCGTCGCCGAGGAAGACCTGCCGTTGGTCGCGCCGAGTCACGCCACCGGCCGCCCGTTGCCGCCGGTGATCGCCCAGATCTTCCGCAAGGCGATCGGCGGGACCGTGCACGAGATGATCCCGATCACCAACACCCCGCTGTTCCTCAACACCATCATCCCGTCGTCCAACACCGTGTCGACCGCGCAGGAGATGTCGCGGTTCGCCGAAATCTGGCGTCGTGGAGGCGAACTCGACGGCGTGCGGGTGATCAGCCCGGAGACCATGTACGGCGCGATTACCGAATGCCGAAGGCTACGACCGGATTTCGCGGTCGGGTTGCAGCCGGCCCGCTGGGGCACCGGGTACATCCTCGGCACCAATCGGTGGGGGCCGTTCGGGCGCAACGCGCCACACGCGTTCGGGAACCTGGGCCTGGTCAACATCGCGATCTGGGCCGACCCCGCGCGCGGGCTGTCGGCCGGCGTGGTGAGCAGTGGTAAACCCGGGCGGGATCCCGAAGCTAAGCGGTATACGGCCCTGCTGGACACGATCACCGCCGAAATCCCGACCGGTTGACGGCGACGGGCAGTGGGAACACTGCCCGCATGGCTACCTATCGAGTGCTCGATCCGAAGGGTGACGTCGTCGCGACCAAAGACATCGAAAGCGCCGACGACGCACATGCGTGGTTCGTCGACAACAAGGCCGACAACAGCGAACTCGGCTGGCGCATGGAAGTGAAGCACGACGGCGACTGGCACTTCTTCGACGACAGCGAGGGCGACCGAAGCTAGGTGTTTGTCCCCCGGCTCGGGGAGCAACCAACAAGGCATGGACTCGCAACGCTTCCGCAAATTGCTGGACGCACCGGGGCCGTTCGCTTCGGTGTATTTCGACGATTCACACGACACGCACAACGCCGAGGCTCAACTCGAGCTGAAGTGGCGGGCGGTCCGAGAAGAGCTGGACCGGCAGGGCGCCGGCGCAACGGTCATCGGCCAGATCGAGGACGCGGTGATGAACCTGCGTCCGCCGATCGGCCGCAGTGGACGCGCGGTGGTCGCCAGCGCCGACGGTGCGGTCATCAACGAGCACCTGGCGCGCCCCGCCGCCATCGATGTTGTGCGGGTCTCCGATTGCCTTATCTGGTAACGATTCTGGAGCAGAGCTTCGATCATCCCGACTACGTGCTGGTAGTCGTCGACCACAGTGGTGCTGACATCACCACGCACATCGGCGGAACGCTGCGCACCGAGACCGTCGATGGCGGTGGCCATCCGGTGCACAAATCCGCCGGTGCCGAGTTCGCGGGCTACGGCGACCTCCAGTTGCGGACCGAAGAGGCGGGCCGCAAGAACTTGCGGGCCGTCGCCGACCGCGTCGCGGAGCTCGCCGACGACAAGGCGATCGAGGTGATCTTCGTGGTCGGTGAGGTGCGCTCGCGTTCCGATCTGCTCGCCGCGCTACCCGAGCGGTTGCAGCAGCGTGCGGTGGCGCTCGAGGTGGGCGCACGCCACAGCGGTCACGACTTCAGCGAGATCGAGCACGCCATCGAAAACGAATTCGTCAAGCGCCAGCTGCGCACGATCGACGATGCGGCGCAGCGCTTTACCGCCGAGATCGGGCGGCAGTCCGGGCTGGCGGCCGAGGGACTCGGCGCGGTCTGCTCGGCGCTGCGTCAAGGCGCGGTGGAGACGCTGATCATCGGAGACATCGGCGATGCGACCGTCGTCGCCGACGAAGGCTTGACGACGCTTGCCCCGACGAAAACGTGTTGTCCGAGCAGGGCGCCGCTCCCGCCAAGACGCTGCGGGCCGACGAGGCGCTGCCGGTATCGGCGATCTCGGTCGGCGCCGCCCTGGTGCGCACCGACGAGCGGATCGCCCCGGCCGACGGCGTGGGTGCGGTGCTGCGCTACGCGCCGACGCTGCACCAGAGTGTCGACTCGTGAGAGCGGTGGCGGAGGGATTTGAACCCCCGGACGGTTTTAGCCGTCTCTCGCTTTCAAGGCGAGTGCATTAGGCCGCTCTGCCACGCCACCACGAGTAAGGGTAACGGGGGTCGGTAGCGTGGCCACCATGCGCGCCATCGTCGCCGAATCACCCGATCAGCTCTCCTGGCAGGAAGTGCCCGACGTTTCCGCCGCGCCGGGCGAGGTATTGGTCAAGGTGGCCGGCGCCGGCGTGAACCGCGCCGATCTGCTGCAGGCCGCCGGCAAATATCCGCCCCCACCGGGAGCCAGCGAGATCATCGGCATGGAAGTGTCCGGCGTCATCGCCGACGTCGGCTCGGGTGTCGCCGAATGGTCTGTCGGACAACAGGTTTGCGCGCTGCTCGCCGGGGGCGGATACGCCGAGTACGTCGCCGTTCCCGCCGGCCAGCTGCTGCCCATTCCGGACGGCGTCGATCTGGTCGACGCCGCCGGGCTGCCCGAGGTTGCCTGCACCGTGTGGTCGAACCTGGTGCTGACCGCCCACCTGGGCAAGGGCCAGCTGCTGCTGATGCACGGCGGGGCCAGCGGCATCGGAACGCACGCGATCCAAATCGCCCGGGCGTTGGGTGCCCGGGTGGCCGTCACGGCCGGGTCGGCGGAGAAGCTGGAATTCTGCCGCGAGCTGGGCGCCGAGATCACCATCAACTATCGCGACGAGGACTTCGTCCAGCGGCTGCGGGAGGCCGGCGGCGCCGATGTGATCTTCGACATCATGGGCGCCTCCTATCTGGACCGCAATATCGACGCCCTGGCCACCGACGGGCAGCTGGTCATCATCGGCATGCAGGGCGGCATCAAGGGCGAGCTCAACATCGGCAAGCTGCTGGCCAAGCGCGCCCGCGTCATCGGCACCACACTGCGGGCCCGCCCGGGCACCGGGCCCAACAGCAAGGCGGAGATCGTGCAGGCGGTGATCGGGTCGGTATGGCCCATGATCGCCGAGGGCCGCGTCCGGCCGATCATCGGCGCGCGCATACCGATTCAGCAGGCCGGCGAGGCGCATCAACGACTGACGTCGAGCACGGTGACCGGGAAGATCGTGCTGACGGTTTAGCGGGCCGGCCCAGCCTCAACCCAGGGAAGCCAGCGCGCGTACCAGCTGGTCGACTTCAGCCGTCGTCGAGTAGTGCGCCAGGCCGACGGTGACCGCGCCGCCGATGTCGTTGACGCCCAACACATCGAGCGCGCGGGAACTTTCGTTGGTGACGGCCAGAATCCCGTTGTCCGCCAACCGCTGCACGACGCGCTCGGCGGGCACGCCGTTCAACGCGAAACTGACCACCGGGATGCGCACCTCGGGACGGCCGATCACCATCACCAACGGCAGCGAGCGCAACGACACCATCAGGTAGTCGTAGATCCGATTCAGATACGAGGTGGCCGATTGCATCGACACGGCCAACCGTTCGCGCCGGGCGCCGCGAGCGGATTCGTCGAGCGACGCCAGGTACTCGATGCTGGCCACCACCCCGGCCAGCAGGCCGAACTGGTGCGCGCCGATCTCGAGGCGGGCCGGCCCGGTGGCCTTGGGGTCCGGCGAGATGGAACTGAACGAGTTGAGCAGCGCCGGATCGCGGAACACGATCGCCCCGATCGGCGGACCCCCCCACGCCGCGGCGTTCACCGCCACCACGTCGGCGTCGGTCTCCTTCACGTCGAGCAGCCGGTAGGGCGCCGCGGCGGAATGGTCGACCACCACCAGGCCGCCCACGTCGTGCACCAGCTTGGTCATCGCCCGCAGATCGGTAACCGTGCCCAGCGTCGCGGAGGCCGAGGCGACGGCGACCAGCCTGGTCGACTTTCCGATCAGGCCTTCCCACTGCCACGTCGGGAGCTCGCCCGTCTCGATGTCGATCTCGGCCCACTTGACCTTGGCGCCGTACCGGTGCGCCGCGCGCAGCCACGGGGCGATGTTGGCTTCGTCATCCAGTCGGCTGACGACCACTTCATAGCCCAGACCGGCCCGTGACGACGACGCCTCGGCCAGCGCGGACAACAGGATCGCCCGATCGGCGCCCAGCACGACACCCGCGGGTTCGGCGTTGAACAGATCGGCCACCGCCGCCCGTGCCGCGTCCAAAACAGCGGCACTGCGCTGAGCGGATGGGTGTGCGCCCACGGTGGTGGGGCCAGACCTGCGGAAGGCCGTCGACACCGTGGTCGCGACCGAATCGGGGATCAGCATCCCGGCCGGGGCGTCGAAGTGCACCCACCCGTCACCCAGCGACGGATGCAGTCCGCGCACCCGGGCGACGTCATATGCCATGTGGGCCACCTTAGAGCTTCCGCTTTTTTGCGAAACTGTGACGGTAGCGGGTGCCACACAGGTTCCGGCCAGTTGGTGGCTTTCCGAGCCAGGGCACCCGGCCAGCCATACTAGTCGAGTGGGGCTCTGGTTCGGAACGCTCATTGCATTGTTTTTGCTGATAGCGCCCGGGGCGATCATCGCACGCATCAGTCAGTTGTCTTGGCCGGTCGCGGTCGCGATCGGCCCGGCGCTGACCTACGGCGTGGTCGCGCTGGCCATTATTCCGTTCGGCGCCATCGGAATTCCGTGGAACGGGTGGACCGCGCTGGCCGCGCTGGTCGTGGTGTGCCTGCTGATGACCGGCCTACAGCTGCTGCTCGCCCGATACCGCGACCGTCACGCCGAGGGCCGCGGGGTCAGCCGCTGGCCGGCCATCACGGTGGGGGCGGGCGTGCTGCTGGGTGCCCTGCTCATCATGTGGGCCGCTTATCGCGGCCTGGCCGCCCACTGGCAGACCATCCCGAGCACCTGGGACGCCGTCTGGCACGCCAACGAGGTGCGGTTCATCCTGGACACCGGTCAGGCGTCGTCGACGCACATGGGAGAGCTGCGCAATGTCGAGACCCATAAGACGCTGTACTACCCGTCGGTGTTCCACGCCCTGATCGCCGTGTTCTGCCAGCTGACCGGGGTGGCGCCCACCACCGGTTACACGCTGAGTTCGGTCGCGGCGGCGGTCTGGCTGTTCCCCACCAGCGCGGCGATGCTCACCTGGCATCTGCTGCGACCGCGCACCACGCAGTGGTGCTGTGCCGGGGCGGCGGCCACCGCGGCCGCGCTGTCGGCGTCGTTCACCGCGGTTCCCTACGTCGAGTTCGGCGTCGCCGCGATGCCCAACCTGGCCGCCTACGGGGTCGCGGTCCCGGCGTTCGTGCTGATCACCACCACGCTGCGGCACCGCGACCGCATCCCTGCGGCCGTCCTGGCGTGGGTGGGCGTCATGTCCGTGCACATCACAGGCGGGGTGATCGTGTTGCTGTTCTTGCTGGCCTGGTGGGCCCTGGCGGCGTTGTGGCGGCCGGTGCGCGGGAGGCTGGCCGATTTCCTGACCCTGACCTGCGTCGCCGTGATCACCGGCTTGATCCTGCTGCCGCAATTCATCAGCGTGCAGGGGCAGGAAGACATCATTGCCGGACACTCGTTTCTGAGCCACCTCAGCAAGAAGCGAGGGATCTTCGACGCGGTCTTCCAGCACTCGCGCCACCTCAACGACTTCCCGGTCCAGTACGGGCTGATCACGGTCAGCGCCATCGGCGGGGCCATTTTCCTGATCAAGAAGATCTGGTGGCCGCTGGCCGTGTGGTTGCTGCTCGTCGTGGTGAACGTCGACGCCGGTAACCCGCTGGGCGGCCCGATCGGCGCGGTGGCCGGAATGTTCGGCGAGTTCTTCTACAAAGATCCCCGCCGCATCTCGGCGGCCATCACGCTGTTGTTGGAGCCGATGGCCGGTGTCGCGCTGTTCGCGATCGTGATGGCGGTGGTGGCGGGGGCGAAGCGGGTCACCTCCCGTTTCAGACCGCTGGCCACCCCGGTCTGGATCGCGATCACCGCGGTTCTGCTGGTGGCGGCCACCGTGCTCAGCGGGCGCCATTACTTCTACCGGCACCTGGTGTTATTCGGCGACAAATACGACTCGGTCATGGTTGACCAGCGCGACCTGATGGCCATGGCCTATCTGGCCAAGCTGCCCGGTGCGCACGACACCCTGATCGGGAACTCGAACGTCGACGGCACCGCGTGGATGTACGCGGTCGCCGACCTGCACCCGCTGTGGACCCACTATGACTTCCCACAGCAGACCGGCCCGGGTTATTACCGGTACATCTTCTGGACCTCGGCCCGCAAAGGTGACTCCGATCCACGGGTCCTCGAAGCGATTAAAGCTCTCAATATTCGGTACATCTACACCAGCACGCCGACTGTCCGGGGGTTCGCCGTACCCGAAGGACTAGTGTCACTGGATAAGTCGAAGTCGTGGGCGTTGATCTACGACAATGGCGGTGCCCGAATTTATGAATGGCGCGGAAACGGCACGACGCCACACTCTTAGTCCACAAAGGATGGTGACGCATTGAGTACCCCCAACGACGACGACGGCGTCGAAATCATCGGCGGCGTCGACCCGCGGATGATGGCGATCGACGCCGACGCCGACGCCGACGAGCGTTCCCTGACCGACCTGGTTGAGCAGCCGGCGAAGGTGATGCGCATCGGCACCATGATCAAGCAACTGCTAGAGGAGGTGCGCGCCGCACCGCTGGACGAGGCCAGTCGTAACCGGCTGCGCGAGATCCACGCGACCAGCATCCGCGAACTGGAAGAGGGTTTGGCACCGGAACTGCGTGAGGAGCTCGACCGCCTCACCCTGCCATTCAACGAGGACAGCGCGCCGTCCGACGCCGAATTGCGGATCGCCCAAGCGCAGTTGGTCGGCTGGCTGGAAGGACTGTTTCACGGCATCCAGACCGCGCTGTTCGCCCAGCAGATGGCGGCCCGCGCGCAGCTGGAAAAGATGCGCCAAGGCGCGCTTCCCCCCGGCATGGGTAAGCCGGCCGGCGCGCCCGGACACGGTCAATACCTGTAAGCAGACGCGGCACCAATGGCACCGGCTTCGGGTCCTCACATCGAGACGCACAACGCGTGGGTGGAATTTCCCATCTTCGACGCCAAGTCGCGCTCGTTGAAGAAGGCCTTCCTGGGCAAGGCCGGCGGCACGATCGGCCGCAACAGCTCCAACGTGGTGGTGATCGAGGCGTTGCGCGACATCACCATGTCCCTCGAGCTGGGCGACCGGGTCGGCCTGGTGGGCCACAACGGGGCGGGCAAATCGACTCTGCTGCGCCTACTTTCGGGAATCTACGAACCCACCCGGGGCTGGGCCACGGTGACCGGCAGGGTCGCACCGGTCTTCGATCTCGGCGTCGGCATGGACCCCGAGATCTCCGGTTACGAGAACATCATCATCCGCGGCCTGTTCTTGGGTCAGACCCGAAAACAGATGCTGTCCAAGGTCGACGAAATCGCCGAGTTCACCGAGCTGGGCGACTACCTGTCGATGCCGCTGCGCACCTATTCCACCGGCATGCGGGTGCGGCTGGCGATGGGTGTGGTCACCAGCATCGACCCCGAAATACTGCTGCTCGACGAAGGCATCGGTGCGGTGGACGCCGACTTTTTAAAGAAGGCGCAGTCGCGGTTGCAGAGCCTGGTCGAGCGCTCCGGAATCCTGGTGTTCGCCAGCCATTCCAACGAATTCCTGGCCCGGTTGTGCAAGACGGCGATGTGGATCGACCACGGCGTCATCCGCATGTCCGGCGGCATAGAAGACGTGGTGCGCGCGTACGAGGGGGAGGACGCGGCCCGGCACGTCCGCGAGGTGCTGGCCGAGACCGAGGACGCGAATCGGGTCGACACACCCCTGGCCCAAAGAGCATCCGGGGATGAGTGAGACCGTCTTCGCCGTCGTCGTCACCCACCGGCGCCCCGACGAGCTGGCCAAGTCGCTCGATGTGCTGAGCACCCAGACCCGGCTGCCCGATCACCTCATCGTGGTGGACAACGATTTTTCCGGCGAAGGCCCGGGCTCCGGCCGGATCCGCGATCTGGTAGCCGGACAACCGATCCCGACCACCTACCTGGGTTCGCGCCGAAACCTCGGCGGCGCAGGGGGTTTCGCGCTGGGTATGCTGCACGCGCTGGCCCAGGGCGCCGATTGGGTGTGGCTGGCCGACGACGACGGCCGCCCGCAGGACTCGGGCGTGCTGGCCACCTTGCTGGCCTGCGCCGAAAAGCACGGCCTGGCTGAGGTATCGCCGATGGTCTGCAATATGGACGACCCGGAACGGCTGGCGTTTCCGTTGCGGCGTGGCCTGGTATGGCGCAGGCGCGCAAGCGAATTACGCACCGAGGCGGGACAAGACCTGCTGCCCGGGATTGCGTCGCTGTTCAACGGCGCGCTGTTCCGGGCCGCCACCCTGGACGCGGTCGGCGTCCCGGACCTGCGGCTGTTCATCCGCGGCGACGAGGTGGAATTGCACCGCAGGCTGGTGCGTTCCGGGCTGCCGTTCGGTACCTGCCTGGACACGATCTACCTGCACCCCTGCGGATCCGATGAGTTCCGCCCGATCCTGGGTGGCCGGATGCACACCCAGTATCCCGACAACCCCACCAAACGGTTCTACACCTACCGCAACCGCGGCTACCTGCTGTCGCAGCCCGGTCTGCGCAAGCTGCTGCTGCAGGAGTGGGTCCGATTCGGCTGGTTCTTCTTGGTGACCCGCCGCGACCCCCGCGGCCTGTTGGAGTGGATCCGGTTGCGGCGCTTGGGACGTCGTGAGCAGTTCGGTCAGGCCGGGAGGCTTACATGACATTCATCGACACGGCGGCACAGTCGCGCACACTCACCCGCGCCCGAGGCGATCTCGCCGACGGCTTCCGTCGCCACGAGCTCTGGCTGCACCTGGGCTGGCAGGACATCAAGCAGCGCTACCGCCGCTCGGTGCTGGGGCCCTTCTGGATCACCATCGCGACGGGAACCACGGCCGTCGCGATGGGCGGCTTGTACTCCAAGCTGTTTCACCTCGAGCTGTCGGTGCACCTGCCGTATGTGACGCTGGGGCTGATCATCTGGAACCTGATCAATGCGGCCATCCTGGAGGGCGCCGACGTCTTCGTCGCCAACGAGGGCCTGATCAAACAGTTGCCGACGCCGCTGTCCGTGCACGTCTACCGGTTGGTGTGGCGGCAGATGATCCTGTTCGCGCACAACATCGTCATCTACCTCGTCATCGCGATGATCTATCCCAAGCCGTGGTCGTGGGCGGATCTGTCGGTCATCCCGGCGCTGGGGCTGATCGTGCTCAACTGCATCTGGGTATCGCTGTGTTTCGGCATCCTGGCGACCCGCTATCGCGACATCGGCCCGTTGCTCTTTTCGATCGTGCAGTTGCTGTTCTTCATGACGCCGATCATCTGGAACGACGACACCCTGCGCCAGCAGGGCGCCGGGCGCTGGTCGAGCATCGTCGAACTCAACCCCTTGCTGCACTATCTCGATATCGTTCGGGCGCCGCTGCTGGGGTCGCATCAGCAACTGCGGCACTGGGCCGTGGTGCTGGTGCTGACGGCCGTCGGCTGGATCCTGGCCGCCTTCGCGATGCGCCAGTACCGCGCCCGGGTGCCCTACTGGGTGTAGCGGTTCCGACGGAAGAGCATGCGGTGCCGTTTCCGCAAGGCCCCGCACATCCGTCCAGCCTCAAGCCGCGCTGCCGGTGCCACGGACTCTGAAGCCCGTACCAGTCCGTGCTTAGCTGATAGCGGGAAGCACACCCATCTGAGTCAGCACGGTGGCCATATCGAAGTAGACCTTCTCGCACAAGAGTCGATCGCCGTCGAATTCGAAAATCCCGACTATCGGAATCTCGATGGGGCGTCCGGTCGGCGGGATGCCCGCCCATTCGCCGCGATGGGTTCCGGTGATCAGCCCTTCGCCGAATACTGCGTCGTCGGCATGGCGCATCTTGCCGAGCTCGGCGTGCAGGTCGGGAAGGCCGATCATCAAGCCTTGCAGCAGCTCTCGAACGGCCTCCGCACCCTCGCTCGGGGCGCCGTTCACCTCGTAACGCGGATGGGCGAAGGTGGCGATTGTCGCCTCGATATCGTGCCGGTTTTCCGCCTCGGCGTGCTGATTGACGATCGCCTCGCGGCGCTGGCGGAGGCTGGTGATGTCGTCGACGCCGGTCATATACGGGGCCTCCTCGATATCTCGATGAACCCCCCGATAGGGCGCCACTCTAGAACACCCGCCCGATGCTTGGGCGGATTTGCTGATAGCAGGCTCACCACGCTTGCTTAGAGTGTTCGTCGCTCAGTCAGAACGACTGCCGCGTTAACCGTTCAGGCATGCTGCCGCCGCGCAGCCGGCCGAAGCGGTTCCGGCGGAAGACCGGTGCCGGCGTGGTTGCCGGGGGCTCGTTTTGGGTGGACAGTCGTGCTCAAGCCTCGATTGCGATGGAGGGCGCCGATGGAAATCGTGACGTTGGGCCCGGGCTTTGCCGCGGAATTGCGCGGAGTGACCATCCACGACGTGGCGGCGACCGACGCTGCGTACGCGGCGGTGCGCGCGGCGTTCGAGGAGCACTCGGTTCTGGTCCTTCGCGACCAGGACGTCACCGATGAAGCACAACTCGCCTTCTCGGGTCGCTTCGGCCCGCTCGAGGTCACCAAGCCGGGCTCGGTGGGCCACGGCACCAACCTCGTGGAACTCAAGACCCTCGACGAGCAGGGCAACGTAGTGCCGGAAGATCACCGGCTCGCCCTGGAAAACAAAGCCAACCAGCTTTGGCACACCGACAGTTCGTTCAAGCGGGTGCCGGCGCTCGCTTCGGTGCTGTCATCGCGCATCGTTCCGGCGCGGGGCGGCGAGACCGAGTACGTCTCCACCCGGCTCGCGTTCGAGCGCCTCGATCCGACATTGCAGGGGAAGTTGGAACATTGCTTCGCCTGGCACGAATACGCCTTCTCACGCGCGAAGATCGCGCCCGACCTTGTCGGACCGGCCGAGCGGGCGGCGCTGCCGCCACAGTGCTGGCGTCTTGTCTGGAAGAACCCGGTCAATGGGCGCAAGGCGCTGTACATGGCCTCGCACACCTACGCGATCGAGGGCATGGAGCGGAAAGCGGCGCAAGAGTTACTTGCCGAACTGACGGAGGCGGCGACCGCCCCCGGTGCGAGCTATCTGCACTCATGGCGCGAGGGCGACGTGGTGATGTGGGACAACCGCGCGATCATGCATCGGGGCCGGCCGTGGCCGGCGCGAGAGCCGCGCCACATGGTGCGAAGCACGATTTCTGCGACGGCCGTGGACGGGCTCGACGCGATGCATGCGCCAACGCGCCGGGCGGCGGAATAGACCGCCCGGGCGATGGGAAGTCGTACGGCCGGCGGTTCGCCGAACGGCCGGTGGCGTGCGGCGCCACTCAGTCGCAGCGACGTGCCACTCCAACGGACCACACGGCTTGCCCAATATGGTGGCGGCCGCCTGGTCGTGGTGTCACACTGGAACGCCACCTGAGCAACCGGGGGAAAGGTCCACCGACGTGAGCAAAAAAGTCCCATCAGCAGTGGACGCCGCGCGGAACAACCTCGAAGCGGAGCTGGACCGGCTAAGGCAACGACGCGACCGCCTCGAGGCCGAAGTCAAGAACGACCGCGGGATGGTGGGCGATCACGGGGACGCGGCCGAGGCGATCCAGCGCGCCGAGGAACTGGTTGTCCTCACCGACCGGATCAACGAGTTGGACCGGCGCTTGCGGACCGGGCCGTCGGATGCCGAGGCATCGGAGGAGACGCTGCCCGGCGGCACCGAGGTGACGCTGCGGTTCGCCGACGGTGAAGTGGTCACGATGCACGTCATCTCCATCGTCGAGGAGACACCCGTCGGCCGGGAGGCCGAGACGCTGACCGCGCGCAGCCCCCTGGCCCAGGCCCTTGCCGGGCGCAAGCCCGGCGACACGGTGACCTACTCGACGCCGCAGGGCGAGAACCAGGTGGAGTTGATCGCGGTCAAGCTGCCCAAATAGCGCTTCCCGGGAGCGCGCGGCTGTCCCGTTAGACTCCCCTCGATGGTTGCCCCGCTTCCCGATTCCGCGTCTGAGGACGCGCGTCCGCACCCGGATCTGGCCACACAGGTCATCCGGTTCATGGTCACCGGCGGCCTGGCCGCAATCGTGGACTTCGGGCTCTACCTGCTGCTGTGGAAGGTGGTGGGCGTACAGGTCGACCTGTCCAAGGCCACCAGCTTCATCGTCGGCACCATCACGGCCTACCTGATCAATCGCCGCTGGACGTTCCAGGCGACTCCCAGCACCGCCCGGTTCGTCGCGGTCATGGTCCTCTACGCCATCACGTTCGCCGTGCAAGTCGGGCTCAACCACCTGTGTCTGGCATTGCTGCACTACCGGGGATGGGCACCGCTCGTCGCGTTCGTGATCGCGCAGGGCACCGCCACGGTGATCAACTTCGTCGTGCAGCGGGCCGTAATCTTCCGCATCCGCTGAGCCACCCTCGGCAAGCGGTACCCTCTTTGACGATGTCGAGCACCGATCCCCTGACCAGGCCCGCCCAGCTGATGGGCTTTGGGCGCACCGCGCCGTCGGTGGCCCAGGTGCTCTCCACCCGCGATCCCGAGGTGATCGCCAAGGCGGTAGCCCGGGTGGCCGACTCGGGCGATCCCAAAGGCCGAGGCGTGATCGCCCGCGGGCTGGGCCGGTCCTACGGCGACAACGCCCAAAACGGCGGCGGCCTGGTGATCGACATGACCGGACTTAATCGCATCCACTCGATCAGCGCCGACACCCGACTGGTCGACGTCGACGCCGGCGTCAGCCTGGACCAGTTGATGAAGGCCGCGCTGCCGTTCGGGCTCTGGGTTCCGGTGCTGCCGGGAACGCGCCAGGTCACCGTCGGCGGCGCGATCGCCTGCGACATCCACGGCAAGAACCACCACAGCGCGGGCAGCTTCGGCAACCACGTCCACTCGATGGACCTCCTGATGGCCGACGGCACGGTCCGCACCATCACCCCCGACGGGGAGGACGCCGAGCTGTTCTGGGCCACCGTCGGCGGCAACGGCCTGACCGGGATCGTGCTGCGCGCCACCATCGCCATGACGCCCACCGAGACGGCGTACTTCATCGCCGACGGCGTGGCCACGAAAGATCTCGACGAAACGGTCGCCGTCCACCTCGACGGCAGCGAGGCCAACTACACCTACTCCAGCGCCTGGTTCGACCTGATCAGTCCGCCGCCGAAGCTGGGCCGGGCCGCGGTCAGCCGGGGCAGCCTGGCCAAGCTCGACCAACTGCCGAAGAAGCTGGCCAAGAACCCGCTGAAATTCGATGCGCCGCAGCTGTTGACGGTGCCGGATGTGTTTCCGGTGAGCGCGATGAACAAGCTGTCGTTCATGGCGATCGGCGAGGTGTACTACCGGCTGGGCGGAACCTACAGCGGCAAGATCCAGAACCTGTCGCAGTTCTACCACATGCTCGACCTCGTTAGCGGCTGGAATAATGCCTATGGCCCAAGGGGTTTCGCCCAACACCAGTTCCTGGTTCCACCGGACGCGATGGAAGAATTCAAGGCGATCATCCGGTGGATCCAGACCAGCGGCCACTACTCGGCGCTGAACGTGTTCAAGCTTTTCGGCCCGGGCAACCGCGCGCCGTTGAGTTTCCCGATGGCCGGCTGGAACGTCGCCATGGACTTCCCCAATAAGCCGGGGATCAACGAGTTCCTCAACGAACTCGACAGGCGCGTGCTGGAATTCGGCGGACGGGTATACACCGCCAAGGATTCCCGGGTGAGCGCCGAAACCTTCCACGCCATGTATCCGCGCATCGACGAATGGATCGCGGTACGCCGCAAGGCCGACCCCCTGCGGGTCTTCGCCTCTGACATGGCCCGACGTTTGGAGCTGCTCTAAATGGTGCTCGATGCCGTAGGTAATCCGCAGACCATCCTGCTGCTCGGCGGCACCTCCGAGATCGGGCTGGCGATCTGTGAACGCTACCTGCAGAACGCACACGCGCGGATTGTGCTGGCCGCCATGCCCAATGACCCGGGCCGGGATGCAGCGGTGGCGCAGATGCAGGCCGCGGGCGCGCGGTCGGTCGAGCTGATCGACTTCGAGGCCACCGATTCCGACACCCATCCGAAGATGATCGAGGCGGCTTTCGCCCACGGCGACGTCGACGTGGCCATTGTGGCGTTCGGCATCCTCGGCGATGCCGAAGAGCTGTGGCAAGACCAGCGGAAGGCGGTGCTGGCTGCCGAAATCAACTACACCGCAGCGGTTTCTGTTGGCGTCCTGCTGGGCGAGAAGATGCGGGCTCAGGGTTTCGGCCAGATCATCGCGATGAGTTCGGCGGCCGGGGAGCGGGTGCGTCGGTCCAACTTCGTCTACGGCTCCACCAAGGCCGGATTGGACGGGTTCTACCTGGGGCTCGGAGAGGCGTTGCGCGAGTTCGGCGTTCGCGTCCTGGTGATCCGCCCCGGCCAGGTACGCACCCGGATGAGCGCGCACGTCAAGGAAGCCCCGCTCACCGTCGACAAGGAGTACGTCGCCAACCTCGCGGTGACCGCGGCCGCCAAAGGTAAGGAATTGGTTTGGGCACCAGCAGCATTCCGTTACGTGATGATGGTGTTGCGACACGTCCCGCGTCCCATCTTCCGCAAGCTTCCCATCTGACCATGCGTAACGCGCTGGCCACCCTCGGCCAGATGGCTTTGGCGGTGCTGGTCGCGGTCGCCGTCGCGGTGGTATCGCTGATCGCCATCTCTCGGGTGCAGTGGCCGGCCTTCCCGTCCTCCAATCAACTGCACGCGCTGACCACCGTCGGGCAGGTCGGCTGCCTGGCCGGGCTGGTTGGCGTCGGCTGGGCGTGGCGGCGCTGCTCGCGCCCCCGCGGCCGGCTGGTGACCCAACTGGCCGGGCTGGTCTTCGTGTCCGCGTTCACCGTCGTGACGCTGGGCATGCCGCTGGGGGCGACCAAGCTGTATCTGTTCGGCATTTCCGTCGATCAGCAGTTCCGGACCGAATACCTGACGCGGCTCGCGGACAGCCCGGCCCTGCGCGACATGACCTACATCGGGCTGCCGCCGTATTACCCGCCGGGCTGGTTCTGGATCGGCGGCCGCGCCGCGGCGCTCAGCGGGACACCGGCGTGGGAGATCTTCAAGCCGTGGGCCATCACCTCGATCACGATCGCGGTCGCGGTCGCGCTGGTGCTCTGGTGGCGGATGGTCCGGTTCGAATACGCGCTGATCGTCACCACCGCGACGGCCGCGGTGACACTGGCTTACGGCTCCCCTGAGCCCTACTCGGCGATGATCACCGTGTTGTTGCCGCCGATGCTGGTGCTGACCTGGTCGGGTCTGCGCGCCGGTGACCGCCCGGACGCCCCGGCCGGCGCGGGCTGGGGGGCGGTGATCGCCGCCGGGATATTTCTGGGCTGGACGGCCACCTGGTACACCCTGCTGTTCGGGTTCAGCGCGTTCGCGGTCGGATTGATGGCCGTGTGGCTGGCCGGGGTGCGCTGGCTCCGGAACAGGACCGGCGGCGGCAGGGCCGCCCTCGATCCGCTGCGGCGGTTGGCCGTCATCGCCGCCATCGCCGTGGTGATCGCGTGCACGACCTGGCTTCCGTTCGTCGTGCGCGCGGTCCACAACCCGGTCAGCAACTCCGGCAGCGCCATGCACTACCTGCCGGCCGACGGCGCCGAGTTGACCTTCCCGATGCTGCAGTTCACGCTGCTGGGCGTCGTCTGCCTGATCGGCACCCTGTGGCTGGTGGTGCGGGCCGGCTCCTCGGTGCGGGCCGGGGCGCTGGCCATCGGCGTGCTGGCGATCTACCTGTGGTCGCTGCTGTCGATGCTCACCACCCTGGCGCGCACCACCCTGTTGTCGTTCCGGCTGCAGCCGACCCTGAGCGTGTTGCTGGTCGCGGCCGGGGCGTTCGGCTTCGTCGAGGTGGTGCGGGCGTTATCCGCGCGGGGGCGGGCGGTGCTCCCGGTAGCCGGGGCCGTCGGCCTGGCCGCCGCGGTGGCGTTCAGTCAGGACATCCCCGACGTGCTGCGCCCCGACCTCACCATCGCCTACACCGACACCGACGGTCACGCGCGGCGCGGCGATCGGCGACCGCCCAGCGCCGAGAAGTTCTACGCCACGATCGATCACGCGATCACGCAGGTAACCGGCAAGCGCCGGGATCAGACCGTCGTGATGACGGCCGACTACAGCTTCCTGTCCTTCTACCCGTACTGGGGATTTCAGGGGCTCACGTCGCACTACGCCAACCCGCTCGCACAATTCGACCTGCGCGCCGCGCAGATCAGCAAGTGGTCCAACCTCAAGACCGCCGACGAGCTGATCCACGCCCTGGACACCTGCCCCTGGCCGCCGCCGACGGTCTTCCTCATGCGCCGAGGCGCAAACGGCAACTACACCCTGCGGCTGGCCGAGGACGTCTACCCCAACCAGCCCAACGTGCGGCGGTATACCGTCGATCTGCGCGGCGCCTTGTTCGACGATCCGCGTTTCGTCGTCCAAAGCGTCGGCCCATTTGTGCTGGCCATCCGCAAGCCCGGGACGTAACCCTGATGAGCACTGACACCACGCCTCAAACGGGGCCCCAAACAGCCGAAGAACTAGCATCTAGCTCCGTGAACGACACGGGAGCGAATCACCGGATCGCCCGACTGGTCGCTTCCGTCGCCGGGCTGCTCGGAGTGCTGCTGGCGATCGCCACCCCACTGCTTCCGGTCGACCAGACCACCGCCCAACTGAACTGGCCGCAGAACGGCACATTCGGCAGCGTCGACGCGCCGCTGATCGGCTACGTCGCCACCGATCTGACCATCACCATCCCGTGCCAGGCCGCCGCCGGATTGACCGGGGGAGGCAACGGCGGCAAGACGGTGCTGTTGTCGACCGTGCCCAAACAGGCTCCGAAGGCCGTCGACCGGGGACTGCTGATTGTGCGCGCCAACAACGACCTGGTGCTGGTGGTGCGCAACGTCCCGGTGGTCACCGCCCCGTTGAGCCAGGTGCTCAGTCCGGCCTGCCAGCGGTTGACCTTCACCGCGCACGCGGACCGCGTCACCGCCGAGTTCGTCGGGCTCACCCAGGGACCCAACGCCGAGCATCCCGGGGCGCCGCTGCGCGGCGAGAAGAGCGGCTACGACTTCCGGCCCCAGATCGTCGGCGTCTTCACCGATTTGAGCGGACCGGCTCCGTCCGGCCTGAACTTCTCGGCGACCATCGACACCCGCTACAGCAGCAGCCCCACCCCGCTGAAGATGGCCGCGATGATCCTCGGGCTGGTACTGACCGCCACCGCCCTGATCGCGCTGCACATCCTCGACACCGCCGACGGGACTCGGCACCGCCGCTTCCTGCCCGCCCGCTGGTGGTCGATCGGCGGCCTGGACGCCCTGGTCATCGGCGTCCTGGTGTGGTGGCACTTCGTCGGCGCCAACACCTCCGATGACGGCTACATCCTGACCATGGCCCGCGTGTCCGAGCACGCCGGCTACATGGCCAACTACTACCGCTGGTTCGGCACGCCCGAGGCGCCGTTCGGCTGGTACTACGACCTGCTGGCGCTGTGGGCCCACGTGAGCACCACCAGCGTCTGGATGCGGTTGCCCACCTTGGTGATCGCGCTGACGTGCTGGTGGGTGATCAGCCGGGAGGTCATGCCGCGGCTGGGTCATGCGGTCAAACAGAACCGCGCCGCGGCCTGGACCGCTGCCGGCATGTTCCTGGCCGTCTGGCTACCGCTGGACAACGGCCTGCGTCCCGAGCCGATCATCGCCCTGGGCATCCTGCTGACCTGGTGCTCGGTGGAACGTGCGGTCGCTACCAGCCGGCTGCTTCCGGTGGCCATCGCCTGCATCATCGGTGCGCTGACCCTGTTCTCCGGGCCGACGGGCATCGCCTCGATCGGCGCGCTGCTGGTCGCGATCGGGCCGCTGCGGACCATCCTGCACCGCCGCTCCAAACGCTTCGGGGCGCTGCCGCTGATCGCGCCCCTGCTGGCCGCCGTCACCGTCACCGCGATCCTGATCTTCCGCGACCAGACGATGGCCGGTGAGATCCAGGCCACCATGCTCAAACGCGCCGTAGGGCCCAGCCTCAGTTGGTTCGACGAACACATCCGCTACGAGCGGCTGTTCATGGCCAGCCCCGACGGATCGGTCGCCCGTCGCTTCGCCGTGCTGGCGCTGGTTCTCGCCCTCGGGGTCACGGTCGCAATGTCGTTGCGCAAGGGCCGGATTCCGGGGACTGCCGCCGGGCCGAGCCGGCGCATCGTCGGGATCACCATCATCTCCTTCGTCGCGATGATGTTCACGCCCACCAAATGGACCCACCACTTCGGGGTGTTCGCCGGACTGGCCGGTCCGCTGGGTGCGCTGGCCGCGGTGGCGGTGACCTCCGTGGCGATGCGATCCCGGCGCAATCGCACCGTGTACGCCGCCGTGGTGCTGTTCCTGGTGGCATTGTCGTTCGCCAGTGTCAACGGCTGGTGGTACGTATCGAATTTCGGTGTGCCGTGGTCGAATCAGTTCCCGGCCTGGCATTACGCCTTCGCCACCGCGCTGCTCGGTGCGACGGTGGTGGTGCTGCTGCTGGCGGCCTGGTTCCACTTCGTCGCCCCGGACAACGGGCCGCCCAGGACCCGGCTGGGAGTCCGGGCGGCTGGAATCGTGCAGTCCCCCTTGGCAATTGCGACCTGGATGCTGGTGGTGTTCGAGGTGGCATCGCTGACCCTGGCGATGACCGACCAGTATCCGGCGTGGTCGGTCGGCCGCTCCAACCTGCAAGCCCTGACCGGAAAGTCGTGCGGACTGGCCGAGGACGTGCTGGTGGAGCAAGATCCCAACGCCGGAATGCTGACGCCGGTGAGCGCGTCGGCGGCCGACGCGCTCGGCGCCGGATTATCAGAAGCCTTCACGCCCAACGGGATTCCCGCCGATGTGCGGGCCGACCCGGTGATGGAACGTCCGGGTGATCGCAGCTTCGTCAACGACGAGGAGAAGACCGGCAGCAACCAGGCCGGCACCGAGGGCGGCACCACGCCCGCACCGGGGATCAACGGTTCGTCGGCCCAGCTGCCCTTCAGTCTCGACCCCGCACGCACACCGGTGCTCGGCAGCTGGCGCTCCGGCATCCAGGTGCCCGCGCACCTGCGGTCCAGCTGGTACCGGCTGCCCGCCCGCGACAAGGCGGGGCCGCTGCTGGTGGTGAGTGCGGCCGGGCGCTTCGACCCCCGCGAGGTCCAGGTGCAGTGGGCCACCGACGAGCAGGCGGCCGGCGGGCACCCCGGCGGTTCGTTCCAATTCGCGGACGTGGGGGCATCGCCGGCCTGGCGCAACCTGCGGTTGCCGATGTCGGCAATTCCCAACTCCGCCACCCAGATTCGGTTGGTCGCCGATGACGAGGACCTGGCCCCGCAGCACTGGATCGCGCTGACCCCGCCGCGGATGCCGCAGCTGCGCACGCTGCAGGACGTGGTGGGCTCCGCCGACCCGGTGTTCTTGGACTGGCTCGTCGGGCTGGCCTTCCCCTGCCAGCGACCGTTCGGTCATCAGAACGGGCTCGACGAGACTCCGCGGTGGCGCATCCTGCCCGACCGCTTCGGCGCCGAGGCCAACTCGCCGGTGATGGACAACAACGGCGGTGGGCCGCTGGGCGTGACCGAGTTGCTGGTGAAGGCGACCACCGTGGCCACCTACCTCAAGGACGACTGGTCGCGCGATTGGGGTTCGCTGCAACGGTTGACGCCCTACTACCCCGACGCCGAACCCGCCCGCCTGCTGCTGGGAACGGCGACGCGCAGCGGGCTGTGGAATCCGGCGCCGCTGCGTAAAACCTGAGGCGCACAACGAGGCGCAAGCCTTGAGACCGCACATTGGTAAGTCTATGCTTACGGTTCGTGGTCGCTTACCAAACGGGTGACGTCTGGCTGGCCCTGGCGGACGGGACTCGGCGGGCCATCGTGGAACGCCTCGCGCACGGTCCGTCGGCGGTCGGGGAACTGGCCCGCGGCCTGCCCGTCAGCCGACCGGCGGTTTCCCAACACCTCAAGGTGCTCAAGTCCGCCGGGCTGGTGCGCGACCGCGCCGCGGGAACTCGTCGGGTCTATCAGCTCGACCCCACCGGACTGCAGGCACTGCGCGCCGACCTCGACCGGTTCTGGACACAGGCACTGGCCGGGTATGCGCGGACCATCGAAGAAATGAACGAAGGAGCACCATGACGCAGCAGATCCGCAATGTCACCCACCACGTCGTGGTCAATGCCCCCATCGCCCGCGCGTTCGCCGTCTTCACCGAGCAGTTCGGCGCCTTCAAGCCGCGCGAGCATAATCTGCCGGCCGTCCCGATCGCCGAGACAGTGTTCGAACCCCAAGTGGGCGGCCACATTTACGATCGAGGAGTCGACGGCAGTATCTGCCGCTGGGCGCGCATCCTGGTCTACGAGCCGCCCCACCGCGTGACGTTCAGCTGGGACATCGGTCCGACGTGGCAACTGGAAACCGACCAGACCAAGACCAGCGAGGTCGAAGTCCGCTTCACCGCCGAGGGCGGCGAGCGAACCCGGGTGGATCTTGAACACCGCCACCTGGACCGGCATGGCCCGGGCTGGCAATCCGTCGCCGATGGTGTCGACGGAGACGCGGGCTGGCCGCTGTACCTGGCGCGCTACATGAAGCTGTTGAGCGACGGTGAGCCGCGATGACGTCCGACCTGATGACCATGGCCCGCGCCGAGCGGGCCGACCTCGCGGAATTCCTGGCCACCCTGACACCGCAGGACTGGGAGGCGCCCACCCTGTGCACCCGATGGAATGTGAAAGACGTTGTCGCGCATGTGATCAGCTATGAGGATCTCGGTGCGCTGGGGCTGCTGAAACGGTTCACCAAGGGCCGGATCGTGCGGGCCAACCAGGTGGGTGTCGACGAATTCGCGGCCCTGACCCCGCAACAGCTACTGGAATTCCTGCGCAGCCATCTCCAACCACGCGGGCTGACAGCAGGTTTCGGCGGCATGATCGCACTCATCGACGGCACGATCCATCACCAGGACATCCGCCGCGCGCTGGGCCGGCCGCGTGAGGTACCACCCGATCGACTCGAACGAATCCTTCCCCTGGTGCCCGGTAACCCCCGGCTCGGTGCGGGACGCCGGATCAGGGGTTTGCGGCTGCGCGCCACCGACGTCGAGTGGACGCACGGCGACGGGCCCGAGGTGACCGGCCCCGGCGAGGCGCTGCTGCTGGCGATGACCGGACGTCCGGCCGCCCTGGCCGACCTCGATGGCCCGGGGCTCGCCACCCTGGCGGCCCGCATCGGCGAATAGCGTTCAGGCGGGCCGGATTTCGAAGACGAACTCGGAGTTGCCGATACGGATGTGATCGCCGTCTTCGAGGGTGGCGCTGCGCTGCACCCACCGGCCCTGCACCTGCACACCGTTGGTCGATTTCATGTCGGTGATCAGAAAGTCCTTCCCGGTATCGATGATCACGGCATGGTGGCGGCTCACCGCGGTGTCGTCGAGGTGTCCTATCCGGGTGGTCACACCGCTGAGCTGATAGAGGCGGCAGGCGTTGTCACGCAGCCCCGCGACGACCAGATCGTCGACCCACGCCGCCGCCGACTCCGAGCGGACGGTGCTGTGCTTGTGGGTGGTCATCACGGCCAGCTCGCCCGCCCGTTCGGGTTGTTCGGGGCCCAGCGGCTCCTGGCGCAAAATGCGTTGCTGCAGCGCGTTGACCGTGAACCCGACTCATCTCCGACCCGTTGCGCGGCCCCGCGTCCTTAGCGGACTAAGCCGCGTCGCTTACGATCGAGCCTCGTGCCCCACGACGGTAAAGAGCGATCGCAGCGGATCCCCCGGTCGGTGGCCGCCATCGCGGGCATCGTGGGTCTGCTGCTGTGCCTGTCTGTCCCGTTGCTTCCGGTGAAGCAGACCACCGCGACGGTGTTGTGGCCCCAAGGCAGCACGGACGGGCACGTCAGCCAGATCACCGCGCCCCTGGTGTCGGGGGCGCCCCGCGCGCTGGACATCTCCATTCCCTGCCCGGCCATCGCCACCCTGCCCGCCGGCGGCGGCCTGGTGGTCTCCACCCTGCCGCCCGGCGGCATGGACGCCGGGAAGAACGGGCTGTTCGTGCGGGCCAACCAGGACGTGGTCGTCGTCGCGTTCCGGGACACCGTGGCCGCGGTCGCACAACGCGCGGCCGTCGCCGCCGGGGCCTGCAGCGTGCTGCACGTCTGGGCCGACGCGGGCGCGACCGGCGCCGATTTCGTCGGCATACCCGGCGCCTCGGGTGTCCTGTCGCCGGAAAAGAAGCCGCAGGTCGGCGGCGTATTCACCGATTTGAAGGTGCCCGCGGGTCCGGGGCTGTCGGCGCGCATCGACATCGACACCCGATTCATCACCGCGCCCACGGTCATCAAGGAGATCGTGATGATCCTGGGCGCCCTGGCCGTGCTGACGGCCATCGTCGCGCTCGCGGTGCTGGACCGCCGGAGCCGGGGCGGCAGCACGCTGCTCAACTGGCGCTCCCCCATCGCCTGGCTGTCCAGGTACCGCCCCGGCACGCACCTGGCCAACTGGCGCCGGGTCGGCATCGCCACGTGGATCGCCGATGCCGGGGTGATCGCCACCCTGCTGCTGTGGCACGTCATCGGCGCCACCTCGTCGGATGACGGCTACAACCTGACCATCGCCCGCGTCGCCCCCGGCGCCGGCTACATCGCCAACTACTACCGCTATTTCGGCACCACGGACGCACCCTTCGACTGGTATCTCGGGCTGCTGGCCAAGATGGCCTCGGTGAGCACGGCCGGCGTGTGGATGCGGCTGCCCGCCACGATCGCCGCAATCGGGTGCTGGCTGATTATCAGCCATTGGGTGCTGCGCCGGCTGGGGCCGGGCCGTGGCGGCCTGGCGGCCAACCGGGTAGCGGTCTTCACCGCGGGCGCGGTGTTCGTGGCGGCGTGGCTGCCGTTCAACAACGGACTGCGACCCGAGCCGCTGATCGCCCTCGGCGTGCTGGTCACGTGGATGCTGGTCGAGCGGGCGATCGCGCTGCGGCGGCTGGCCCCGGCGGCGGTGGCCATCATCGTGGCGCTGCTCAGCGCGACCCTGGCACCGCAGGGCCTGATCGCCGTCGCCGCGCTGCTGACCGGTGCTCGGGCCGTCGCACAGACGATCCGGCGCCGCCGGGCGACCGACGGGCTGCTGGCACCGCTGGCGGTGCTGGCCGCTACGGTGTCGCTGATCCTCGTGGTGGTGTTCCGCAGCCAGACCCTGGCCACGGTCGGCGAGTCGGCCCGGATCAAGTACAAGGTCGGCCCGACCATCGCCTGGTACCAGGACTGGCTGCGCTACTACTTCCTCACCGTGGAATCCAACCCCGACGGATCGATGGCCCGGCGATTCGCGGTGCTGGTGCTGCTGCTGTGCATGTTCGGGATGCTGGTGACCCTGCTGCGCCGCGGCCGGATTCCGGGCGTGGCCAGCGGCCCGGCCTGGCGGTTGATCGGCACCACCGCGTTCGGCCTGCTGCTGTTGACCTTCACGCCAACCAAGTGGGCGGTCCAGTTCGGCGCGTTCGCCGGGCTGGCCGGGGCGCTGGGCGCAGTCACCGCGTTCGCCCTGTCCCGGATCGGCCTGCACAACCGACGCAACCTGACGCTGTACGTCACGGCCCTGCTGTTCGTGCTGGCGGTGGCAACCTCCGGCGTCAACGGCTGGTTCTACGTCGGCAACTACGGGGTGCCGTGGTACGACATCCAGCCGGTCATCGCCAGCCACCCGGTGACGTCGATGTTCTTGACGCTGTCGATCATCACCGGCCTGCTGGCCGCCTGGCAGCACTTCCGGATGGACTACGCCGGGCACACCGAGGTCAAGGACAACCGGCGCAACCGGGTGCTGGCGTCGACGCCGCTGCTGGTGGTCGCGACCATCATGGTCGTCGGCGAAGTCGCCTCGCTGACCAAGGGCGCGGTGTTCCGCTACCCGCTCTACACGACCGCCAAGGCCAACCTCGCCGCCATCAGTTCGGGACTGTCCCCCACCAGTTGCGCCATGGCCGACGACGTGCTGACCGAGCCCGACCCCAACGCCGGGATGCTGCAGCCAGCGCCCGGGCAGACGTTCGGCCCCGACGGCCCGCTGGGCGGCACCAACCCGGTCGGCTTCAAACCCGACGGCGTCGGCGACGACCTGAGGTCCTACCCGGTGGTCACCAAGCCGGGCGTGGTGAATTCCGACGCGTCACCGAACAAGCCCAACGCCGCCATGAGTGACTCCGCGGGCACGGCCGGCGGCAAAGGCCCCGTCGGCGTCAACGGCTCGAACGTCGCGCTGCCGTTCGGACTCGACCCGGCCCGGACCCCGGTGATGGGCAGCTACGGCGAAAACTCGCTGGCCGCCACCGCCACCTCGGCCTGGTACCAGCTGCCGCCGCGCACCGGCGACCGGCCGATCGTCGTGGTGTCGGCGTCCGGTGCCATCTGGTCGTACAAAGAGGACGGCACCTTCACCTACGGCCAGTCGCTGAAGTTGCAGTGGGGCGTCACCCGCCCTGACGGCACCACCCAGCCGCTCGCGGAGGTGCAGCCGATCGACATCGGGCCGGAGCCGGCGTGGCGCAATCTGCGGTTCCCGCTGACCTGGGCGCCGCCCGAGGCGAACGTGGCGCGCATCGTCGCCTACGACCCGAACTTGAGTTCGGACCAGTGGTTCGCGTTCACGCCACCGCGGGTTCCGGTGCTGCGGACCCTGCAGCAATTGATGGGATCGCGGACACCGGTGCTGATGGACATCGCGACCGCCGCGAACTTCCCGTGCCAGCGGCCGTTCTCCGAACACCTCGGCGTCGCCGAACTTCCGGAGTACCGGATCCTGCCCGACCACAAACAGACGGCGTCGTCGTCGAACGGGTGGCAGGCCGGCGAGGCCGGCGGGCCGTTCCTGTTCCTGCAGACGATGCTGCGCACCTCGACGGTCGCGACGTATCTGCGGGGCGACTGGTATCGGGACTGGGGATCCGTGGAGCAGTACTTCCGGTTGGTGCCGGCTGATCAGGCGCCGGACGCCGTAATCGAACAGGGTGTGATGACAGTGCACGGCTGGAGCCGGCAGGGACCGATTCGGGCACTCCCATGACCGACACGACCGTCGACCAGAACGTGCGCGCGACGCGGTGGGTCGCGACGATCGCCGGGCTGATCGGCTTCATCCTGTCGGTCGCGACGCCGCTGCTGCCCGTCGTGCAGACCACCGCGACGCTGAATTGGCCGCAGAACGACCAGCTGAACAGCGTTACCGCGCCGCTGATTTCACTGACCCCGGTCGACGTGCACGTGACCGTGCCGTGCTCGGTGGTGCGCGCCCTGCCACCGGAGGGCGGGGTCGTGCTCAGCACCGCGCCCAAGAAGGGCAAGGACGCCGCGCTCAACGCGCTGTTCGTGGTCGTCAACGGCAAGCGCGTCGACGTCACCGACCGCAACGTGGTGATCGCCAGCGCGGCGCGGGATCAGGTGGCAGGAGCCGCAGGTGCCCCCGGCTGTTCCAGCATTGAGATCACCTCGACAAAGGCGGGCGCCTACGCCACCTTTGTCGGGCTGAACGATCCGGCGGGCAAACCGCTCGGCGGCGGTTTCCCCGATCCGAACCTGCGGCCGCAGATCGTGGGGGTGTTCACCGACCTCAGCGGGCCGGCCCCGGCGGATTTGAAGTTGTCGGCGACCATCGACACCCGGTTCTCCACCACACCGACGACGCTGAAATTGGTCGCGATGGTGCTGGCGATCGTGTCCACCATCGTCTCTCTGGTCGCGCTGTGGCGGCTCGACCAGCTGGACGGTCACCGGATGCGCCGGCTGATCCCGGCGAACTGGCGCACGTTCACCCTGGCCGACGTCACGGTGATCTCCGGATTCGTGCTGTGGCATGTGATCGGGGCGAACTCCTCGGACGACGGCTACATCCTGGGCATGGCCCGGGTCGCCGACCGCGCCGGCTACATGTCGAACTACTTCCGCTGGTTCGGTAGCCCCGAAGACCCCTTCGGCTGGTACTACAACCTGCTGGCGCTGATGACCCATGTCACCGACGCCAGCCTGTGGATGCGGTTGCCGGACTTGATCGCCGGGATCGTGTGCTGGCTGCTGCTCTCGCGCGAGGTGCTGCCCCGGTTGGGGCCCGCGGTCGCCCGCAGCAGGGCGGCGAATTGGGCGGCGGGCATGGTCCTGTTGACCGCCTGGATGCCGTTCGACAACGGCCTGCGCCCCGAACCCATCATCGCCGTCGGCTCGCTGATCACCTACGTGCTGATCGAGCGGTCCATGCGTTACAGCCGGCTGACGCCCGCGGCGCTGGCGGTCATCACCGCGGCCTTCACGCTCGGCGTCCAGCCCACCGGGTTGATCGCCGTCGCGGCGTTGATCGCCGGTGGACGCCCGATCCTGCGCATTCTGGTCCGCCGGCATCGCCTGGTCGGTACCTGGCCGCTGGTGGCGCCGATGCTGGCCGCCGGCACGGTGATCCTGACCGTGGTGTTCGCCGATCAGACACTGTCAACGGTGTTGGAAGCCACCAGGATTCGCACCTCGATCGGCCCCAGTCAGGCCTGGTACACCGAGAACCTGCGCTACTACTACCTGATTCTTCCCACCGTCGACGGCTCGCTGTCGCGACGCTTCGGCTTCCTGCTCACCGCGCTGTGCCTCTTCACGGCCGTCTTCATCATGTTGCGGCGCAAGCGGGTTCCCGGTGTGGCGCGCGGGCCGGCCTGGCGGCTGATGGGCGTCATCTTCGGCACGATGTTCTTCCTGATGTTCACCCCCACCAAGTGGGTGCACCACTTCGGCTTGTTCGCCGCGGTGGGCGCGGCGATGGCCGCGCTGACGACGGTGCTGGTGTCGCACGAGATCTTGCGCTGGTCGCGCAACCGCATGGCGTTCCTGGCGGCGCTGTTCTTCGTGCTGGCGCTGTGTTTCGCCACCACGAACGGCTGGTGGTACGTCTCCAGCTACGGCGTACCGTTCAACAGCTCAATGCCGAAAATCGGCGGAATCACCATCAGCACAATCTTTTTCGCGTTCTTCGCGATTACCGCGCTGTGGGCGGTGTATCTGCACTTCGCGTCCAGGACCCGCGGCGAAGGACGACTGGCGCGGGTGCTGACGGCGGCGCCCATACCCGTTGCGGCCGGCTTCATGGCGCTCGTGTTCATCGCGTCGATGGTGGCCGGCATCGTTCGTCAGTACCCCACCTACTCGAACGCCTGGGACAACCTGCGAGAGTTCAGCGGCGGTTGCGGGCTGGCCGACGACGTGCTCGTCGAGCCGGACAGCAACGTCGGCTTCATGGCGCCCCTGCCGGACAACTTCGGCCCCCTGGGCCCGTTGGGCGGCGTCAACCCGACGGGATTCACGCCCAACGGTGTACCGGATCGCACGCTCGCCGAGTCGGTCAAGGAGACGGCGGTGCCGCAGCCCGGCACCGACTACGACTGGGACGCCCCACTCAAGCTGACGACGCCGGGCGTCAACCGGTCGACCGTGCCGCTGCCCTACGGCCTGGACCCCGCGCGTGTCCCGCTGGCCGGCAGCTACACCACCGGCGCGCAACAGCAGAGCCGGCTGACCTCGGCCTGGTATCAACTGCCGAAGCCCGACGCCGGGCATCCGCTGGTGGTGGTGACCGCCGCGGGCACGATCGCCGGCAACAGCATCCTGCACCACCACACCAACGGGCAGACCGTGGAACTGGAATTCGGCAGGCCCGGCCCCGACGGCTCCGTGCAGCCGGCCGGCCGCCTGGTGCCCTACGACCTGTACGGCGAGCAACCCAAGGTGTGGCGGAACCTGCGCTTCGCCCGCTCGCAGATGCCCGCCGACGCGGTCGCGGTGCGGGTGGTCGCCGAGGACCTGTCGCTGACACCGGACGACTGGATCGCGCTGACCCCGCCGCGGGTGCCTGAGCTGCGCTCCCTGCAGGAATACATCGGTTCCAAACGCCCGGTGCTGATGGACTGGGCGGTCGGGCTGGCGTTCCCGTGCCAGCAGCCGATGCTGCACGTCAACGGCGTCACCGAGATCCCGCAGTTCCGCATCACCCCGGATTACAACGCCAAGAAGCAGGACACCGACACCTGGCAGGACGGCGTCAACGGCGGCCTGCTGGGCATCACCGACCTGTTGCTGCGGGCCCACGTGATGTCGACCTACCTGTCCCACGACTGGGGCCGCGACTGGGGATCACTGCGCAAGTTCGACACCATCGCCGACGCGCAGCCGGCGCAGCTCGACCTGGGCACCGCCACCCGCACCGGCTGGTGGTCGCCCGGGCCGATCCGCATCAAGCCTTGAGCAAAAACGCGGTGCCGGGAAATGGCTTTGCGCCGTCATTATTCACCGGTCGAATAACGCAATGAATTAACGGTGCAGTAATTACCGGTCAAAGGTTTAATTCCGCCAATTTCGGGTCAATACTCTTTTTTCGCTGTGATCCCGTTCACATGACGGAAAAGGGTGGCCCCATGCACACGCTGACACGCCTGGGAACCTGCACGGCCGCGGTCACGGTGCTGATCGCCCCGGTCGTGACTTCGGCCATCGGCACGGCCACCGCCGAGGGCGGCGGCACCACCGTCGTATTCGACAACTACCTGCGGCGTTGCGATTTCAGCAAGGTCAGCATCGCGCCCAAGGTGCCCAGCCCGATGCTCGGCACCGGTTCGGCCGTCGTGCGCACGAGCGGAGCCCGGGCCGTCGCCGACGTGCATCTGGTCGACGGGCCCGAACCGGGCACGCATTTCGACGTCGGCCTCATCGAAGAACCCCGCCCGTCGTCGTCGACCTGTGGGCCCGGGGACCCGGGAACCGCCTTTACCGACATGGTCACCGACGGCGCCGGAAACGGGACTGCGACCGTGGCCGACACCATTCGGCCGGGCACGACCGGTGTTTGGGTGATTATCGAACGGGCGAATGCAAACTCGCAGAATCCGGCGGAGTTCTATACCTCTGAGTTCGTGGTGCCGGTCAACTCCTAGCCCCCGCCCGCACGCCGCCGCCACTGCCCGCCGCGGACAAAGCGGGGACTTCCGGCCCTGTTTTGGCGCTCGAGTCGGATGATGCGATGGGTTTCCAAGGACGTGAAGGGCAGCGGTGTCATTACCACAGGAAAACACAAGCCAGCAGCGAGCCGCGGCGGATGATGCCACCGGCGATATCGAGTCGCTGCGTGCCGATGCCCGCGATGAGATCGACAGCTCGTCGGCCGTAGTCGAAGCGGCGGCGACGCTGACTCGCGGCTCGGCCATGCTCGTGGTGAAGCGGGGTCCCAACGTCGGGGCGACATTCGTGTTGAACCAGCCGGTCATGAACGCCGGGCGGCATCCCGCCAGCGAAATCTTCCTCGACGACATCACGGTCAGCCGCAGGCACGCCGAATTCCGCACCGAGAACGGCGAATTCCGCGTCGTCGATCGCGGCAGCCTCAACGGCACCTACGTCAACCGCGCCACCGTCGATTCCGCGGTGCTGGCCAACGGCGACGTAGTCCAGATCGGCAATTTCCGGCTGGTTTTCCTGACCGCCGAAGCGCCCTGACCGAGGGGGATTCGTGACCACTGCATCCGGCCGCGGTGCGGACCACGTTCAGGTACGCACCTCCGAATTCAAGTCCGGCGAAACAATTTTCAGCCAGGGCGAGCCCGGTGATCGCGTCTATCTGATCGTCGAAGGGGCGGTGAAGATCAGCTATCGCGGGCCCGCCGGGCGCTGCAGCCTCCGGGCGATCATCGGCCCCGCGGACATCTTCGGCGAGCTGGCGGTGTTCGATCCCGGTCCCCGCGCGTGCACCGCCACCGCGATCACCGATGTGCGGGCGATGTCGCTGGACCGCGCCGCACTGCGCGCACTGATGGCACAACAGCCGGCCATCGCCGAACAGCTGCTGCGCACGATGACCCGGCAGGTGCAGCACAGCGAACGACAACTCGTCGAACTGGTTTCCAGCGATGTCACCGCGCGCGTTGCCCGTCAGCTGCTGGTGTTGGGCGAGCGGTTCGGCACCCGCGAGGGCGACGTGCTGCGGCTCGCACTCGAGCTCAGCCAGGACGAGATGGCCCAACTCGTGGGCGCGGACCGGGTTTCGGTGAACAGGGCGTTGCGCAATTTCGCCACTCGGGGCTGGATCCTGTTGGAAGGCAAGACCGTTGTGATCATCAACCCCAAGGCGCTGGCCCGGCGCGCCGAGGCGGGCGCCCGATCCGGGCCGGGCCCGAATCGCCGGCGCCGCCCGCTGCGGGCCACTGCCTGACGATCGGCTCGGCGCGTAGCGTCTCACCCATGAGCGACTACGCCGCAGAGGCGGTGGACCGGCTGCCGTTTTCCACCGACGAGAAATCGCAGCGCTACGCGACGGAGAACTACCGCGGGGCCGTCGGGCTCAACTGGTACCTGATCGATCCCACGCTGCAGTTCACCATGGCCTATTACCTTAAGCCCGAGGAACTGCCGCTGGCCGAACGCCACTTGACGCGCATCGGTGAATTGATGGGCGGTCCGGTGGCGCGGTGGGCCGAGGAGACGGATCGCAACCCGCCCCGGCTGCAGCGCTACGACCGGTGGGGTCATGACATCAGCGAGGTGGTCATGCCGACCTCCTTCACACAGTCCAAGCGCGCGGTCCTGGATGCCCAACAGGCGCTGCGCACCGAGGCACGCGGGGCGAAGATGAGCTCGTCGCTCACCATGTTCGCGTCGAATTACCTGCTCAACCAAGCCGATATCGGGATGGGTTGCGCGTTGGGCACCGGCGGCGGCATGGTCCAGTCGCTGGTGGCCGCGTACGCACCGCCCGATGTGGCCGAGCATGTGCTGGCCAAATTCGCCTCCGGTGAGTGGGCCGGCGAGACGGCGCAGCTGTTGACCGAACGCACGGGCGGCTCCGATCTGGGCGCGCTGGAGACGACGGCCACGCGGCATGGTGACGCGTGGTTGTTGAACGGCTTCAAGTGGTTTGCGTCCAACTGCGCCGGGGAGGCGTTCGTCGTCCTGGCCAAACCCGAAGGCGCACCGGACTCTTCGCGGGGCGTCGCCAACTTCCTGGTGCTGCGCACCCGCCGCGACGGCTCGCGCAACGGGGTGCGGGTCCGGCGGCTCAAGGACAAGCTCGGCACCCGCTCCGTGGCCTCGGGCGAGGTCGAATTCGTCGATGCCGAAGCGTTTCTGCTGTCCGGCGAGCCCACCGACGCCGCCGCGGGACCGTCGGACGGCAAGGGGCTGGGCCGCATGATGGAGCTGACCAACGCCGCGCGCCTGGGCATCGCCTTGTTCGCGCTCGGCAATGCGCGTCGCGCCCTGGTCGAATCGGTGTGTTATGCCCGCCAACGCCGGGCCTTCGGCGAAGCTCTCATCGACAAACCGCTGATGCGGCGGAAACTCGCCGAGATGATCGTCGACGTTGAGGCCGCCGCGGCGTTGGTGTTCGACGGCACCGGCGCCACCAACCATCGCCAGCCGCGTCCCATGCGGCAACGCATCGCCGTGCCCGTCACCAAACTCAGGGTGTGCCGGCTGGGGATCACCGCGGCCTCGGATGCGATCGAAATCCACGGCGGCAACGGCTATGTCGAGACCTGGCCGGTGGCGCGGCTGCTGCGCGACGCGCAGGTGAACACGATCTGGGAGGGGCCGGACAACATTCTGTGTCTGGATGTGCGACGCGGGATCGAGCAGACCCGCGCGCACGAGTCGCTGCTGGCGCGGTTGCGCGACGCGGTGTCGGTCGCCGACGACGACGAAGCCACCCGGCTGGTCGCCGGCCGGATCGAGGATCTGGACGCCGCGATCACCGCGTGGACCAAGCTCGACAGGGAGACGGCCGAGGCGCGGCTGTTCCCGCTGGCCCAATTCATGGGCGACGTCTACGCCGGCGCGCTACTCATCGAGCAGGCCGCCTGGGAGCGGGCCATCCGGGGCGGTGAACGCAAGGCACTGGTGGCCCGGCTGCACGCGCAGCGCTATCTCGCCGATCGAGGGGCGCTGCGCGGTATCGACGCCGACTCCGACAAGGCGCTGGAGCGCTTCGACGAACTGCTCGACGGCGCGCTGCGGCTCTAGCCGTCGGTACGGTGGTTGCGAAATCACAAGCGCCACTTCGACATGCGTTAGCGCATGCGCTAGCACTTTTGCGGAGTCACCTATTGCCTGGAAAGACGCGGCCCCCGCGCCGGCAAGAGGACTAGATCGGGATGAGCCCGTGCTTGCGTGCCGTGCGGAACCACAACTGCTTGTCCCGCAACAGCTTCATGGACTTGCGCAGCAGCAGCCGGGTCTCGTGCGGGTCGATGACCGCGTCGATGAATCCGCGTTCGGCGGCGGTCCACGGGATCGCCATGTTTAGGTTGTAGCCCTCGATGAAGTCCTTCTTGATCTGCTGCGCCTCGGGCGTGGTCGGGTCCGGGAACCGCTTCATCAGCAGCTGCGCGGCCCCCTCAGCGCCGATCACCGCGATGCGCGCGGTCGGCCAGGCGAAGTTGAAGTCGGCGGTCAACTGCCGCGACCCCATCACCGCGTAGGCGCCGCCGTACGACTTGCGGACCGTGATGGTCACCTTCGGCACGTCGGCCTCGACCACCGAGTACAGGAACCGGCCGCCGCGCTTGATGATGCCGTTCTTCTCCTGCTCGGCGCCCGGCAGGAAGCCCGGGGTGTCCACCACGAAGACCAGCGGGATGTTGAACGCGTCGCAGAACCGGATGAACCGCGCCGCCTTATCGGAGGCCTCGTTGTCGATCGACCCGGACAAGTACATGGGCTGGTTGGCGATGACGCCCACCGGGCGTCCGTCGACCCGGGCGAATCCGGTGATGATGGCCGGCCCGTGTTGCGCGGCGACGTCGAGGAAGTCGCCGTCGTCGAAGATCCGCAGCAGGATCTCGTGCATGTCGTAGGCCATGTTGTCCGAGTCCGGCACGATCGAGTCGAGCTCCAGATCGGTCGGGGTGGTCTCCGGCTCGAGGCCGGGGTTGACGATCGGCGGCTCGCTGACGGCGCTCGACGGCAGAAACGACAGGAAGTCGCGCACGTACTGGAACGCCTCGGCCTCGGAGTCGACCACCTGATGGATGTTGCCGTTGCGGGCCTGCGCATCGGAGCCGCCGAGCTCGTCGAGGGTGACGTCTTCGCCGGTGACCTCTCGGATCACGTCGGGCCCGGTGACGAAGAAGTACCCCTGGTCACGCACCGAGACCAGCAGGTCGTCCTGGATCGGCGAATACACCGCTCCCCCAGCGCATTTCCCGAAGATGAGGGAGATCTGCGGCACCAGCCCGGACAGCGCCTCGTGGCGGCGGCCCAGCTCGGCGTACCACGCCAGCGAGGTGACCGCGTCCTGGATGCGGGCACCACCGGAGTCCTGGATGCCGATGATCGGGCAGCCAACCATGGCGCACCATTCCATCAGCCTGGCCACCTTGCGGCCGAACATCTCACCGACGGTGCCCTGGAACACCGTCTGGTCGTGGGAGAACACCCCGACCGGCCGGCCGTCGATCATGGCGTGCCCGGTGACGCACCCGTCGCCGTAGAGCGCGTTCGGGTCGTTCGGGGTCTTGGCCAGCGCCCCGGTCTCCAGGAAGGTGCCCGGATCGACCAGCGCCTGCACCCGGGCGCGTGCGCTCGGGATGCCCTTCTTATCGCGCTTGGCGACGGCCTTCTCGCCGCCGGGCTCTTTGGCCAGTTCCAGGCGAGCGTAGAGCTCGGCCAGCTTCTCGGCGGTGGTGTGCTGGATGGGAGCTACCCCCGAAGCTGGCACGGTCTCCGTCACTACTTGCCCACCTCACTCGTCTGACTGGTTTCCGCCTCCACCTTATTCAGCACGTCCGCGAGGTGAGCACCCACCTTGCCGATGATCGGTTCGTCGATGGCCTGGATGTGTTCGCCACCGATCGGCACCACCTCGAGGTCAGCCACGTACTCGCCCCAGCCGCCGTCGGGCTTGCGGATCGCATACCGCGGCTCGAACTCGACGACGTCGTCGTGGTAGCGGTCGGCCATGTACAGGGTGACGTGGCCGTCGTACGGCTCGATCTGGACGGTCTCGAGCGCCCGGTTGTCCAGGTAGGACGTCCGCTGGTGCTCGACGATGCCACCCGGAATCTGCACACCGCTCTGCTGGACGATGTCCAGCACGAACTTGACCTGCCCCTCGTCGTCGAGCTCTTCGAGCTGCTCGTAGGGGATCGCGGGGATCTCGACGTTGAAGGTGCGCTCGGCGAACTTCGCGTACCGGTCCCAGCGCTTGCGGGTCTCCTCCCGGGTCTGCGGAATCTCCTCGCCGGCGCGCACCGTGTCGATCATCCCGACGAAGCGCACGTCGGCGCCGGCCCGCTTCAGCCCGATCGCGCACGCGTACGCCAGCGCGCCGCCGAGCGACCACCCGGCCAGGATGAACGGCTTGCCCTCGTTCATCTCCAGCAGCTTCGGCACGTACTGGGCGGCCCGCTCCTGCACGGTGCCCTCCACGCGCTCGAACCCGTACATCGGCGTGTCCGCGGGCAGCCGGTTCAGCAGCGGCTCGTAGACCACGGTCGAACCGCCGGCCGGGTGGAACACGAACACCGGTATCTGCGACTCGTTCTGCGGGGCCCGCAGGGTGCGGACGAAGCCGTCGATCTGACCGGCCTCGAGGTACTGGCGGACCTTTTCGGCCAGCTCCTCGATGGTCTCCGACGACAGGACGTCCTGGGCGCTGATGTCGCCCTCGGCGCGCTCGGAGAGCCGCTGCGCCATCTTGGCCGCGGTGTCCTCGTCGAGCTTGGGCAGCGGGTTGAAGATGCCGCCCGGCGACTTGCCCGTGACGATCGCCCAGGTGGCGAAGGTGACCCGCTCGGCCGCATCACGCGGCGGCACATCGGAGTTCAGCGCCTTGGCCACCGCTTCCTGGCTGAGCGCGCCCGCGAGATCCGGCTTCGCGCCGTTGGTCACCGCGCCCTTCGGGCCGGACGGATCCGTCGGCGGCGGCGGGATCGGCGCGTCCGAGGAGGGCGGGGCCGGCTGAGTCTCGGGCTCGGCCTGCGGGTCCGGTGCGGGTGCCGCGGCCGAGGTCGGCGTCGCCCCGCTGAGCAACTGGGCCTGCTCCCGGGCGATCTCCTCGGGCGTCTGCGTCTTCTGGTGCTCGTGCAGCTGCTCGACCTCGTCGCGGTGCTCGATCGCATACTCGATCAGCTTCTCGACGGCGTACAGGTTGGCGTCGCGCACGGCCGTCAGCTGGATCGGCGGCAGGTCGAAGTCGTATTCGACGCGGTTCTTGATCCGCACCGCCATCAGCGAGTCCAGGCCGAGCTCGATCAGCGGCACCTCCCACGGCAGGTCCTCGGGCTCGTAACCCATTGCCGCCGAGACGATCAAGCCCAGCCTCTCGCCGATGGTCTCGCCGGAATCCGGTGTCCACCGGCCCACGCTGGACGGCAGGTAGCGGTTGGTCAGGCTGTCCGACAGCGTCTCGGCGTCGGCCTCCTCGGCCGGCGCCTGGGAAGCCTCGACCGCGGCGATCGTGGCCGGGGCGGTGATCGTCGCGCCGGCGCCCACCGCGGCCGGCAATGCGGCGACACTCTGACCGGCCCGTGCCACCAGCGCGTCGTAGACCAGGGTGAAGGACTCGTCGATACGGGCGTGCACCTGAATCGACGCGCCACCCGGGTGCCGGGTCATCGTCGTCACCAGCCGGGCGCCCGCGCCGGGCACCGCGCGCTGCTCGGACGCCACCAGCTGTGCATCCGAAAGAACTTGTGTCGCAGCGGATTTCACCAGCGCGGCCAGGTCCGTCTCGCCGTTGCGCGGGGCGAACTCCCAGACGTGGCGACCATCCGGCAGCGCAACATGCGTCCCGGGCATGATCACCGAGCCGTCGCCGGAGAAGTGCACGTCCAGCCAGTGCTCTTTGCGCTTGAACCGGGTCGGCGGGATGTTCGCGTAGTCCTCGGGGCCTTGCGCACGGGTGAACAGGGTGCGGATGTCCAGGTCGTGACCGTGGACGTAGAGCTGGGCCATGGCCGAGATCATCGACTCGACGTCGTCCTGCTTGCGGGCCAGCGTCGGAATCAGTTGAGCGTCATGAAGACCCGCGGCGGCGGTGGTGAGGCCGATCTGCATCAGCGCCACCGGGTTGGGCGCGAGTTCCAGGAAGGTGGTGTGGCCGCTGTCGACGGCGTTGCGGACGCCATGGGTGAAGTACACCGAATGCCGCATGCCCTTGACCCAGTAGGCGACATCGTGGATCGGCTCGCCACCGGGCTTGATGTAAGTCCCCTCGTGCACGGTCGAGAAGATGCCGACGTTCGGGCTCAGCGGGTGGATCCCCTGCAGCTCGGCGGAGAACTCACCGAGCAGCGGATCCATCTGCGAGGTGTGGCCGGCGCCCTTGGTCTGCAGCTTACGGGCGAACCGGCCCTCGGCTTCCGCCCGGGCGACGATCGCGTCGATCTGCTCGGGCGGGCCGCCGATGACGGTCTGGCTGGGTGCGGCGTAGACGCACACCTCTAGGCCGGGGAAGTCGGCGAACACCGTCTTGAGCTCGTCGGCGGAGTACTCGACGAGCGCCATGAACCGGATGTACTCGCCGAACAGCATCGCCTCGCCCTCGCCCATCAGGTGTGAGCGCGAGGCGATCACGCGGGCCGCATCCGCCAGCGACAGGCCGCCGGCGAAGTAGGCCGACGCGGGCTCCCCGAGCGACTGGCCAACCACCGCAGCGGGTTTGGCGCCATGGTGCTTGAGCAACTCGCCCAGGGCGATCTGGATCGCGAAGATGACGACGTTGCTGGTCTCGATGCCGTAGTCCTGCGAGTCGTCGAGGATCAGCTCGAGAATCGAGTAGCCCCGCTCGTCCTGGATCAGCGCGTCGACCTTCTCGATCCACTCGGCGAAGACCTCGTTGCGCAGGTACAGGTTCTTGCCCATCTTGCGGTGCTGCGCACCGAAACCGGCCATCGCCCAGACCGGTCCGCTGGTCACCGGCCCGTCGGTGCTGAACACGTTGGGTCGCTGCTTGCCCTCGGCGATCGCCCGCAGGCCCTTGACGGCCTCGTCGTGGTCGTGGGCCAGCACCACCGCACGCGAGCGGCCGTGGTTGCGCCGCGACAGCGCCCGGCCGATCGATTCCAGCGACGACGCCCGGCCTTCCGGGGTTTCCATCCAGTCCGCGAGCTCGGCGGCGGCGGCCCTCTTGCGCGACGTCAGGAACGCCGACACCGCGAGCGGGATCAGCGGCTTGGTCGGCTCCGACTCCTCTTGCGCGGCAAGCTCTTCCAGCGCGATCTCCTTGAGGCGCAGCGCCTCGTCGGTCACGCCCGGCAGCTCGTATTCTTCCTCCTCCACCTCGGAGGCGTCGGGGATGATGTTGCCGAAATCGTCGAACCGCAGCGAGTGGCTTTCCATCGTGGGCGCCTCGGCCGCGTCGGCGGTCGGGGCGGCGGCGGGCTGCGGCTCGGCTTCGCGCTCGACGACGTCACGGGGCAGCACCTCGCGCACCACCAGGTGGGCGTTGGCGCCACCGAAGCCGAAGCTGGACACCCCGGCCAGCGCGTAGCCGCCGTAGCGCGGCCAATCGCTCGCGCTGTCAATGACTTTCAGGCGCATGCCGTCGAAGTCGATGTAGGGGCTGGGGCCGGCGAAGTTGATCGACGGCGGCAGCTTGTCGTGCTGCAACGCCAGCACCACCTTGGCCAGGCTCGCCGCTCCGGCGGCCGACTCCAGGTGTCCCACATTGGTTTTCACCGCACCCAGCAGCGCCGGACGATCGGCGGGCCGGCCCCGGCCGACGACCCGGCCCAGCGCCTCGGCCTCGATCGGGTCACCCAGGACCGTGCCGGTGCCGTGCGCCTCGATGTAGTCCACGGTGCGCGGATCGATGCCGGCGTCCTTGTACGCCCGGCGCAGCACCTCGGCCTGGGCGTCCTGGTTGGGGGCGATCAGCCCGTTGGACCGGCCGTCGTGGTTGACCGCGCTGCCGGCGATGACGGCCAGGATCTGGTCGCCGTCGCGACGGGCGTCGTCGACCCGCTTGAGCACGAACATGCCGCCACCCTCGGAGCGGGTATAGCCGTCGGCGTCCGACGAGAACGACTTGATCCGGCCGTCGGGGGCCAGCACCGCGCCGATCTCGTCGAAACCGAGCGTCACCAACGGCGTGAGTAACGCGTTGACGCCACCGGCGACGGCCACGTCACATTCGCCGTTACGCAGCGCCTGCACCGCCTGATGCGTCGCCACCAGCGAGCTCGAGCAGGCGGTGTCCAGCGCCACCGACGGGCCGCGGAAGTCGTAGAAGTAGGACACCCGGTTGGCGATGATCGAGGTGGCGGTGCCGGTGATCGCATAGGGGTGCGCGACCGACGGGTCGGAGACCGCCAGGAATTGGTAGTCGTTGTTGGAGAAGCCGACGTACACGCCGACGGCCTCGCCGCGCAGGCTCGACGCCGGAATCCGGGCGTGCTCGAGCGCCTCCCACGTGAGCTCCAGCGCCATCCGCTGCTGCGGGTCGATGTTGTCGGCTTCGGTCTTGGCGACGGCGAAGAACTCCGAGTCGAAGCCCTTGACGTCCTTCAGATAGCCGCCGCGCGTGCGTGCCGTCGCGACCCGCGCGGCGATCCGCGGCTCTTCCAGGAACTCCGACCACCGGCCCTCGGGCAGGTCGCTGATGGCGTCGCGGCCCTCCATCAGGGCCAGCCAGGTCTCCTCCGGGGAGTTCATGTCGCCCGGCAGCCGCGTCGACAGGCCCACAATCGCGATGTCGACGCGCTCGGCCGGGCCGGTGCGGCTCCAGTCGGCGCCGTCGAGGCCGTCATCGGGGCGTTCGGGTTCGCCCTCGATGATGCGGGTGGCCAGCGACTCGATGGTCGGGTGCTGGAACGCGACCGCGACCGACAGGGTCACACCGGTCATGTCCTCGATGTCGGCGGCCATCGCCACGGCATCGCGCGACGCCAAGCCCAGCTCGACCATCGGCACCGACTCGTCGATGTCGTCGGGTGATTTCCCGACGGCCCGGCCCACCCAGTTGCGCAGCCACTGGCGCATCTCGGGGACGGTCATGTCCATTTTCTTGGCGGGCACCTCCCCGTCAGGGCCCGGGGTGTCGTTTTCGGGATGCTCAGTGTCAGCCATGGTCCTAAGGGATTCAGTCGGTGGCGCTGGCGAAGGCCGTCGGGGAACCGACGCCGCTTCGCAGACTGCCGTCGAGGTAGGCGGCCCGGCAGGCGCGGTGCCCGATCTTGCCGCTGGAGGTGCGCGGGATGGTCCCCGACTGCACCAGCAGTAAGTCGCGGACCGTCACGCCGTGGCGCACCGCGATCGCGGCCCGGATGTCGTCGGCGATCGGCTGGTAGTCCAGCTTGTGCGAGCCGGCCGCGCGTTCGGCGACGATCACCAGCTGCTCGGAGCCGTCATCGGGGTCGTACTTGATGCCGGCGTGCGGGTTGTCGAACACTTCCTTGGGCAGCTGGTTGGCCGGCACCGAGAAGGCCGCGACGTAACCGGTGCGCAGCGCCTTGCTGGCTTCCTGCGCCGAGTACTCGAGGTCCTGCGGGTAGTGGTTGCGGCCGTCGATGATGACCAGGTCCTTGATGCGGCCCGCGATATAGAGGTGGCCCTTGTGGTAGGTGCCGTAGTCGCCGGTCTTGACCCACATGCCGTCGTCGGGGGCGCCCTCGGCGTGCGACTGGCTTATCCGCGACTTGAGGATGTTGCGGAAGATGTCGTTGGTCTCTTCTTCCTTGCCCCAGTAGCCGGTGCCCAGGTTGTTTCCGTGCAGCCAGATCTCGCCGATCTGACCGTCGGGCAGCTCGCTGGCGGTCTCCGGGTCGACGATGACGGCCCACTCGTCGACGCCGATGATGCCGGCGGACACCTGGGGCACAGCCTTGGGCGAATCGGCGGGCACCTCGACGAAGCGCTGCTTGTTCAGCTCGTCACGGTCGACGTGGATGACCGTGGGCGCCTCGTCCATCGGCGTGGTGGAGACGAACAGCGTCGCCTCGGCCAGACCGTAGGAGGGCTTGATCGCGGTCTCCCGCAGACCGTAGGGCGAGAACGCCTCGTAGAACTTGCGCATCGACGCCGGGGACACCGGCTCGCTGCCGTTCAGGATCGCCTTGACGTTGCTCAGATCCAGCGGCGGCTCGCCCTCCTTGGGCACACCGCGGACCGCGGCATGCTCGAACGCGAAGTTCGGCGCCACGGTGATGACCTCGCAGTCCGGGGCGTCGTCGGGCTTGCGCGCCATCTCGCGGATCCACCGGCCGGGCCGGCGCACGAAGGCGGCCGGCGTCATGAAGGTGAAGTTGTGGCCGATCACCGGTGACAGCAGCGCGGTGATCAGCCCCATGTCGTGGAAGAACGGCAGCCAGGACAGGCCGCGGTCGGCCTCTTTGCCCTCGAGCCCATTGAGCACCTGCAACACGTTGGTGGGCAGGTTGAGGTGGGTGATCTGCACGCCGGTCGGGGTGCGGGTGGACCCGGAGGTGTACTGCAGGTAGGCGATGGTGTTCTCGTCGGCCTCGGGCGGCACCCAGGTGGACGCGACCTCGTTGGGCACCGCGTCGACGGCGATGATGCGGGGACGTTCCTTGGCCGCGCGGGCGCGGATGAACTTGCGGACGCCCTCGGCGGCCTCGGTGGTGGTCAGGATCGTCGACGGGGTGCAGTCGTCGAGCACGGCGTGCAGGCGGCCGACGTGGCCCGGCTCGCCCGGGTCGAACAGCGGCACCGCGATCCGGCCGGCGTACAGCGCGCCGAAGAGCGCCACGAGGTAGTCCAGGTTCTGCGGGCAGAGCACCGCGATGCGGTCCTCGGGCTGGGTGACTTGCTGCAGGCGGGCGCCCACGGCGCGGTTGCGGGCGCTGAACTCCGACCAGGAGATGTCGCAGGCGACGCCGTCGCGTTCGGTGGAGAAGTCCAGGAACCGGTAGGCGAGCTTGTCGCCGCGAACCCTCGCCCACTTCTCAACGTGCTTGACCAAGTTCGTGTTGTCCGGGAACTTGATCTTTCCATTCACGATGAACGGGTTGTGGTACACCATGCCGCTCTCCTGTCACACCTGTTTTCGGTCGGCCCGGCCGACACCTTGTTCCTAGGTCGGCTCCGCCGACAACTTCGTTCTCAAGCCGGCTATGCCGACGGTTACATGTCTACGCGTACACCGGACCTCGCACGGCACCCGCTGGGGTACGCCGGCCATGTGCCAGTCCCCGACCGACCCGACGGGTGCGCGACAAAGGTCCGATAGCTCTTAAATTCCTCTTAATGTTACGGGGCTGCCTACGGCAGACCAAATCACAAGGTACCGCTGATCGACGTCGGCGACCGCCACCTGACGCTTGTGTCCCACCGCCGGAGATCATCCGTGCTTTGGTTGTGGCGCATTCGCGATAAGACCGTGAGCCCAGTTCAACGTCCAGTCGGTCGCCGGCGCCCCGTCGATGCTCCAGCACTGCGTCGTGGCGTAGAGGGCGTGGACGGGCTGGCCCGCGCCGCCGGCCAAGGTGTTCAGTGTGGTCGGCAGGTTGGCGATGCTGAACGCCTCCTCCGGCGCGGCGCAGATGAGGTCGCCCGGCGCGCAGATCTCATTGGTCCTGGCGTTGAGGTCGCCGAACCCCCCCGGGCGCGCACCGGTCATGGTCAGACCCATCCCGGACAGAATGGGCACCTCGTGCAACGTGACCTCGGCGCCCTGCCCCGGCGGGTTGGGCCCGATGTCGTTGCCGACGCCCATCTGACGACGACCGTCAGCGATCAACGTCACACCCAACACCAGGTCCTCGTCGACGGGCCCGCGGCCGTTGCCGATGTCGCTGGCGATGTCACCCGCGATCACCGCGCCCTGCGAAAAGCCCATCAGCACGTAACTGGTCAGCGGGCACTTGGTGTTCATGTCGGTCATCGCCTGAACCGTCGCGCGGGTGCCCTCGGCCCGGCTGGCGTTGTAGGACATTTGCGTGTCGCCGCTCAACGGATTGTGGAACTGCGCGGTGTACGGGGTGGTGTACTCCTGCACCCGCGACGACGGGAACTGCTGGATAATGCTCGCGGTCACCTTGTGCAGCAACGCATTGGGAAATTGGACGGGGTTGGCGGGGTCGTCCTGCACCGCGGATTCCCACGTGCCGGGAACGTTGACCAGCAGCACGTCAGGGCACGAGGCGTCTTGCGAGGCGGGTCGCGGCTTGTGCGGGTGCGTCGTGGTCGACGACGGCGGCAGCACCCCGGGCGGCACCGCGCTGGGCTGCGACTGGTGGCCGCGCAGCAGGGTGACCGCGGCCAAGATGCCCAGGAAGACGACGGCAGCGACGGACACTGCGGCGATCCAAGCGAGGGTGCGTTGGCGCTTACGCCGCGCGCTGTTAGCCATGTTCTCCTGCCAGCAGAGTCGGTGGATCGCAGCTACGCGGCCCTCCCGACCCCTGCTGCACCCCCTACACGCTACCGGCTCGGCCGGCTGGGCCCCTCGGGCAGCGAGCCGCGGGCAGATGGCGCCGACCCACTGCGCGCGGCTCCGCCGCGCCGGCGATCGCCGCTAGCGGATGGCGCCGACGATGTCGCCCGACATCGCCCCGAGCTGCCCCGACCACGAGCCCCAGCCGTTGTCGCCGCCGCCGGGGAAGTCGAAGTGACCGTTGTGTCCGCCGTTGCTGCGGTACTGCTGATAAAACTCGCGGGAACTGCCCATCGCCGCGCCGGCCTGACCGATCATCGCGGCATCGTCGCCACCCATGTTGGTCGGGCTCCACACCCACACCCGGGTGTTGTTCTGCGCCAGCAGCGAGGCGTGCACGTACGGGTCGTGCCACTTCCACCGGCCCAGCTGCGGGGCCCCCCACATGCCGTTGCCGTCGACGCCGCCGAACTGCTGCAGGCCGGCCAGGATCGCGCCGTTGTAGTTGGTGCTCGACGGGTAGAGGAACCCGGACAGCGATCCGGCGAAGCCGAAGCGGTCGGGGTGGAAGGCGGCCAACGCCATCGCGCCGTAGCCGCCCTGCGAGGCACCGACGGCTGCGTGCCCCCCGGGCGCCAGGCCCTTGTTGGCGGCCAGCCAATCGGGCAGCTCGCTGGACAGGAACGTGTCCCACTGCTTGCTGCCGTCCTGTTCCCAGTTGGTGTACATGCTCCAGGCGCCGCCGGCCGGGGCCACCACCGAGACGCCCTTGCCGCCCAGCGTGTTCATCGCGTTGCCGGCGGTGACCCAGTTGCTCACGTCCGGGGCCGCGTTGAAGGCGTCGAGCAGGTAGACCGCGTGCGGACCACCGGCCATGAAGGCCACCGGAATGTCGCGGCCCATGGCCGCCGACGGAACCATCAGGCTTTCGTAGCCCGCCGCCCGGGCTTTGCCGACGGTTGCAGCGGTCTGCAGCGCGAACGCCGCCCCGACCGCTAGCACGGCTACGCAGAACACCCGTAGAAGCGCTGACACACCCCGCACGACCGTCATGTCCACCCTCCATCGTCTAGTCGCTGACAGCAGATTAGCCAGCGCCGTAGTTCCCCCGACCGCCGGGTAGTGAAACACGTCACACGGGCCGCAAACAACTGGCGGCGGAAGCCCCGAGGGGTTTCCGCCGCCAGTCGTCGTGCTTGGTGTGGTTAGGTGCCCTGCCCGTTGCCCGCGTTGGTGGTGGCGGCCGTGGCCGGACCCGCACCCGGGGTGGCGCCCAGCACCGACTGCAAATCAGGCTTCATCGCCTGCAGCTGCGCGCCCCAGTAGGGCCAGTCGTGGGTGCCGTTGGCGTCGAAGTTCCACACCGCGTTGTGGCCACCGGCCCCGTTGTAGGCGTCCTGGAACTTCAGGTTGCTGGTCCGCACGAAGCCCTCCAGGAACTTCGCGGGCAGGTTGTCGCCACCGAGGTCGGACGGCTTTCCGTTACCGCAGTACACCCAGATGCGGGTGTTATTGGCGACCAGCTTGCCGACCTGCAGCGACGGGTCGTTGCGCGCCCACGCCGGGTCGTCCTTCGGACCCCACATGTCGGCGGTCTTGTAGCCACCGGCGTCACCCATGGCCAGGCCGATCAGCGACGGGCCCATGCCCTGCGACGGGTCCAGCAGCGCCGACAGCGAGCCGGCGTAGACGAACTGCTGCGGGTGGTAGGCGGACAGGATCAGCGCGGACGATCCGGCCATCGACAGGCCGACCACGGCGCTGCCGGTCGGCTTGACCTGCTTTTGGCTCTCCAGGTACGCGGGCAGCTCGCTGGTCAGGAAGGTCTCCCACTTGTAGGTGACGCAGCCGGCCTTGCCGCAGGCGGGCTTGTACCAGTCGGAGTAGAAGCTGGACTGGCCGCCGACCGGCATGACCGTCGAGATGCCGGACTGGTTGTACCACTCGAACGCCGGGGTGTTGATGTCCCAGCCGTTGAAGTCGTCCTGCGCACGCATACCGTCGAGCAGGTACAACGCAGGCGAGTTCGGGCCACCGCTCTGGAACTGGATCTTGATGTCGCGGCCCATTGCCGCGGACGGAACCTGCAGGTACTCCACCGGCAGACCCGGGCGCGAGAAGGCCCCGGCGGTCGCCGAGCCTCCGACGGCGCCAATCAGGCCCGAGAGCAGCGCCGCACCCGCGGCCGCCACGACGAGCCGGCGCGGCATACCCGCCACGGCGCCGCGCAATCTGTCGACAAGCGTCATCCTTGCTTCCTCATCCTTCTTGCGGCCTTTCGGCGCAGTTCACCGATCGGACGCTTTCTTGATTGGGTCGAACTGCCTGCGCGCAAGCGCGGCAGTGCCCGTGTAGTCAACCACACCTTGCATCGTTCAGCCGCATCGAGGCGACGGCACCTACCGTCGAGCGGCCCTCCTTCCCAGCGGTTTTCAAATTGAACATGTGTCTAAAAGGTGTTGTTTTCGCATGTGCTTAACCGTCATTGGCGCCTGGTGAGAGGCCAATTGTGATGTTGCTGCCACTTTTTCGCGGCGCGCGGACGGTGATTCGTGCGGCATCTGCCGAAAATTCTTCTGCGCGACGCTTACTCGCGCGGCGGGGGCGGGGCCTCCGGGGGTATCGGCAGGCCACACCGTGCCAACTCGTAGCGCGGCACCCGGTCAATCCGGTACCCGGTGAACTGGAAGGAGTTCACCAGGTTGGACACGAATCGGTGCGGGGTCATCGGCGCGCGCACCGAGCTGAGCACCGCCTTCGTCTCGGGGCATTGCAGCGCCGCGACGGCCTCGGCGACCCACTGCGCGTCCAGATAGCCCGGAATCCCCGGAGGCACCTTCACCCAGGGGCCGTCGGCGATCACCCAGTCCGGGAAGAGGTTCTTGTCGTGCCCGATGCGGCCGTGCTTGAGCCGTTCGGTGTGTTGCGCAAGCGGATTCGCCAAACCGATCTGATCGATCACCCTGACGTCGAGCCCGACGTTCATGCCGACCATGCCGAGATTGGTGAAAAACACTGCATGCTGGGGTTTTTGCGCGGACTTGTCGCCCTGCGCCGGCTGGGCCTGCGGCACCAAATCCCACTGGATGTAATTGCCCGACGGCAGCAGCAACGCGCCTTCGGGAGTGTTGTTGAGGGCGGTCAGGATGGCCGCCATTCGCGGATAACCCAGGTAGTCGGCTGCGGTGAGCGGATGCGCGTGACCGGTGGCCTGGGCATAGAAGCGGCGTTCGTCGACGATCCCGGTGTAGGTGACGTGGGTGGCGTCGTCGCCCATCCCGGGTGAATTCGCCGCCCACAGCGCCCATCCGGCCACGCCCAGCCACAATGCGCCGGCGGCGCCGGCCACCCAGTTACCGGTCTCCCGCGAATAGTCCTGGCCGTCGGGGATGGCCACCGGGATGACGGCCACCGGGGCCAGGAGACAGAACAGCGGCGCCAGCAGCACCCGGGCGTGCATGAAGTCGCCGCCCTGCCGAATCCAGTAGAGAGCCTGCAGCAGACCGCTGAACAGCACCCACGCCACCACCGCGGGCGGGCTGTGCACCGCGCGGGCCAGCCGCCCGTAGTTGGGCGCCAGCGCGGGACGCAGGAATGACGGCCGTCGACGGGCGGCGAACAGCAGCACGCCCAGTGGCACGAGCAGCACCAGGGGGATCCACACCGCGTAGGGCGCGTTGAAGTTCGACAGGTAGATCATCCCCTGCGACCACTTGTCCCCGGCCGCGTCCTTGGCCAGGGCGGTCCCCGGGACGAGCAGGCCGTAATAGCCCATCCGGAAGATCTCGTAGGCCACCGGCAGGAATCCCCCGGCCACCACCACCAGCACCCGGCGGCGCCACGTCCGTGCCGCGATCAGCATCATGATCAGCGCCAGCCCACCCATCAGCGCCAGGTCGGGCCGGACCAGGACGCTGAACCCGGCCACGAACGCCAGCGCACCGGCGAACACCTTCTTGTCCGCGCGATTGCGCACCGGCTGCGCCCAGCAGACCATCATCCACCAGAGCAGTCCGAGATAGGCCAGCGTCAAACCGCTCTCCAGCCCGGACGTGGCGAAGTCCCGCGCCGGCGGCAGCGCGATATAAACCAGCGCCCCGGCGGGCAACATGATGGCTTTGCGGCCCCGCAAGCTCGGCGCGTACAACCGCGCGGCGCCCAGCATCAGCAGCGTCACGCCCACCACCGAGAGCGTCAGGGCGAGCGCGAGCGCGACGTACTCCATGCGCAGCGCGCCGCCGACCCAGCTGCCGGCATACATCAGGTAGGTCCAGGCCGTGGAGGTGTTGGCCTCCACCCGCTCGCCCTGGTTGAACACCGGTCCGTTGCCGGCGAGCAGATTGCGCACGGTGCGCAACACGATCAGCCCGTCGTCGGCGATCCACCGCCGCTGCCAACTCCCCCAGCCGAACAGGACGGCCACCACCGCCACGCCGATCCACAGGCTGACCCGCACCATCGTGGTGTACGGAAAGATGGGCCACCCGGCCCGCCTGGTCACCGGCCGGCTCCGCATCATGCGCGCTTTGAGGGCCTGCAGTTCGGGGCTAACCGAAGGCAACGGCGGCTCCAAGCGTCGCTATCCACGCCACAAAAAGCAGCTGCAGCACCCGGTCCCGCAGCGCGATGTCTTCGGGTTCGCCGGCCAGCCCGCCGTCCACGTCGACCGCGTAGCGCAGGATCGCGATGGTGAACGGGACCATCGACACCGCGAACCATGACCCCGAGTGGCGGTCACGCTCGAACGACCACAGCCCGTAGCAGAGCACCACCGCGGTGGCCGACATGGTCCAGACGAACCGCAGATAGGTGCTGGTGTAGCTCTCCAGGGACTTGCGAATGGCGGCGCCGGTGCGCTCGGCGACCTGCAGCTCGGCGTAGCGCTTGCCCGCCACCATGAACAGCGACGCGAATGCCGCGGTCAGCAAGAACCATTGCGACAGCGGGATGCCGGTGGCGGCGCCGCCGGCGATGGCGCGCAGCAGGTACGCCGACGACACGATGCAGATGTCCATCACCGCTTGATGTTTCAGACCGAAACAGTAGGCAAGCTGCATGCCGAGGTAGACGGCCATCACCACCGCCAGGTCCGGCGTCAGCCACCAGGCGAGCCCCAGCGAGCCCGCCCCGAGAACCACCGCCAGGGTGTAGGCCAGCCACTCCGGCACCACGCCCGCGGCGATCGGGCGGAACCTCTTGGTGGGGTGCTCGCGGTCGGCATCGACGTCGCGCACGTCGTTGACCAGATAGATCGACGAGGCCGCCAGGCAGAACACCACGAACGCCACCGACACCTTGGTCAGCACGTCGGCGTAGTTGTAGTGCACCGGGCCGCCCAACGCGGCCACCGGCGCTGCCAGCACCAGGACGTTCTTCACCCACTGCCGCGGGCGGATCGCCTTGATAACCCCGACCACCACGTTGTCCGAGGGGCCGGTCACCACGTCCTCACTCATTCGCCCAGACCTTCCGCGCCCGGCCTTCAAGCCGCACGGCGATTCGCGCGACGGTGGCACCGAGGGCGATGCCGCAGGCCACGTCGCTGGGATAGTGCACCCCCAGCAGCATCCGCGACAACGCCATCGGAGGAATCAGGAGGGCGGGCAGCGGCAGACCGGTGACCCGCCCCATCAGGATGGCCGCGGCCGTCGTCGAGGTGGCATGCGCCGACGGGAAACTCAGCCGGCTCGGCGTGCCGACGTTCACCACCACCGCCGGATCGTGCGGCCGCTGGCGCCGCACCACCCGCTTGACCAGCACGGCGGCGGCATGGGCGGCGAACGCGCCGGCCCCGGCCACCAGCCAATCGAAACGCCGCTTCGGCATCAGCAGCGCGCCGACCGACGCCACGACCAGCCAGCCGATGCTGTGCTCGCCGAAATGGGACAGACCGCGCGCCGTTGTCAGCACACCGGGGCGCTCGCCCAGGGCCGACTGCACAGCCACCAGCGCGGCCACCTCCCCAGTAGGGGGCGCCGGTTCAGGCATTCTCGCGCTCGGCGTGCGCGGGCAGCAGCGCCGTCTCCCACTTCTGCTTGCTGGACAGCACGGGCAGCGCGTCGCGATACACCCGGCGCATCTCGTCGAACCGGGCGAGCAACTGGCGCTGCCGGCGCACCGATTTGAACAACAGCGAGAACATCTTTCGCCGGTCCCGCTGCCGGTAGACCACGCCGCAGCCGTCGGCCGTCGTGACCGTCACGCCGTCGACCGTGCACAGCCGGAACCAGCGCGCATCCTGGGTCGGCACGTTGAACTCGGGCCGGCTGTGGGACTCCGTGTCGGCCTTCGTCATGTTGTGCAGGATGCCGCGGGCCAGCCGGTAGCTGATCGACACCGGGTTCACCGGCGGCTTCATCGCCTTGCTCTGGTACAGCGGCTTGGGCAGCTCGCTGGCCGCCGGCAGCACGACGGCGTCCGGGTATTCCTTGCGTAGCCGGTGCACTTCAGGCAGCGCCGATTCCAGGATCGAGAAGATGTGCTCCGGGCCGGCGAGGAAGTCGTCGATGGCCTTGTTCTGGATGGCGACCGTCGAATATTCCAGGCAGGCAAGGTGTTTCAGCGTTGCCTTGAGGTGGCTGCGGACCAGGCCGGTGATGTCGCCATCCCAGTGCAGCGCGGAGACCACCAGCCGGTTGCGCAGGTGGAAGTAGGCCTGCCAGTCGATGGCGTCGTCCTTGTCGCTCCAGGCCATGTGCCAGATCGCGGCGCCGGGCAGCGTGACCGTCGGGTAGCCGTGTTCGCCGGCGCGCAGACCGTATTCGGCGTCGTCCCATTTGATGAACAGCGGCAGCGGCTGGCCGAGTTCTTCGGCGACCTGCCGGGGGATCATGCACGTCCACCACCCGTTGAAGTCGACGTCGATGCGCCGGTGCAGCAGCGCGCTGCGATCGTTCTTGTCGTTCAACGGAAATTCGGCGAAGTTGTGGTCGTATTCGGCGTGCGGCGCGGCGGTCCACATGAAGTTCGACTGGTTGACGACCTCGCCCATGATGTGCAGGTGTGACGGCTCCTGCAGGTTGAGCATCTGGCCGCCGATCAGCGTCGGCTTCTTGGCGAAGCGGTTCATCGCCAGCACCCGTAGGATCGTGTCCGGCTCGATGCGGATGTCGTCGTCCATGAACAAAATCTGTTGGCAGTCAGTGTTTTTCAGCGCTTCGTACATGACCCGGCTGTAACCGCCGGACCCGCCGAGGTTGGGCTGGTCGTGAATGGAGAGCCGACTGCCCAGGCCCGCCGAGGCTGCCGCGAAATCCGGGTGATCGCGCACCTTGCGGACGCCCTGATCCGGCACGATGACCGCGCCGATCACCGCGTCCACCAACGGATCTGCGGTGAGGTCGGCCAGGGCGTTGACGCAGTCGGCGGGGCGATTGAACGTGGGGATGCCGACGGCGATGTTGGCCACGCCCGGAGCGGGCTCGGTCGCATACCAGCCGCCACTGCGCAGGGTGACCGCGGTGTCGGTGGTGATGTCGAACCAGATCCAGCCGCCGTCCTCGAAGGGCTTCAGCGGCACCTCGATCTCGACGACGGCCGGCTGATCCTCGGTGCCGACGAATTGGCGGCCCTCCACCGAGATCCGCACCCCGGTGGCTTTGGTCCGGTACATGTCGACGCGCCCGGTTCCGGTCAACTCCACCCGCAACACCACCGATGTGCAGATCGTCCAGCGACGCCAGTAGCTGGCCGGGAACGCGTTGAAGTAGGTGGCGAACGACACCTCGGACTCTTTGCCGATCTCCAGCGAGGTGCGGCTGGTCGCGTGCGCGCGCCGGGCGTTGGTCGTCGACTCCTCGAGGTACAGCTTGCGGACGTCGAGCGGTTCGCCCGGCCGGGGCAGGATGATTCGGGACAGCAGGCTCACGGCACTCATTTAGGCGCCACTCCTTCTCATCGTGTCGCTCTGCATCGTCGTGGCACGCATCAGCGCGCGCCTTCCTCTCTGTTCTGGGCTTCCGTCAGGGATGCGCCGTCACGAAGGTGCGGCGCGAGGACGTTGTCGTACATGTTCAACGCGCTGGCGATGGCCATGTGCATATCCAGGTACTGGTAGGTGCCCAGCCGCCCGCCGAACAGGACTTTCGACGACGCGGTCTCCGACTTCGCCCTGGCCCGGTACGCGGCCAACAGGGCGCGGTCGGCCTCGGTGTTGATCGGATAGTAGGGCTCGTCGTCATCTTCGGCGAAGCGCGAGTACTCCCGCATGATCACGGTCTTGTCGGTCGGATAGTCGCGCTCGGTGTGGAAGTGACGGAACTCGTGGATGCGGGTGTAGGGCACGTCGGGGTCGTTGTAGTTCATCACCGGTGTGCCCTGGAAATCCCCGATGGGCAGCACTTCCAGTTCGAAGTCGAGGGTGCGCCAGCCCAGCCGGCCCTCGGCGTAGTCGAAGTAGCGGTCCAGCGGCCCGGTGTAGACGACCGGCGCCTCGGGGCTGTCCGCGCGCAGCTGGTCGCGCACGTCGAACCAGTCCGTGTCCAGCCGGACCTCGATGCGGTCGTCGGCAGCCATGTTGCGCAGCCAGGCGGTGTAGCCGTCGACGGGCAGGCCCTCATAGGTGTCGCTGAAGTAGCGGTTGTCGAAGGTGTAGCGGACCGGGAGCCGGGTGATGTTGGCGGCCGGCAGCTCCTTGGGGTCGGTCTGCCACTGCTTGGCCGTGTACCCCTTGACGAAGGCCTCGTAGAGCGGTCGGCCGATCAGCGAGATCGCCTTCTCCTCGAGGTTCTGCGCGTCGGCCGTGTCGATCTCGGCGGCCTGCTCGGCGATGAGCTTGCGGGCTTCGTCCGGCGTGAAGTACTTGCCGAAGAACTGCGACACCAGGCCCAGCCCCATCGGGAACTGGTAGGCCTGCCCGTTGTGCATCGCGAAGACGCGGTGCCGGTAGTCGGTGAAGTCGGTGAACTGCCGCACGTAGTCCCAGACCCTCTTATTGGAGGTGTGGAACAGGTGGGCGCCGTACTTGTGCACCTCGATGCCGGTGTGGGGCTCGGCTTCCGAATAGGCGTTGCCACCGATATGCGGGCGGCGGTCCACGACGAGGACGCGCTTCCCGAGCTGGGTAGCCACGCGCTCGGCAATGGTCAGTCCGAAGAATCCAGAGCCGACGACGAAAAGATCGAAACGAGCGGTCATCGGTTGCTTAGGGTATCCGACCGCGTGGCCCTAACCCATTTGGCGAGGCCATGCCGCGGCGTCGGCCCTGTCACTACGGCCGTTGCGGCGCCTGGGATCCGCGATCACAGTCGGGGTCGCAATTGTCTCACGATTCAATATCACCACTCTAGTAACAGGGTCACCACTCGTACCATCGACCTTGTGTGATTCCCACCAGGAAGAAGCGGTGGGACGAGCCGACACAACACATAGTCAGATAGAGGAGACTTCCGTGCCGAACCGACGCCGACGCAAGCTCTCAACAGCCATGAGCGCGGTTGCCGCCCTGGCAGTGGCGAGTCCTTGCGCATACTTCCTTGTCTACGAATCGACCGCCGGCACCAAGGCGCCCGAGCATCACGAGTTCAAGCAGGCCGCGGTCATGAGCGACCTGCCCGGTGAGCTGATGGGCGCGCTGTCGCAGGGGTTGTCGCAATTCGGGATCAACATGCCCCCGGTGCCCGCCTTGACCGGGGGTGCCACCAGCACGCCGGGTCTCGGCGCTCCCGGCCTGGGCGCCCCGGGCCTCGGAACGCCCGGGCTGGGGACGACGGGCCTGACCAATCCGGGTGTGACCAGCCCCGGCCTGACCAGCCCCGGCTTGACCAGCCCCGGCTTGGCGAGCCCGGGCTTGGCGAGCCCGGGCCTGACCAGCCCGGGTATGGCGCCCATGACGCCGGGACTCACCGCTCCCGGTGCGTTGCCCACCACCCCCGGTGGCGGCATCGCGACCCCGGGTGCCGGCCTCAACCCGGCGCTGTCCAACCCCGGGCTGACCAGCCCGGCCGGGGTCACCCCGGGCTTGGGCGGCCCGGCGTTGTCGCCGAGCGAGGTGCCGATCGACTCCGGGGCCGGGTTGGACCCCGGCGCTGGCGGCACCTACCCGATCCTGGGCGACCCGTCGACCTTCGGTAATGCCTCGCCGATCGGCGGCGGCGGTACCGGCCTGGGTGGCGGTTCGGGCTCCGGCGGCAGTGGCGGTCTGGTCAACGACGTGATGCAGGCCGCCAACCAGCTGGGTGCCGGCCAGGCGATCGACCTGCTCAAAGGCTTAGTCATGCCGGCCATCACGCAGGGCATGCACGGCGGCGCGGGTGCCGCGGGCGCCCTGCCGGGTGCCGCCGGTGCGCTCCCGGGTGCCGCCGCGGGTGCCCTGCCGGGTGCCGCGGGCGCCCTGCCGGGTGCGGCCGCGGGCGCTCTTCCCGCCGCCGCGGGTGCGGCCGGTGCGTTGCCGGCGGCCGCCGGCGCGGTACCGGCACTGCCTCCCGTCTAGTCCCCTACAAACCCTCCACAAGACGGCACCGCAGGATGATCTGCGGTGCCGTCGATTTTGTGGAGATTCGCCCCGCTCGGTTCGTGTCGTCTCACAGATAACATTAGAAACACACGTAACATCAGCTGGTGTCCCGCAGTCGTGCGCCAACGATGTTGCTCACCGCTACGGCGGCGACCGTCGTCCTCGTTTCGTGGGTGGCGGGCGCCACACGCGAGTTGCGCACCGCAACCCCGCCGCCGTCCCGCGGCACTCAACTCGTCGAGCAGCCGCTGGTTGGCCTGGGGGCCGGCGTCACAGTTCGCGAGATCAGTCAGGACACCCCGTTCTCTCTGGTCGCCCTGACCGGCGACCTGGCCGGCACGTCCACCCGCGTACGCGCGAAACGGCCCGACGGTTCGTGGGGCCCCTGGTATCAGACCGAATATGAGACCGCGGCGCCCGACGGGGCGACGGCGGCCGGCTCGCTCGAGGGACCCCGCGGCACGGATCCGGTGTTCGTCGGCACCACGACGATCGTCCAGATCGCGGTCACCCGCCCGCTCGACGCGCCGGTGACCCAACCGCCGCCGGCGCAGCCGAATGAGAAGACCGACCTCGGCTATAAGCCGGCATCCAGGGAACAACCCTTCGGGCAGAACATCTCGGCCGTCCTCATCTCCCCGCCGCAAGCGCCGGCCGAAACGCATTGGACACCACCGGCCGGGGTCCTGATGCCCGGCCAGGCTCCCCCCATCATCAGCCGTGCGCAGTGGGGTGCCGACGAGTCGCTGCGATGCGGTACCCCCCAGTACGACAACGGGATTCGCGCGGCCGTCGTTCACCACACCGCGGGCAGCAACGACTATTCACCGCTCGAATCGGCCGGGATCGTCAAGGCCATTTACACCTACCACAGCAAGACGCTGGGCTGGTGCGACATCGCCTACAACGCATTGGTCGACAAGTACGGCCAGGTGTTCGAGGGCAGCGCCGGCGGTCTCACCAAGGCGGTCGAGGCCTTCCACACCGGCGGATTCAACCGCAACACCTGGGGTGTGGCGATGATCGGCAACTTCGACGACGTGCCCCCCACGCCGATCCAGCTCAGGACCGTCGGCCGGCTGCTCGGCTGGCGGCTGGGCCTGGACGGCGTCGATCCCAAGGGCACCGTGCAACTGGAGTCGGCCGGCAGCCACTACACCACCTTTCCCGCCGGTTCCGTCGCGACGTTGCCGACCATCTTCACCCACCGTGACGTCGGGAACACCGATTGCCCGGGCAATGCCGCCTACGCGCTGATGGACGAAATGCGGGATATCGCATCGCATGTCAACGACCCGCCGGAGGAACTGCTCAAGGCGTTGCAGGGCGGCGCGATCTATGACCACTGGCAGGCGATCGGCGGGACGAACAGCGTGCTGGGCGCGCCGACCTCACCGGAAGACAGTGCGGAAGGCGACGCCCGCTTCGTCACGTTCGTCCGGGGTGCGATGTACTGGTCACCCGAGACCGGGGCGCAGCCGGTCACCGGCGCCATCTACGACGCCTGGGGCTCGCAAAGCTATGAACGTGGGCCGCTCGGGTTGCCGACCAGCGCGGAAATACAAGAGCCGCTGCAGATTACGCAGAACTTCCAGCATGGCACGCTGAACTACGAGCGGTTGACCGGAAACGTCACCGAGGTCGTTGACGGGATCACGACTCCGTTGACGACCGAATCCCCCAGCGGCCCAACTGTTCCGGCCGAGCACTTCTCGCTGCCGTCGCATCCCACACCCACGTAGGCGATTGCGCCACCAGAGCCGATTGCGCCGCTAAAGCCACCAGCGTTCCAGCACCCGGCCCACCCCGTCGTCGTTGTTGGCGGCGGTGACCTCGTCGGCGGCCGCCTGCACCTCGGGATGGGCGTTGCCCATCGCCACGCCATGCCCGGCCCACCGCAGCATCGGCAGGTCGTTGGGCATGTCGCCGAACGCGACTACCTCCTCGGGAGCGATCTCCAACGGCCTTGCGATCTCGTCGATTCCGGTGGCCTTGCTGATCCCCAGCGGGACGATCTCGATCAGGCCGTTGTTGGTGGAGTAGGTGATGTCGCCCTCGATGCCGACGTGCCTGGCCAGTTTGGCTGCCATGTCGGCGCTGCGCGCTCCGGTTTTGCGGATGAGCAGCTTGATCGCCGGGGCGCTGAGCAGATCCTGGATCGAGACCTCGGTGTTGTCGGGGTTCAGCCAGGCATGCTCGTAACCCGGCGAGCTGACGAACTGCGGTGTCGCCGTGTCGTGGGCGCTTTCGCCGATCCGCTCGACGGCCAGCCCGGCGCCGGGGATGACGCGGGTCGCCAGCTCCGCCAACTCGGCCAGGGTGTCGACGCCCAGCGTGCGGGTCGACACCACCCGGTCGGTCGCGGAGTCATAGATCACGGCGCCGTTGGCGCACACCGAGATTGGCGCGAATCCCAGCGCGTCGACGACGGGACGTATCCAGCGCGGCGGGCGGCCGGTCGCCACCACGAACTGCGCACCGGCGGCTATGGCGGCGTGGATCGCGTCGCGAGTGCGCGGCGAGATCTTCTCGTCGTCGTCGAACAGGGTGCCGTCGACGTCGCAGGCGATGAGCGCCGGCAGGGTCATCGGAACCGCCCGCCCTCGCGGCTGACCGGACCGCTCAATGCAGCCCGCTCTGGTTCTGCCCCGGTCGCGTGACGCCGTCGGTTCCGTACCTCTGCATCCGCTCCTGCAACTCCGACAACCGGAGGGCCCGGGAATCCTCCTGGGTGGGCGCGCTGCCGCCCAGCCGCCGCGGCACCCAGAATTCGTCTTTCGGATGCGGGTATTCCTCCTGCACCCGGTACAGCAGGTCGTTCATCGCCGAACGCAACAGCACGTTGAGTTCCTCGGGCGTGCCCCGCGGCGGCAACGGCTGCCCGGCCGCGACCGTGATCGGAACCTTGTTGCGAAACACCTTCTTGGGATGGTCCTTGGGCCAGATCCGGTGAGCGCCCCACACGACGATCGGAACGATCGGCACCCGAGCGTCCAGCGCCATGCGCGCCGCCCCGGTCTTGAACTCCCGCAGTTCGAAACTGCGGCTGATGGTGGCCTCGGGATGCATCCCGATCAGCTCGCCCTCGCGCATGCGCTGCACGGCCACATCGAGGGCGTCGTGTCCCGACCTGCGATCCACCGGGATCAGCCGGGCGTGATTGATGACATAGTTGACCGCCTTCACGTCGGCCATCTCCGCCTTGATCATGAAGTACGCGCGCCGGCGGCGCTCGCGAACGGCCATCAGCGTCGGGAGCCAGTCCAGGTAACTGGTGTGGTTCTGGGCCAGCAGGGCGCCGCCCCGCGCGGGAATGTTCTCCAGGCCGTGGTAGGTGAACTTGGTCCCCTGCATCGCGACCATCGGCGGAACGATCCATTCCGCCAGCCGGTAGAACCCCTCGGGCATGTCCTCTCCTTCGCCTACTGCGGCGGGCGCTCGGCCTTTTTGGCCGACCGAGCCGCCGCCTCGGTGGCCTCTATGCAAGCGGCCTCCGCCGGGGTGGGCGCGCCGCCGCCCAGCCGGTGCGGCATCCAATACGCTCCGGACTCGCCCGGGTCGTGCTGTTGCGCCCGGTGCAGGAGCGTGGTCATCGCGTCGCGCAGGGCGGCGTCGGTCCGTGCGATGTCTTCGCGCGCCGACAACGGCGCGCCTACCTGCACAGTAATGGGTATCTTGGCGCGGCCCACATTTCGCGGGTGATCCTTGGTCCAGATTCGCTGCGCTCCCCAGACGATCACGGGCACGATCGGGACTTCCGCCTCGGTGGCCATCCGCGCGGCGCCGCTCTTGAACTCCTTGAGCTCGAAGCTGCGGCTGATCGTGGCTTCGGGATACACCCCCACCAGCTCACCTTCGCGCAGCCGCTGCACCGCCACCCCGTAGGCACCCGCCCCGGCGCCGCGGTCCACCGGGATGGTGCGGGTGTGCTTGATCAGGAAATTGACGGGCTTGACCTGCTGCATCTCGGCTTTGATCATGAACCGCAGCCGGCGTCCCCGGCGGTGTACGGCCAGCGCGGCCGGGAGAAAATCGACGTAGCTGGTGTGGTTGATCGCCACCACGGCGCCGCCCCGCTCGGGGATCTGCTCCTCACCGCTGTAGGTGATCCTGGTGCCGGTGGCCTTCACCGCCAATTGGGCCAGTAGCTCCAAAGCGCGGAAGGTCGGCTCCACCATCGATCACTACTCCGGCGCCCCTGCGGACCGGGCCCGGCGAGCCGCCCGGGCGGCCGCCTCCTCGGCCTCCAGCCGGGCCGCTTCCGCCAGGGACGGGGCGCCGCCGCCCAGCCGGTGTGGCACCCAGAACTCCCCGGCGGGGTGGGGTCCGTACATTTCCTGCGCGCGTTCCAGCAAATGCTGCATGCGCGAGTGCAGCAGCCCCTTCAGTTCCTCGATGGCCAGCGTGGGCGCGATCGGTTCGCCGAGCAGCACAATGATCGGAACCTTGGGACGCCACAGCTTTTTCGGATGATCCTTGGTCCAGATCCGCTGGGCACCCCAGACAATCACCGGCACGATCGGCACCCCGGCCTCGACCGCCATCCGCGCGGCACCCGACTTGAATTCCTTGATCTCGAAGCTGCGGCTGATCGTGGCTTCGGGGTAGACGCCGACCAGCTCGCCGTCCTTCAGGTTCCGGACGGCGGCTTCGAAGGAGGCGGCGCCGTCTTGCCGGTTCACCGAGATGTGCCGCAGGCTGCGCATGATCGGCCCGGTGATCTTGTTGTCGAAAACCTCCTGCTTGGCCATGAACCGCACCTTGCGGCCCAGGCCCTGCTTGTAGGCCGGCAGTCCCGCGAAGGTGAAGTCCAGGTAGCCGGTGTGGTTGATCGCAATGACCGCACCACCGCTTTTCGGCAGGTTCTCCACACCGGTGACGGTGATTTTCAGCCCCTGGAGACGCCACACCAGGCGGGCAAGCTGAATGACAGTCCCGTAAACCGGCTCCACAGCACTTCAGCCTAATGCTCCCCGCCGCAGGCCGCCCCAACAGCCGGAGATCCCGCCGCGCGCCCGCATTTCTCCCGGACGCGGGCGACGGGCCGACGAGGTCGGCCCGCGCTAAGCTCGGGGGCTGAAAAAGCCGTCACCCCCGGCCCCGGCCGCCGAAGCCTTTCGAAGGCCTTCTACCCGGCCCCAGGAAGGTATCAGTGCAGGTCACCAGCGTCGGCCACGCCGGATTTCTGATCCAGACCCAAGCGGGCAGCATTCTTTGCGACCCCTGGGTCAATCCCGCCTACTTCGCGTCCTGGTTCCCGTTCCCGGACAACAGCACGCTGGACTGGGACGAGCTGGGTGCCTGCGACTACCTGTACGTGTCACACCTGCACAAGGACCATTTCGACGCGCAGAACCTGGCCGAGCACGTCAACAAGGACGCCATGGTGCTACTGCCGGACTTCCCGGTGCCCGACCTGCGAAATGAGTTGCAGAAGCTCGGTTTTCACCGATTCTTCGAGACCAGCAACTCGGTCAAACATCGGGTCGGTGGCCCAAGGGGCGACCTCGACGTCATGATCATCGCCCTGCGGGCGCCGGCCGACGGCCCGATCGGCGATTCCGCGCTGGTGGTTTCCGACGGTGCGACAACGGTTTTCAACATGAACGACGCCCGGCCGGTGGATCTGGACGTGCTGGCCTCCGAGTTCGGGCACATCGATGTGCACCTGCTGCAGTACTCCGGAGCCATCTGGTACCCGATGGTCTACGACATGCCGGCCCGCGCCAAGGAGTCGTTCGGCATCCAGAAGCGGCAACGGCAGATGGACCGCGCCCGCCAGTACCTCGCCCAGGTCGGGGCGACGTGGGTGGTCCCGTCGGCGGGCCCGCCCTGCTTCCTGGATCCGGAGTTACGCCACCTCAACGACGACCACGCGGATCCGGCCAACATCTTCCCCGATCAGATGGTTTTCCTGGATCAGATGCGCAGCCACGGCAACGATGGCGGCCTGCTGATGATGCCCGGCTCCATCGCCGATTTCACCGGTTCCACCCTGCATTCGCTGACTCACCCGTTGCCCACCGAGCAGGTCGAGGCCATCTTCACCACGGGCAAGGCCGACTACATCGCCGAGTACGCCGAGCGGATGGCGCCGGTGATCGCCGCGCAGCGGGCGGGCTGGGCCCCCGCGACCGGGGAGCCACTGCTGGAACCGGTGCGCGCCCTGTTCGAGCCGATCATGTCCCAAAGCGACGAGATCTGCGATGGCATCGGCTACCCCGTCGAATTGGTGCTCGGGCCGGAGACCGTGATCTTGGACTTCCCGAAACGGACGGTGCGGGAACGGATTCCGGATGAACGGGTTCGGTATGGATTCGCGATTGCACCGGAGCTGGTTCGCACCGTGTTGCGCGATCGCGAGCCGGACTGGGTCAACACCATCTTCTTGTCGACGCGATTCAGGGCCTGGCGGGTCGGCGGCTACAACGAGTACCTCTACACGTTCTTCAAGTGCCTGACCGACGAGCGGATCGCCTACGCCGACGGCTGGTTCGCCGAGACCCACGACGACTCGGCGTCGGTCACGCTGGACGGCTGGGAGATTCAGCGTCGCTGCCCGCACCTCAAGGCGGACCTGTCGAAATTCGGTGTGGTCGAAGGGAACACACTGACCTGCAACCTGCATGGGTGGCAGTGGCGCCTGGACGACGGGCGGTGCCTGACCGCGAAGGGCCACCAACTGCGGAGTTCACGGGCGTGAACGCATCCTACGATGACGGACTGATCCAACTGGATCGTGCGGCGATCACGTTGCGCCGCTACCACTTTCCGTCGGGCACGTCAAAGGTGATCGCGCTCGACGCGATCCGCGGATACAAAGCCGAGGGGTTGGGCTTGTTCACCCAACGATTCCGGATCTGGGGCAGCTCAGACTTCCGTCGCTGGCTGCCGCTGGACATCAGCCGCCCGCTCAAATCGACGTTGATCACGTTAGACGTGCCCGGCGTCCGGCCCAGCCCGGCCTTCACGCCGTCGCGACCGGACGAGTTCACCGCCCTGCTGGACGACCTGCTCAGCCGGCGCGGTTAGGACGCACGCGACTGCGCGAACGGGTGGCTGCTGCGTCTGCCGTTGACCACCCGGACATAGGTGGCCCGCCTGGCGCCGGCGGATCCCTACCCGGCCGCGCGGTCGGCGAGCGCTTGTTGCGCCGCGTTGTAGCCGGGAATGAAGGTGATCCCCGGGCCGCCATGACAGCCCGCGCTGCCGAGATACAGCCCGTCGATCGGGAGCGGCTGGCCGAGGAAGCCGCGCGGACCGGGGCGGTTGGGACCGACCTGGTTGGCATTCAGCAGGCCGTGGCAGTAGTCGCCGCCGGGCGCGCCGAACATCACGCCCATGTGCTTGGGCGTGAACGTGGTGTGCCGGACGATGCTGCGTTCGAAATTCGGGGCGAGCCGGGTGATCTTGTCGATCACCCGCTGACCCATCTCGACCTTGGCCTGCCCGTAATCCACGTCGCCCTCGATCGGAAAGAACAGCGCGAACGCCGACGCGGCGTGCTTGCCCTCGGGCGCCAGTCCCGGGTCGTTCTGCGACGGGATTTGCAGCACCACCGTCGGGTCGGCGGGCACGATTCCGCGCCGCGCGTCCTCCCACTGCTGCTGGACCTCCTCCGGCGTGCAGAACAGGCCGATCGAGGCCTGCATGGCCGGCGCGTTGAGGCCCTCGTAGGGCGCGGCGAAGACGGGGGCCTCCTCGAGCGCGAAGTGCATCTGCAGATAGCTGCCGCGGTGGTCGATGCGCGCATAGCGTTCCCGGATGTCGGCGGGCAGCGCGGCGGGATCGATCATCTCGTTGAGCGTGACGTCGGGCGCGATGCCGGAGACCACGATCGGGGCGTTCAGCGTCTCGCCCGCCTCGGTGCGCACCCCGGTCACCCGGCCGTCGGCAACCAGAATCTCGGTCACCTTGGTACGCAACCGAACTTCGCCGCCGTGGCCGGTCAGCACGTCGCACAGATGGGAGGTGAGCGCGCCGATGCCACCGCGCAGCTTCTTCATCTGCATGGTGTCCCCGTCGGGAACGCCGAGCCCGAAGGCGAGCGCCGCCGCGCTACCGGGTGTGGACGGGCCCCGGTAGAGCGTGTTGACGGCCAGCACGGTCATCGAACCGCGCAGCGCGCCGTGCTTCTCGCGGTCGGGTAGGTAGCGATCCAACACGTCGGTGACCGATCCGAACAGCATGTCATCGATCGCCGAGCGTTCGAATTCATTTGTGGCACAGGCATACATCTCGTCGATGCTCTTCGGCCGGGTTCCGGCTTCGAACCGGCCCAGCGCGCGCGTCGGCCCTTGGCTCCAGGCCATCAGCCCCGCCATGCCGTTGACGGCATCCGCCCCGTGCACCTCGTTGAGGTGGGTGAACAGCTTGATGGGGTCGCTGTACTGCACCAGCGGATCGTCACCGACGCCGCGCACCGCCACCGACATCACGTCCAGGTCGATCGTCGGTATGGTGTCCAGGCCCAGCTCGTCGACCACCACCTGGGACGTCGGGAATTGCACCGAGCCGGCGATCTCGAACTGGTATCCGTCGAAAAGCTCGACGGTGGATGCCATGCCACCCGCGTAGAGCTTGGCATCCAGGCACACCGTCCGCAGTCCGGCCTTCTGCAGCAGCACCGCCGCGGTCAGGCCGTTGTGTCCCGCACCGATAACTATCGCGTCGTAATCAGTCATGTCGCGCCCTCCGGAATGGAGGCTGGCACGACGGGAAAGTTTTGTCAATTATGACGAAACTTCGCGGCTTGCCGCAGTGATCCAGGAGTCGGTGATTCCCGCCCGCAGCGACTCCAGCGCCGCGTGACACAGCCGTGCGAGTTCGCCGAGGGACCGGTCGTCGCCGACCATCCAGACCTCCATCGCGCCAAACACCGCGGCCGCAATGCATCTCGCGGTGACCGCGGTGCGCACCCGTTGGTCCGCCGTCGGATCCGCGCTGCCGTTGACCCCCCGGCTGCGCCGCTGCAACTGCGCGCCGATGGCGTCGGCGAAGTCGGCCTGGACCTCACGGATGTGCCGGACGATGCGGCCGGGGTCGAGCTCGTCCTGGCGCAGTGCGGCGATTTTGGTCACGGCGTCGACGTCATACGGGAACGAGAAGATGGCGGCCTGCACCGAATCGATGATCGGTTCCGTTGCCGGCCTGGCATCCAGGGCGGAGCGAAACCAATGCAGCCCGGTGTAGTCGGCGAACAGCAGATCGTGCTTGGAGCTGAAGTGACGGTAGAACGTCCGCAGCGACACCCCGGCGTCCGCCGCGATCTGCTCGGCCGACGTGTCTTCCACGCCCTGGGCCAGAAACCGCACCAGGGCGGCCTGCCGCAACGCTTCGCGCGTGCGCTCGCTGCGCGCCGTTTGCGCCGGTCTGACCATGCAAGCAAGGTACCAAGACACCGGCGTGGCGAGTCCGCTTGTTGTGTCAATATTGACAAAACTTCGGCGACGGGGCGAGACTGCGCCCATGGTCTCGCTACTCACTCACGCGGTACTCGGGCTGGCGGTCATCACCTGGATCGTCAAGGCCAACTCGCAGGTGTTCGCCCGGCCGGCCGACGGCCCGCTCTTCTCGCCCATGGAAATCATGTACTACGTCGTCGGCATCGCCTCGGTCGCGCTCGGCTGGTATTTCAACGTCACCTACGTGCAGGAGTACGCGCACGGATCCACCAACCCGCTGTGGGGCGAACACGGCAGCTGGGTCGAATACATCAAGCTGATGTTCACCAACCCGGCCGCCAGCTCGGCCAGCCAGGACTACACGATCGCCAATGTTGTTCTGCTGCCGATCTTTACGATCGTGGACGGCTACCGCCGCGGTCTGCGCCACCCGTGGCTGTACTTTGTGTCCAGCCTGTTCACCAGCTTCGCGTTCGCATTCGCGTTCTACTTCGCGACGATGGAACGCCAGCGCCGGCACGAGCGGTCCCGCACGACGGTAAACGCTTAGGGCTCAAGCACTTCGGCGCCGACGAACGGCACCAGCGCGGCGGGAACGCGCACGCTGCCATCGGGCTGCTGGTGGTTCTCCAGGATCGCCACCAGCCACCGCGTGGTGCCCAGCGTGCCGTTGAGCGTGGCCGCGGTCTGCGGTTTGCCCGCCTCGTCGCGATACCGCGTAGCCAGCCTGCGGGCCTGGAACGTGGTGCAGTTAGACGTGGACGTCAGCTCGCGATAGGCGCCCTGCGTGGGAACCCAAGCCTCGCAATCGAATTTGCGCGCGGCCGACGAGCCGAGATCGCCCGCGGCCACGTCGATCACCCGATACGGCACCTCGATGCGCGCCAGCATTTCGCGCTGCCAGCCCAGCAGCCGCTGGTGTTCCGCCTCGGCGTCGGCCGGGGTGCAGTAGACGAAGCCCTCGACCTTGTCGAACTGATGCACCCGGATGATGCCGCGGGTGTCCTTGCCGTAGCTGCCGGCCTCGCGGCGGAAGCACGACGACCATCCCGCGTAGCGCAGCGGTCCGCCGGACAAGTCCAGAATCTCATCGGCGTGATAGCCGGCCAACGGCACCTCCGAGGTGCCCACCAGGTAGAGGTCGTCGGCCTGGACCCGGTAGACCTCGTCGGCGTGCGCGCCCAGGAATCCGGTTCCGGCCATCACCTCCGGGCGCACCAGCACCGGCGGAATCATCGGAATGAAGCCGTTGTCGACGGCCAGCCGCAGGGCCAGCTGCAACAGGCCCAGCTGCAGCAGCGCGCCCTTGCCGGTCAGGAAGTAGAACCGCGACCCGGACACCTTGGCCCCGCGCTGCATGTCGATGAGCCCGAGCGATTCGCCGAGCTCGAGGTGGTCCTTCGGGTTGTCGATCGCCGCGGGCTCGCCGACCTCGTCGAGGACGGCGAAGTCGTCCTCCCCACCGGCGGGCACCCCGTCGATGATGACGTTGGAGATCGCCATGTGCGCCGCGGTGAACGCCGTCTCCGCGTCGGCCTGGGCGGCTTCGGCGGCCTTGACCTGCTCGGCCAGCTCTTTCGCGCGGGCCAGCTTGGCCGGACGCTCCTCGGCGGACGCCGCGCCCACACTCTTGCTGGCGGACTTCTGCTCGGCCCGCAGGCCGTCGGCCGACGAGATCGCGGCCCGGCGGGTGGCATCGGCGGTCAGCAGGGTGTCTACCAGCGACGGGTCCTCACCACGACTGAGTTGGGAGCGGCGCACGGCATCGGGGTCTTCCCGGAGCAGCTTCAGGTCGATCACGGCCCTGAGACTACTTTCACCGCTTCCGGCCAACCGGCGGAGCACCACCCGGGCTGCCTCAGGACTCACATCCGTAACTTTTGTCACGCGCCTCAGGTGGCCCTGTCAGAATGGAGCGGATGTCGCAAGCGCCCGAGAAGGAACTTTCGGACGGCCGGGAAGGCCGAGTGGTCGAGTCGCCCGTCGGCTCGGCCGATGAGTCGTCCGGCGAACACCCGCCCGCCTTCCTGTGGCCGCGCAGCCTGCAAGCCCGGGCGACCCGGCGCGCGCTGCTGCTGACCGCGCTCGGCGGCCTGTTGATCGCCGGGCTGGTCACCGCGATCCCGGTCGGTGGGCCCGGATCGGGGCGGTTCCTGGACAGCAGCCCCGTGCGCAGCACCGGCACCAAGAGCGACGCCGCCTTCAACCGGGCCTCCGCCGGGGAATGCCTGATGTGGCCGGACACCACGCCGGAGTCGGCGAAGATCGTCAACTGCGGCGACGACCACAAATTCGAGGTCGCCGAATCCATCGACATGCGGACGTTCCCGGGGTCCGAGTACGGGCCCAGCGCCGCGCCCCCGACGCCCGCCCGCATTCAGCAGATCACCCAGGAGCAGTGCGAGGCCGCCGTCCGCAATTACCTCGGCCCCAAGTTCGACCCGAACAGCAAGTTCACCGTCAGCCTGCTGTGGCCCGGCGACCGAGCCTGGCGCCAGTCCGGCGATCGCCGCATGCTGTGCGGCCTGCAGATGCCCGGCATGAACAACCAGCAGCAGGCGTTCAAAGGCAAGGTCGGCGACGTCGATCAGTCCAAGGTGTGGCCGGCCGGAACCTGTCTGGGCATCGACTCGGCGACCAACCAGCCGACCGATGCACCGGTTGACTGCGCGGCTCCGCACGCGATGGAGGTCACCGGCACGGTCAATTTGGCCGAGAAGTTCCCCGGCGCCCTGCCCGCCGAGCCCGACCAGGACGGCTTCATCAAGGACTCGTGCACCAAGATGACGGACGCGTACCTGGCGCCGGTCAAGCTGCGTACCACCACCCTGACGCTGATCTACCCGACGGTGCCGCTGGCCAGTTGGTCGGCGGGCAGCCGCGAGGTGGCCTGCAGCATCGGCGCCACCCTGGGCAACGGCGGCTGGGCCACCCTGCTCAACAGCGCCAAGGGCCAGCTGCTGATCAACGGTCAGCCGCCGGTACCGCCGCCCGACATTCCCGAAGAGCGGCTCACCATGCCGCCGATTCCGCTTCAGGTCCCGGCGCAGCCGCCGTCGAGCCAGTCCGGCCAAGGCTCGGCCCCGGAGATCCCGCCGAACAACCAGCACCTGCCCGGGCAGCAGCCGGCTCAGCAACCCCAGCAGGCCCCGCAGCCGCAGGCTCCCGCCCAGCAGGCGCCGCCGCCGGCGGACAACGGCGCCCCGCCGGCCAATCCCGCCCCCGAGGCGCCGGCACCCCCGCCGCCGCCGGCGAATCCCGCACCGGAGGCACCCCCCGCCGAGCCCCCGCCGGGAGGCTAGGCGGGTGTCGGTCCGGATGAACCCGCAGCGCTTCGACGAGTTGGTCTCCGACGCCCTCGACCTGATCCCGCCCGGGCTGGCGGCCGCGATGGACAACGTCGTCGTCCTGGTCGAAGACCGCCATCCCGAGGACGCCGAACTGCTCGGGCTCTATGAGGGGGTGGCGCTGACCGAACGCGACTCCGACTACTTCGGATCGCTGCCGGATGCCATCACCATCTACCGCGAAACGCTGCTGGACGTGTGCGAATCCGAGGACGAGGTGGTCGAGGAAGTGGCCGTCACGGTGATCCACGAAATCGCTCACCACTTCGGGATCGACGACGACCGGTTGCACGAGCTGGGCTGGGGCTGACGACTTCGCACCCCCGCCGGGTTCCCGGGCGCGGCATCCCGGATTTGTCCGCGACGGGTGCTATGAACTCACCTATGAGCATTGACTGCCGCGATTGCCGGGCAGGCTTAGATCACTGTCACGGCACCATCATTCGCCATGCGCTGCACCGGTCGGAATGCACGGAGCCGGAGTGCTTCAGTCCTGAGTTGTTGCCGCACGCCTTCGTCATCGACTGCGACGCCGTGGGCTGCGCCTGCACCGAAGTGATCGCGCTGGCCGTCTGACGGTGCGGTCAGCCCATCGGGTCGGTGCCTGAGCGCACCGCGTCCGCGACCGGGGTCGCCTCTTCCTCCGGGTAGAACGGCGGCGTCAACGTCCCCCAGCGCACGCAGCTCCAGCGCCCGTCGGTGATCGGGGTCAAAGCCACCGATTGGGTGTTGTCCAGGTGGTTGTCCAGCGCGAATGCGGCTTCCACGCCGGCCAGCACCGCGGCGGCCAGCCGGATCGCCGCGCCATGGCTGACGACGACGATGTCGCCGTGGAAGTCGCGGTCGTCGAGATAGCGCAAGCGCAGGTCGGTGACCACCGGAAGGTACCGGTCCAGCACGTCGTTGCCGGTTTCACCGCCGGGAAGCGCGACGTCAAGCTCGCCGTGATGCCATCGCTCGTAGATCGCGTTGAACTCGGCGACCGCGTCATCGTCGTTGCGGTTTTCCAACCGCCCGACCTGCACCTCATGGATGTCGGCCATCTCGATGGGCGGCATCTCGAGCTGGCCGCCGATCACCGCGGCGGTCTGCGACGCCCGGGTGGCCACCGAGTGCGCGAGCATCGCCGGCCGCGACGAACCGCGGGCGACCGCCCGGGCCTGGTCGCGGCCCAACGGGGTCAGCTCCGCCCCGGGCGGGCGGGTATCAAGCCGGCGCTCGACGTTTCCGAACGACTGGCCGTGCCGCATCAGGATCAATCGACCGCTCACTGTTGCGGCCCCCGATCGGCGGGCCTTCCGTCTCGCAGCCGCGCCAGCCAGCACGCGTCCTCGGCGGCGGGCGGCGGCAGTGCCCCTGCCGGCGAGCCGGTGGGCCAGGATCCTAGGTATCGCACGTCAGCACAACGACGGTGCAGCGCTTTGAGTGCCTCGGCGACGGCATCGTCGTCGATGTGGCCCACGCAATCGGCGAAGAACCGGTAGGTGCCGAGCCCGGTTCTGGTCGGCCGGGACTCGATGCGGGTCAGGTCGATGCCACGGACCGCGAATTCGGCGAGTGCGGCCAGCAACGCGCCCGGAGCGTTGTCGATGCGCAGCACCACCGCGGTGCGGTCGGCTCCGGTGCGGGCGGGCGGCGGTCCCGGCCGCCCGACCAGAAGGAATCGGGTGCGGGCGTTTGGTTCGTCGACGACACCCTCGGCCAGGGTGGCCAGGCCCCAGCGGACGGCGGCCAGCGGCGAGGTCACCGCCGCGTCGACGCGGCCCTGCGACACCTGCTGGGCGGCGTCGGCATTGGAATACGCGGGCCGCAGTTCGGCGCCGGCCAGATTGGCGGCCACCCACTGCCGCACCTGGGCGGCCGCCACACCGAAGGCCGCCAGCGTCCGCACGTCCGCCGCGCTGCGGCCGGGTTTGACGACGATGCTGAACGCGACGTCCAGCGTGGTTTCGGCGAAGACCTGCAGGGGTGAGCCGATGGCCAGGCTGTCCAAGGTAGGGGTCACCGAACCGTCGATCGAGTTCTCGATCGGGACGCAGGCGTAGTCGGCGGCGCCATCGCGCACGGCGTCCAGCGCGGCGGAGGTGCTTTCCACCGGCGAGGGTTGCACTTCGGCCGGATCTTGGTCGGGGATTAGACCGGCGGCGGTGATCTGTTGCAGCGCCGCCTCGGTGAACGTCCCCTCCGGACCGAGGTAAGCGATGCGGGCCACGTCCCAACCCTAGCGGCGCGCGGGCCAGAAAACCCTTGCGACGTCACCCGGGCATAAGTTAATTTAGGCTTACCTAATCGAAGGATGAGAATGGTGTTACCGCTGACCTGTCCCGCCCCGACCACAGCCGAACGGATTCGCAGCGCCTGCGTCCGCGCCGGCGGCGCGCTGCTCGCGATCGAGCACGAAGACCCGGTCCCCACCCCCGTGCATCACCTGATGGACGACGGATCCGTCGCGCTGGCCCTGCCCGTCGAGCGGGAACGCGAGCTCACGCGCCCGATTTCGGGATCTCAGGCGTTGCTGGAACTGACCGACTACGCGCCTCTTCCGCTGCGCGAACCCGTCCGGTCGCTGGTGTGGGTGCGCGGTCGCCTCCAAGAGGTGCACCCGACGGAGATCCTGGAAACGCTCGACCTGATCGCCGCCGAGTGCCCGCATCCGGCCCTGCTGAGCATCGACACACCGCGCTGCGTCCCCACCGACGGCGAAGAGCCGCGGTACACGCTGTTGCGGCTCGAGATCGCGTCGGTCGTCGTCACCGATGCCACCGGTGCGGAGCCCGTCAGCGTGGACGACCTGCTGGACGCCAGGCCCGACCCGTTCTGCGCGCTCGAGTCGAGCCTGCTGCGGCACCTGGACGCCGCGCACGGCGACGTTCTGGCACGACTGGTGTCCCGGCTGCCGGCTCCCCTGCGGCGCGGGCACGTGCGACCCCTGGGCCTGGACCGCTACGGCGTCCGATTCCGCGTCGAGGGCGAGGACCGGGACCACGATGTCCGGCTGCCGTTCCACAAACCGGTTGACGACATGACCGGCCTGAGCCAGGCCATCCGGGTGCTGATGGGTTGCCCGTTCATCAACGGGCTGCGGGCGCGCGGCTAGACGAACTTGCGGCGCACCGGCGCGGCGGACAGCCGGGCACGTACGTTAACCAGGTGAACGGCGACCGCTCCCCGCAACGACGGCGGCCTCCGGGATGGAGCCCGCCCGGGCCACCCCGCCCCGAACCGCCGCAGGTGATCCGCCGGCGGGCGGCCCCGCCGCCCTCACCGACGGCGGAGACCCAGCCGCTGCCGTCCGCCGCTCCCCCGGTGCCGCCGCCGCCACGGCCGCAGGCACCACGGCCGCAGGCACCATGGCCGCATGCACCGAGCGTCTCCCGGAAGCGCCGCAAGCGCCGCTGGCTCCGCACGGCGGTGTCGGTCCTGCTGGTGGGGGCGCTGCTGATCGGCGCGGGCGTCATCGCCGGCGCGTTCTGGTTCGACAACAAACTGCATCGCGAGCAGGTGCTCGCCGACTACGCCGACCGGCCCGCAACCGGCCGCGGCACCAACTGGCTGATCGTCGGGTCGGACAGCCGCCAGGGGCTCAGCGCCCAACAGCAACAGGATCTGGCCACCGGCGGCGACATTGGTAACGGTCGTACCGACACGATCCTGCTGGTTCATGTTCCGGGCGTCGGGTCCGGGGTGCGGACGACCATGGTGTCGATACCGCGCGACTCCTTGGTGCCGATCCCGGGCCACGGGAAGGACAAGATCAACGCCGCGTTCGCGATGGGTGGTGCGCAGCTGCTGGTCCGGACGGTGGAACAGGCCACCGGGTTGCGCCTCGATCATTACGCCGAGATCGGGTTCGGCGGGTTCGCCGCGGTGGTGGATGCGCTCGGCGGGGTGACGGTGTGCCCGAAAACGGCTTTCGACGACCCGTTGGCCGGCATCGACCTGGCGGCCGGCTGCCACACCGTCAACGGCCGGACCGCGCTCGGATACGTCCGGTCACGCGATACGCCGCGGGCCGACCTGGACCGAATGGTCAACCAACGCCAATTCGTGTCGGCGCTGCTGCATCGGGCCGCCAGTCCCGCGGTATGCCTCAACCCCTGGCGCTGGTATTCGGTGCCGAGTGCGGCCGCCGGCGCCCTGACCGTCGACCGGGGCGACCACGTCTGGGACCTGGCCCGGCTCGGCTGGGCGCTGCACGGGTCGACCACCACCATGACCGTCCCGATCGGGGAGTTCACCAGCGGCGACGCCGGGTCGGTGGTGGTGTGGAATCACGACGAGGCCGCCCGCTTGTTCGAGGCGTTGGCCACCGACGCGTCGCTACCCGCCGTCACGACGGACGACCCGCAATAGCGGCCTAACCGCTGCTTTCCCCCGCGCGGTGACGCTGCAGATACGCCTTGGTGCGGCCCGGGTGGTGCGTGGCGAGCCAGGCCACCCCGACGTCGCGGCAGAAATCGATGTCTTCGTATTCGTCGACGTTCCAGCAGTAGACCGCCCTGCCCTGGGCGATGGCGCGGTCCGCGAGTTGGGGATATTCCTTCAGCGTCGACAGCGAGGGCCCGACGGCGGTGGCGCCGATGGCGGTGGGGGCACCGCTGGTCAGGTAACGCGCGGTCTTGCCGAGCAGCACCGTGGGCAGTAACGGCGCGGCGCGACGGATCCGCCAGACCGCCGACGCCGAGAACGACATCACCACCGCGCGGGACCGGTCCGCCGAGGCGGGCGCGGCTATGCCGAAGCGATGCAGCGACGCGAGCAGTTTGGTTTCCACCAGTGAGCCGTACCGGACCGGGTGTTTGGTCTCGATGAACAGCTTCACCGGCCGACGCCAATCCAGCACCAGTGAAACCAGCGCGTCCAGCGTCAACAAACTGGTGTCACCGTGCGTGCCGTCTTCCCGCCAGCTGTCGTGCCACGCGCCGTACTCGAGCTCGCGCAGTTCGGCCAGCGTCGTCGTGCTGACCAGGCCGGCCCCGGTCGAGGTCCGGTCCAGCCGCCGATCGTGCACGCAGACCAGGTGACCGTCGCGCGTCAAGCGCACGTCGCATTCCACGCCGTCGGCACCCTCTTTAAGCGCTAGGTCGTAGGCGGCCAGCGTGTGCTCGGGCCGCGCGGCCGACGCGCCGCGGTGGGCGACGACATAGGGATGCCCGGCGAGCACCTCGTCGGCCCACGTCATACCCCTATGCTGCCGGTTCCCTGCCATCCAACTCAACTGGGACGGCCGATGCCGGCGCGGCGGGCCGGTCATCGGGAACCGCGACCCAGCGATGCGCGGGCCGGGCGACGGGTTTGCGCTGGAATCCCTCGAAGACCCGGGTGGCGGCGGCCAGCGTGGCGGCCGCGAACAGGTACGCGAAGACCATCAGGACGGTGTTGTTGGCGATGCCCTGGGCGTCGGAAACGAAGCTCGTCGCGATGGCGGCGATGGACACCGCATAGCTGCAGACCCACGCTCCCCACCACTGCAGGATGGTGCCGCGCAACCGGGCGTAGTGCTCTTCGAGCACCGCCAGCTCGATGACGTACACCGGGGCCCACAGCAGGTTGGCCAGCGGCACGACGCAGCCGGCCCAGAGCGCCCGCGTGGAGCGCTGCTCGGGGAGGCCGTGGTGGGCGAACACGGCGGCGCGGCGGGCGATCATCCAGCGGATCAGCAGCACGCCGGAGGCGATCACCGCCGCTGCCGCGCCCAAGCTGGCCAGCACGCCGAGCCAGTCGGCGCCGATGGCCACCCAGGAGTTCAGCAAGGTGTTCCGGTTGATTACCAGCAGCACGTACCGCACCACGTAGACCAGGGCGGCGATGCTGAGCACCAGCACGCTGACGAACGCCGTGGTGCGGACGATCTGCGCCGACGGCCCTGGTTGCGCGGGTGCCTCGGCGGTAGCGGGCGCGTGTGCGACGCGGTCGGTCAAACCCCAGCGCGGTATGACGGTGTAGCGCGGCGTGGGTCCCAGCGGTCGGCGGCCGCGTCGCGTCGGCGGCGCCGCGCCGGGCCGGACCGCTATCCAGCGGTAGCCGGGCGGCAGCCGTGGCGGCGTGCGCTGCCACCCCGGGGCCCCCGAGGGGCGGGCCGGGGTCGGGGTTCCGGGCGCGCCCCATCGGGGGTCGGCCGGCGGGGCGTCCGGTGCGGGTGCCATCAGGGCGCCGCGGCAGCGGGGACACCATTCGCGTTGTCGGTCGCGCACGTTCCAGCGGGTGCCGCACTGGGAGCACACCTGGATCACCGGACCAGACTAACGCCGCCCCGACGAGGGCCGAGGAACGCGGGCCGCGGGCCGTGCGACGTCCACCCGCGACGGCCGTTCGAGCGGCGCCCCGGCAACCGCCCGGGCCGCCCGAAGCTATCCACAGTTTCCACAGGTTTATCCACAGGTATGCAGGGGTATAGGGAACCATTGCTACAGCCTCTGGCAGCTGACCGTGGTGTAACTGTGGATAACAACGCGGTTTTGTCGGCATGCCATCGACAGCCCACGACCGGTCGCTGAGCGAAATGGATTGTCTTCCTAAGCACCCGTGTGGACACCGCGTCCGACGGCCTTCCCGGCCCGGCACCGGGGCCCCCGCCCGGCCCGCTCGCCGTGGCCAACCCGCAGCTCAGCGCGCTATTTCTCAAGCACGCCGCAAAGCGCTATGATCGCGTTCTCGAAAGGTGTTTGTGACTCACCTCACTGACGCGAGGTGACCGGGGGGTGAAAGGCGTTTGATGGCCACGCATTCGTTCGGTCCGGGTTCACCGGGCCCGTCGAAGTCGTATTGCGGCTCGCCGGCGTGGAATCACAGCTATAGCATCGCCGCGCTGCGCGCCGGGTTGATCGCCCTGGTATTGCTCGCGGTGCTCGCGATCATCGTCTTGTCTTGAATCGCCGCTGAGCGGGTATCCGCGTTCCGGCTCACAAGGGTCGTTCTTGCGGAGCGCGCGGTCATGGAGCACTGTTGTTAACGGCTGGCCGCCGTGAGGCGGCGCCGCGCGACTGAGCGTCAAGACGATAATCGAAGAAAGGAACGCCGTGGCTGAATACACCCTGCCCGACCTGGACTGGGACTATGCAGCGTTGGAACCGCACATCTCGGGGCAGATCAACGAAATCCACCACAGTAAGCACCACGCCACCTACGTCAAAGGTGTGAACGACGCTCTGTCCAAGCTCGAAGAGGCTCGCGCCAACGAGGACCACGCTGCGATCTTCCTGAACGAAAAGAACCTCGCCTTCCACTTGGGCGGCCATGTCAACCACTCGATCTGGTGGAAGAACCTCTCGCCGGAAGGCGGCGACAAGCCGACCGGCGAATTGGCCGCCGCGATCGACGACGCGTTCGGGTCCTTCGACCGATTCCGCGCACAGTTCAGCGCGGCCGCCAACGGTCTGCAGGGTTCGGGGTGGGCGGTCCTGGGCTACGACACCCTCGGCAGCCGACTGCTGACCTTCCAGCTTTACGACCAGCAGGCCAACGTTCCGCTCGGCATCATCCCCTTGCTTCAGGTGGACATGTGGGAACACGCGTTCTACCTGCAGTACAAGAACGTCAAGGCGGATTACGTCAAGGCGTTCTGGAACGTCGTCAACTGGGCGGACGTGCAGAAGCGGTACGCGGCCGCTACGTCGAAAACCCAGGGCCTGATCTTCGGCTGACTTCGTTTCGATCGGCGGGGGCGTCGCGCGGTTGCGCGGCGCCCCAGTCGTTTGTCTGACCCATTTCGATTGCGTGACAACGTCTGCGCGCTCACCGTGTCGTGTTGCGCGGCGCCTAAGCCGCGGGCATGCTTGATTATTCGGACTTACCAGTGTGGTTATTCCAGGTGGAGGCGTCGCGCGGAGGTCGAAATGGAAACTGGGTCGGATCGGCCTATCGGGGTTTCCCCGTTCCATTCTCGCGGTGCCTTGAAAGGTTTCGTGATCTCCGGGCGGTGGCCCGATTCGACGAAAGAATGGGCCCAGCTGCTCATGGTCGCGGTCAGGATCGCGTCGTTGCCCGGATTGCTCTCCACCACAACGGTCTTCGGCGCCCGCGAGGAATTGCCGGACGAACCCGAACCGGGCACGGTTGGCCTGGTGCTGGCCGAGGGCACGGTATTCGGTGAGTCAGCCATTCAGCCAGGCTATTTCGCAGAACATCAGCCGCCGGCTTTACTCATGCTGCACCCGCCCTCGGAAACCACGCCGTCACTACCCGAATGCACCGGGGCGGCGTCGGGATGCGTATTGCTGCCCGGATTGCCTTACCTCGGACTCGAGCATCGGGCGGCGTGGGTGGAGGCAGAGGCCGACGGCACCATCACTTCGATGGTGAGCCGGGTCGGCGTCGACCCGATCAGCCACCCCGATACGGCCATATTGGCGATGCTGCTCGCGGCATAACGACGCTCCCGGACACAGTTCGGGACCACGCCGCGGGCGTGCGAACCGCGATTCGCCTTCCTGACCGGGGCCCTGGCCCAGGGTGGCGGGGACGATCTGGTGCCGCAAACTCGTCGCCGCGGTCGGGCGTGCGATCACCGGGTACGGGGGTAAGTTAACGGCGCCTCGACGACCGGTGGCCGGAAGCCGTCAGCCGGGCAGCGCCGCAATTTCCGGCACCGTTTCGCCCTCGGCAGCAAAGGGTGCGCTAAATCGGCCCGGATTGCAGACCCGTTGCGGTGCGACTGCCGAACACGTCCTGGCATATTATCGCTCCCGTCAGCAGTTCGTCCGCCCGCCACTTCGGAACGGACGTCCAATTCTGCGGATAACCTGTGAGTTTTATGGATTTAGTGGACACCCCAGCGAATCAGTTAGACGCTCGTCAAGTGGGGAGGTCGCCGGCGTCAGCTATGCCGATCGGCAATCCCCCGGTGTTTGCACCTGGTTAGGGTTACCAAGCCTCGCTACCATGATCAGCAAATACACCTAGGTAATAGTTCACTTCTACAGCCCAGTGGAGGTCATATCTGATGAGCACGACGTTCGCTGCTCGCCTGAACCGCCTGTTCGACACGGTGTATCCGCCGGGACGCGGGCCGCACACGTCCGCGGAAGTCATCGCGGCGCTCAAGGCGGAGGGCATAACGATGTCGGCTCCCTACCTCTCCCAGTTGCGTTCCGGCAACCGCACCAACCCGTCGACGGCGACCATGGCCGCTTTGGCCAACTTTTTCCGCATCAAGTCGGCCTACTTCACCGACGACGAGTACTACGAGAAGCTCGACAGCGAATTGTCGTGGCTGGCCACGACGCGCGACGACAACGTGCGCCGCATCGCGGTGCGCACGGCCGAGCTGTCCCCCGAAGCGCAGCGTGAGGTCATGGAGCGGGTCAACGAGCTGCGCCGGGCCGAGCACTTAGACGCCTGACGCCCACGCCCTGGCACCGGCTGTCGGGCCTGCCCTGGAGGGCTGCCGCCCGCCCATTCCGATTAGGGTTGGCTCAGCGGATCGCGCAACCGCGAGAGCGCTAGTCCACGAGATAATCGGGAGGCGGCCGGGAATGGGCTTGTTCCGCAAGCGAAAGAGCCGCGCGACGCGTCGCGCGGAAGCCCGCGCGATCAAGGCCCGCGCGAAGCTCGAGGCCAAACTGGCGGCGAAGAACGAGGTTCGCCGTGCCAAATCCGCACAACGGGCGGAGGCCAGGGCACTGCGAGCGCAGATCAAGGCGCAACGAGACAGCGACCGTAACGCGCTGAAGGTCGCCGAGGCCGAACTCAAAGCCGCGCGGGAGGGCAAGATCTTCTCGCCGACACGGATTCGCCGGGTGCTGACGGTGTCTCGGCTGCTCGCACCGATCCTCACCCCGCTCATCTACCGGGCGGCCGTCGCGGCCCGCGCGCTGGTCGATCAGCGTCGCGCGGATCAGCTCGGCATTCCACTGGCTCAGATCGGTCAGTTCTCCGGTCACGGCGCCCAGTTGTCGGCCCGCATCGCCGGCGCGGAAAAGTCGCTGCGAATGGTGCAGGACAAGAAGCCCAAGGACGCCGAGACCAAGCAGTTCGTGTCCGCCATCGCCGAACGGCTCACCGATCTGTCGGCGGCGGTCACCGCCGCGGAGAACATGCCGGCCGCGCGACGCCGGGCGGCGCACGCCGCGATCTCGTCGCAGCTCGACGGGATCGAGGCGGACCTGATGGCCCGCCTCGGGCTGAGCTGACCGCCACGGAAGGCAGCGCACCCGGCATGGCAATCATCGGCAGGTGGATCTCACGCATCGTGATCGCGGTGACCGCGGCCGTCGCCCTGTACCTCGGAGCCGCGGCCCACACCCCCGCCGCGTGGGCACACGTGCATGCCAGCAGCGACAACGCCGTGCGCGGGGCCATGGCGATCGTCACGTTCCAGGTGCCCAACGAATCGAACACGGGTGCGCTCACCACCGCGCTGACGATCACGCTGCCCAACGTGGCGTCCGCGCGCACCGAGAGCATGCCGGGCTGGACGGCCAGGCTCGACCGTGACGCGGCGTCGGGCACCGTGCGCTCGGTCACGTGGACGGCCGCCCTCACCGGCGGAATCGGGGCGGATCAATTCGCACTGTTCCGGCTTTCGGTGAAGCTGCCCGACACCGATACCGTCAGCTTCCCGGCCGCGCAGACCTACTCCGACGGGACGGTGGTGCACTGGGATCAGCCCCCGCGGCCCGACGGGAGCGAGCCGGAGCACCCGCTACCCATGCTCACCCTTGCCGGCGGGCCGGCGGGCCCACACCAACACCACGGCTCACCCAACTCCGCGCCCGCGCGGCCGGGTGCCGCCGACAACACCGCGCGGCTGCTGGGCGGCGGCGCTCTGGTGCTGGCCGCTGCGGGCGTCGCGTTTGCACTGATCCGCCGGCGGGCATGAAGCGCCTGGCGGTTGGCGTGTGCGCCGGCGTCATGCTCGTGATCGCCACACTGGTCGCGCCGGCCGCGTCGGCGCACGCCACCCGCGTATCCACCGATCCCGCGGCCGATGCGGCGCTGGCGAGCGGTCCGCAGCGGGTGAGCGCCACCTTCAACGAGCAGCTGCAAACCTCGTTCGCGGCCATGACCGTGATCGGGCCCGACGGCAACGTGTGGTCCACCGGAGAACCGACCGTGCAGGGCGCGGCGGTCGGCATCGCCCTACGCGCGCTGGGGCCGGCCGGGACGTACACGGTGAACTACCGGGTGACGTCCGCCGATGGCCACGTGGTGTCCGGATCCTGGTCGTTTCGGCTCACGGTGCCCGGCACCGGCACGCCCGGACCACCCGCGGCGCGCCCCGACGGCGGCGGCGCGCTGCCGGTCTGGCCATTCATAGCGGTCGCGGTGGCGGTCGTCGCGGGGGGCGCATGGCGGGCGGCGCGGGGCCGCCGCTGAGAACGGTGGGCGGCGACCGGTGACCGAGGGGCCGCGAAGCGTCCTGGCATGATGGGACCTTGAACCCGGTGAGCCAGGGGAATCACGACAGAGGAAGCTCAAGGAGCGGCCGCATGGCAGACCCGCAGGACCCAACCAACAGCGCACCCGACGGCGCCGGCACTCCGCCGGAGAAGAAGCCGCCCGCCAAGGCAGCGAAAAAGACCGCGAAAGCGCCGGCCAAAAAGGCACCTGCGAAAAAGGCGCCCGCTAAAAAAGCACCCGCCAAGAAGGCACCCGCCAAAAAGCTGCCGGCGAAGAACGCCGAACCCGCGCCGCCCAAGCCGCCCGAGCGGCCCGCCGAGCAACCGCCGCTGGACGTGCAGCAGCGGGCAGAAAGCAACGGCGACCTCACCGCCGCCGCCAAAGACGCTGCCGCGCAAGCGAAGTCCACCGTGGAGGCGGCCAACAACCCCGTCTCCCCCGAGATCGCAGCCTCCGCGGCGGGTCAGTTTCCGTTGCCGCTGATTGTTGCCCTAGCCGTCAGCCTGCTGGCCATCCTGCTCATTCGCCAGCTGCGTCGCCGCTGAGCCGCCGGGTACATGTCAGAAGTAACCGTGTCATTCCGGCCGACGGCCGACCTCGTAGACAGCATCGGTCCCGACGTACGCAGCTGCGACGTGCAATTCCGCCAGATGGGCGGTCGGGCCGAATTCGCCGGGCCGATCAGCACCGTGCGGTGTTTTCAGGACAACGCGCTGCTCAAATCGGTGCTGTCGGAGCCGGGCCGGGGCGGGGTATTGGTCATCGATGGCGACGGCTCCCTGCACACCGCGCTGGTCGGCGACGTCATCGCCGAGTTGGCCCGGTCCAACGGCTGGGCGGGTCTCATCGTCAACGGCGCGGTGCGCGATTCCGCCACGTTGCGGGGCATGGACATCGGCATCAAGGCGTTGGGCACCAACCCCCGCAAGAGCACCAAGACCGGCGCCGGCGAGCGCGACGTCGAGGTCACCCTGGGCGGGGTGACATTCGTGCCGGGCCAGATCGCCTACAGCGACGACGACGGGATCGTCGTCGTCGCCGCAGGAGAGTAATCCACTAAACCCCCACGGGGGCGCGCTTTTTCGCGAACTTCAAGCCGTCTTCGTCGACCTTGCCGCGCCGGATCGTGCGCATGTCGAGGAAGTAGTTCTGCTTGAGCCGCCACGGCGCCCGGGACCCCGACTTGGGCAGCAGGTGCATCGAACGCCGGAAGTAGCCCGGAGTGAAGTCCATGAACGGCAGCTCGTCGACGTCGTTGCCGGGATGCTGCGGCTCCACGAAGTCAAAACCGTTGGCGTCCATATAGTTCAGCACGCGGCAGACGAATTCGGAGACCAGGTCGGCCTTCAGCGTCCAGGACGCGTTCGTGTAGCCGAAAGTGATGGCGAAGTTCGGCACACCGGAGAACATCAGGCCCTTGTAGGTCATCAACGAGGTCAGGTCGATGTCCTCGCCGTTGCGGGTGGGCTTCACGCCACCCAACAACTGCATGTTCAATCCCGTTGCGGTGACGATGATGTCGGCCGTCAACTCTTCACCCGAGGTGAGCTTGATGCCGGTCTCGGTGAACCGCTCGATGGTGTCGGTGACGACGTCGGCCTTGCCGTGCCGGATGGTCCGGAAGAAGTCGCCGTCGGGCGCCAGGCACAGCCGCTCGTCCCAGACGTTGTAGCGCGGGCCGAAGTGCTTTTCGACGTCGTAGCCCTCCGGCAGGCGCCGCTGCGCCATCGTCATCAAGGTCTTGCGCATGTAGGCCGGGGCCTTGCGGGACAGCTGGTATTGGAAGGTGCTGAACGCGATGGCTTTCCAGCGGTTGGCCATGTGGGCGAGGCGGTCGGGCAGCAGCCGGTTGGCCTTCTCGGCAAAGGGATCGACGCCGGGCAGCGAGCCGATGTAGGTCGGCGAGCGCTGCAGCATGGTCACGTGGCCCGCGCCCGAGTTCACCAGGGCGGGAATCAGGGTGATCGCGGTGGCACCGGATCCGATGACGACGATTCGCTTGCCCGCGTAGTCGAGGTCCTCGGGCCAGTGCTGCGGATGGACGATGGTGCCCCCGAAGTCGTCCGAGCCCGGGAAGGTCGGCGAGAAGCCCTCGTCGTAGTTGTAGTAGCCGGTGCAGGCGAACAGGAACGAGCACGTCATCTCGCTCTGCAGGCCGTCGTTCTCGACGATCAGGTTCCAGCGGTTGTCGGTGTCGGACCAGTCGGCGGCCACCACCCGGTTGCGGTAGCGGATCTTCGGCTCGATCCGGTTCTCGACCGCGGTCTCCTTGATGTATGCCTTGATCGAAGCGCCGTCGGCGATCGACTTCGCCGAGCGCCAGGGCTTGAACCGGAAGCCCAGGGTGAACATGTCCGAGTCCGACCGGATGCCCGGGTACTTGAACAGGTCCCAGGTTCCGCCCAGGTCAGCACGGCGTTCCAGGATGGCGTAGCTCTTCGTCGGGCAGCGGTCCTGCAGGTGCCAGGCCGCGCTGATGCCGGAGATACCGGCGCCGACGATGAGGACGTCAAGGTGCTCAGTCATGGGCCCAACGTTATCAACGCGGTGTTGAACCAGTCAACACCGTGTCGAAACTTTCAACAACGTGTAAAGTAGCGGCCGTGTCTACCCTCGGTTCCGCCCACACCCATCGGGGCAGGCGTTCGGCGCGCCCGTCCGGCGACGATCGCGAACTGGCCATCCTGGCCACCGCGGAACAGCTGCTGCGCGAACGTCCGCTCGCCGACATCTCCGTCGACGACCTGGCCAAGGGGGCCGGCCTGTCCCGACCGACGTTCTACTTCTATTTCCCGTCCAAGGACGCGGTGCTGCTCACCCTGTTCGAGCGCGTGATCGTGGAGGCCGACTCCGCACTGGAGGCCATGGTCGCCGACCCGCCCGCCGACCTGAAAACGTTGTGGCGCATCGGGATCAACGTGTTCGTCGAGACGTTCGGCGCACATCGCGCGGTGTCACTGGCCGCCGACGCCGCGCGCACCAACAAGGACGTCGATGTCCTGTGGTCGCGGTTCATGCAGAAATGGGTCGACCACACCACCACCGTAATCGAGGCCGAACGCGCCCGCGGCGCCGCGCCGGTGACACTGCCGGCCCGCAACCTGTCCGCGGCGCTGAACCTGCTCAACGAGAAGGTCATGCTCAGCTCGTTCGCCGACGGGCGACCGTCGGTGCCCAGCGAGCATTTGCTCGACACGCTGGTGCACATCTGGGTCAGCAGCGTCTACGGCGACTCCTGCTGAACCCGGCCTGTCGGCCCCCTATGCGAACATATGTTCGTGCGGAGCGATGCGTCCATCCTGCACGCGGACCTCGATTCCTTCTACGCGTCCGTCGAACAGCGCGACGACCCGACGTTGCGCGGCCGCCCGGTGATCGTGGGCGGCGGCGTGGTGCTGGCCGCAAGCTACGAGGCCAAGGCTTACGGCGTGCGCACGGCCATGGGCGGCTCGCAGGCGCGACGGCTGTGTCCGCACGCCGTCGTGGTGCCCCCGCGAATGAGCGCGTATTCGCGCGCCAGTGAGGCCGTCTTCGAGGTGTTCCGGGACTGCTCCCCGATCGTCGAGGCGCTGTCGGTGGACGAGGCCTTCCTCGACGTCGGCGGGCTGCGCCGGGTCAGCGGCACGCCGGTGGCGATCGCCGAGCGACTGCGCGCGGACGTGCGAGACCGCGTCGGGCTGCCGATCACCGTCGGCGTCGCCCGGACGAAGTTCCTTGCCAAGGTGGCCAGCCAGGAGGCCAAGCCCGACGGACTGCTGCTGGTGCCGCCCGATCAGGAGCTCACCTTCCTGCGGCCGCTGCCGGTGCGCCGGCTCTGGGGCGTGGGCGCGGTGACCGCCGAGAAGCTGCGCGCGCACGGCGTCGTGACCGTCGCCGACGTCGCCGAGCTCAGCGAGTCGGCACTGGGCTCCATGGTGGGCGGGGCGATGGGCCGCCAGCTGTACGCGCTGTCCCGCAACATCGACCGCCGCCGGGTGACCACCGGCGTCCGTCGCCGCTCCGTCGGCGCTCAGCGGGCGCTGGGGCGCGCCGGAAACACCATGTCGGCCAACGAGATCGACGCCGTGGTGATCAACCTGATCGACCGCATCACCGCGCGCATGCGCGCGGCCGGGCGCACCGGTCGCACGGTCGTGCTGCGGCTGCGCTTCGACGATTTCACCCGGGCAACCCGATCGCATACGTTGCCGTGGGCCACGTCCTCAACGGCGCCGCTGCTGGCCGCCGCCCGCCAACTGGTCGCCGCGGCGACGCCGCTCATCGCCCAGCGCGGCCTGACGTTGGTCGGCTTCGCTGTGTCGGGCATCGACCGCAGCGGCTCCCAGCAACTGATGCTGCCGTTCGCCGACGACGAGAACCGGCTCGCGATCGACGCGGCGATCGACCGGGTGCGGGATCGGTATGGCAAATCCGCCCTGACATCCGCGGTTTTGGTCGGCCGCGACCTGGGTACAGGAATGCCGCACCTTCCAGACTGAACGGCTTACGAAAATCCGCCAAAACGATTCCGCCGCAGGAATTTTCGATGATTTGAGGTTGATTTGAAATCGTCTGCGGCCGCGGCTTGTCCGGCGGCCCGCTTGTAGCGGTGGCGAAAAACCGACCTCGAAAGCGAGTGATTGAACACGATGCCGCCACCGGACAAAGCCCGCGAAAGCGGCCCGCCGCGCGAGGGCGTCCTGCTCGGTTATAGCGCGGCACTCGCCCTTTCCGCGGGCTTCGTCAACGCGGTGGCGCTCCTGATCCTGGCGTTGCCCGTCGGCAACCTGACCGCGATCACCACCAGCTGGGCATGAACACAGCCAACCCGTGGCTCTACGAAGGCCCACGTGCTCGGCGCGATTTTTCTGGGCTTCCTGACCGGAGCGAGCGTAGCCGGGTTGATTCTCGCGCCCACCCAGGTTCTCGCGGGCCCCCGCCACGCCGCCGTGCTGTTCCTGGAGTCAGCGCTGCTCGTGCTGGCCGCCGCCGGGGTCGAGGAAACCATCGTCAAGGCGCAGATCCACGCCCTGGGAATCGAGCAAACCGCGGTACAGGCTCTGTTCGCCGCGGCAGCGCTCGGTCTGCAGAACGGGATGACCTCCAGCTTCCGCGGAATGGCGATCCGGACCACCCACTTCACCGGGACGGTCACCGACCTCGGACTGATGCTCGGCCGCAGCCGGCTACACGGGATCAAGAAGTGGAATGCCGCGATTCTGGCGACGACGCTCCTGCTGTCCCTCGGAGGCGGGATAGCCGGGATCGTGTTCGGCGCTGAATTGGGCGGTTACGCGTTGCTCGTTCCGGCCGCCACCTGCGCGGCCGTCGCCGGCGCCAACCTGGTGTGGACGACTGGCCGCAGCGGCGAACCGGTTCCCGAACGCGCGGAAACGGTGCAGGTCTGAGCAGCGCCTCAGTTGGCGCCGGCCCACTCCAGCAGTCGCTCGGCCGGCCAGGTGTTCACAATCCGCTCGACGGGAACGCCCGCGTCCAGTGCGCGCTGGGCGCCATAGCCGAGAAAATCGAGCTGGCCGGGCGCGTGCGCGTCGGTGTCGATGGTGAACACGCACCCGATCTCCAGCGCCAGATTCAGCAGCCGGCTCGGCGGATCGCGCCGCTCGGGCCGCGAGTTGATCTCCACCGCGGTGCCGTGGTCGCGGCATGCGGTGAACACCGCCTCGGCGTCGAACTTGGATTCCGGCCGGATGCCGCGATTCCCGGACACCAGCCGGCCGGTGCAGTGACCCAGCACGTCGGCGTGCGGGTTGGCCACCGCACGCAGCATGCGCCGGGTCATCGCGGCGGCGTCCATCGACAACTTGGAATGCACGCTGGCCACCACCACGTCGAGGCGTTCCAGCAGCTCGGGCTCCTGATCCAGGCTGCCGTCGTCGAGGATGTCGACCTCGATCCCGGTCAGGATGCGCATCGGCGCGAACTTCTCTTGGAGGCCCTCGATCACGTCGAGCTGCTTGCGTAACCGCTCCGGCGACAGACCGCTGGCGATGGTCAGCCGCGGCGAATGGTCGGTCAGCGCGCAGTATTCGTGGCCCAGCGCCGCGGCGGAGGCCATCATCTCCTCGATCGGTGCCGAGCCGTCGGACCAGTTGGAGTGCAGGTGCAGATCGCCGCGTAGCGCCGCACGGATGTCACCGCCGCCGAGATCTTCTGCGGTGGAACGCAAATCGACCAGCAGGTCGGGTTCTCGACCTGACCACGCCTGGTCGATGACCTTGGCGGTCTTGGGGCCGATCCCCGGCAGCGTCTGCCAGCTGTTGGCCTGGCCGTGCCGCTCCCGAGCCGCGTCGTCGAGGGCTTCGATGATGTCGGCCGCGTTGCGATAGGCCATCACGCGTCTGGGATCGTGGCGGCTGCGGTCCTTGAAGTAGGCGATCTGCCGTAATGCCGCTACCGGATCCATGGCTCCAGTGTGCCCGCTCGGTGACTGCAAGCGCGGCGAAGCCGGGCGCTGGAGGTCACCGCCAGACCTCCGCGCATCACCACAGTTGGCCGGCGACGAATCCGGCGAGCAGCACGCTGAACCCGCCGATCTCGCCGGCGATCAGCAACGCCATCGCCAGCGCGGTTCGCCCGTCGGCGTTTTCGAATTGGTTGACGGTGTCGCGCCGCGCGCCGTGGCTGATGTAGGCGAGGATGGCGGCGACGAAGAAGAAGACGACCACGCCCGCCGCGGTCAGGTTCACCCATACCGGCCAGGCGCTGAGCTGCACGAAGACCGCGAGCAGCAGCGTCGCGAACGAATACAGCAGCGCCGCGCGGTGCGCGATGTCGACGTAGGGATGGGCGAGGTGGGTCTCCGAGACCATCATCTCGCGGTATTTCCACACACCCAGGACGAGCGCGAGCAGGAAGATCAGGCCCGCCGCCAGCAGGGTGATCTTGGTGTCTATTCCGAGGGAGCCACAAGTCATCGCGGCTTGAGTTTAGTTGCCCTTCATAAACACCGGTTAACGTCGGGGGCATGCGATTCGCGTTCAAGACTCCTCCGCAAAACACCACCTGGATTCAGATGCTCGCCGTCTGGCAAGCGGCCGACGACATCGAGGTCTACGAATCCGGGTGGACGTTCGACCACTTCTACCCGATCTTTTCCGACAGCAGCGGGCCCTGCCTGGAGGGCTGGACGACGCTGACCGCACTTGCGCAGGCCACCAAGCGGCTGCGGGTGGGCACCCTGGTCACCGGGATCCACTACCGCCACCCCGCGGTGCTGGCCAACATGGCGGCCGCCCTCGACATCATCTCGAACGGACGGCTCGAGCTGGGCATCGGCGCCGGCTGGAACGAGGAGGAGTCCGGCGCCTACGGCATCGAGCTGGGCAGCATCAAGGAACGCTTCGACCGCTTCGAGGAGGCCTGCGAGGTGCTGACCAGCCTGCTCAGCCAGGAGACCACCGACTTCGACGGTAAGTTCTACCAACTCAAGGGGGCGCGCAACGAGCCCAAGGGCCCGCAGCGGCCGCACCCGCCCATCTGCATCGGCGGCAGCGGCGAGAAGCGCACACTGCGGATCACCGCTCGCTACGCCCAGCACTGGAATTTCGTGGGCGGTCCGCCCGACGTCTTCGCCCACAAGCGTGACGTCCTGGCCTCGCACTGCGCGGACATCGGCCGCGATCCCAAGGAGATCACGCTCTCGGCGCACTTGCGCCTGGAGCCGGACCTCAACTATGGGAAAGTCATCGAGGACGCCGCCAAGCTGGCCGCCGAGGGCTTGGATCTGGGCATCGTCTACGTTCCCCCGCCGCACGACCCGGCCGTGCTCGAGCCGCTCGCCGAGGCGATCCGCGACTCGGGTCTATGGACGCGGTGACGCCGTTTTCACGGCGCATTCGGCGTTGCCCGGCGAAAACCCGCCGGGTGCACCCTGAGCAAACCCGCAGTGCCCGTACGGGGACGCCGAACGGGCGATCACGCACCAAACAGCAGCAAATCCTGAGCGGTCACCAGACGCTCGTGCTTGGCGGGAAACTCACGACTTTTCACCGGGTGGCGCAACCATGACCAGGCGATTCGCCCCATCCGTGACTGGGGTAATGGGTGGATATGCACAAGAATCTCTCCTGCGATCGGTCTGTCCAACCGTTGAACCGGTATGACCCCCATGTGAGCGGGCTCACAACGAGCTATTAGACACCCGCCGTCTGGCAAACAGAGGCAGACTCGCCGAGCGAAGTCGGTCGTGTTTCTGGTGTGACTGGTGTTACTACTGAAGCGGTACCGCGGTGGGCTTGACCGGCGCCGGCAGCGCGGTCGATCCCATCAGGAACCGGTCCGCCGCGGCCGCGGCGGCCCTGCCCTCAGCTATCGCCCAGACGATCAGCGACTGACCACGACCCATGTCACCGGCGACGAAGACGCCCGGAACCGAGGTGTCGAAATCGGCGCCGCGGGCGACGTTGCCGCGCTCGGTGAATTTCACCCCGAGGTCGGTGAGCAGGCCCTCCTTCTCGGGGCCGACGAATCCCATCGCCAGCAACACCAAGTCCGCCTCGAGTTCGAACTCCGAACCCTCCACCTTGACGAACTTGCCGTCTTCCATGGCCACCTCGTGCGCCTTGAGCGCCGTCACGCGACCGTCCTCGCCGACGAATTCCTCGGTGTTGACCGAGAACACCCGCTCGCCGCCCTCTTCGTGCGCCGAGGACACCCGGTACATCAGCGGGTAGGTCGGCCACGGGGTGGACGGCGCACGCGTCTCCGGCGGACGCGGCATGATCTCGAACTGGTGGATGAGGCTCGCGCCCTGGCGGTGCGCGGTGCCCAGGCAGTCGGCGCCGGTGTCACCGCCACCGATGATGACGACCTTCTTGTCCTTGGCGGTGATCGGCGGCTGCCCGTCGGGACCCAGGACGTCATCGCCCTCCTGCACGCGGTTACCCCACGGCAGGTATTCCATCGCCTGGTGAATGCCGTCCAGTTCGCGGCCGGGGATCGGCAGGTCACGCCCCGCGGTGGCACCGCCGGCTAGCACCACGGCGTCGAAGTCGGCGCGCAATTTCTCGGCGGTGATGTCGACCCCGACGTTGACACCGGGCCGGAATTCGGTGCCCTCGGCCCGCATCTGGTCCAGCCGGCGGTTGAGGACACGCTTTTCCATCTTGAATTCGGGGATGCCGTAGCGCAGCAGCCCGCCGATGCGATCGGCCCGCTCGAAGACGGTGACGGTGTGGCCGGCGCGGGTCAACTGCTGGGCGGCGGCCAAACCCGCCGGTCCCGAACCGACCACGGCGACCTTTTTGCCGGTCCGCTTGTCCGGCGGCAACGGCTGCACCCAACCCTCGTCAAAGGCCTTGTCGATGATCTCCAGCTCGATCTGCTTGATCGTCACCGGGTCCTGATTGATGCCGAGCACACAGGCCGGCTCACAGGGCGCCGGGCACAGCCGCCCGGTGAAGTCCGGGAAGTTGTTGGTGGCGTGCAGCCGTTCGATGGCGTCGCGCCACCGGTCCCTGCGCACCAGGTCGTTCCACTCCGGGATCAGGTTGCCCAGCGGACAACCATTGTGGCAGAACGGAATACCGCAGTCCATGCAACGGGTCGCCTGCTCGCGCAGGGTTTCATTGTCGAATTCCTCGTAGACCTCCTGCCAGTCGCGCAACCGCAGCGGGACAGGCCGACGCTTCGGCAATTCCCGATGCGTGTATTTCAGGAAGCCGCTCGGATCAGCCATGCGCGGCCGCCATGATCGCCTTGTCGACATCCGCGCCGTCGCGTTCTGCTTCGGCGATGGCCTGCAGTACCCGCTTGTAGTCCTGCGGCATCACCTTGGCGAAATGCCACCGTTGTTGCTGCCAGTCATCCAGAATGCGCTGGCCGACAGCGGAATCGGTGGCATCGACGTGTGCCTGAATCATGCCGTGCAACCACTCGTAGTCATCTTCATCCAAGCTCTCGAGCTCGACCATCTCCGCGTTGAGATTGTCGGGGAATTCTTCCTGCGGATCGTAAACGTAGGCCACGCCGCCGGACATGCCCGCAGCGAAGTTACGGCCGGTGCGACCGAGGACGACGACCCTGCCGCCGGTCATGTATTCGCAGCCGTGGTCCCCGACACCCTCGACGACGGCGTGTGCCCCGGAGTTACGGACCGCGAATCGTTCGCCGACGACGCCGCGCAGGTACGCCTCGCCGCTGGTCGCGCCGAACAGGATCACGTTGCCGCCGATGATGTTGTCCTCGGCGACGTAGTCCTGGGGCGCGCTGTCCGACGGCCGAACCACGATCCGGCCACCGGACAGGCCCTTACCGACGTAGTCGTTGGCGTCGCCGTAGACGCGCAGCGTGATGCCCCGCGGCACAAATGCACCGAAGCTGTTGCCCGCCGACCCGTCGAAGGTGATGTCGATCGTTCCGTCCGGCAACCCTTCAGCGCCATAGGCTTTGGTGACCTCGTGGCCGAGCATGGTGCCCACCGTGCGGTTGACGTTGCCGATGGTCGTGGAGAACCGCACCGACTTTCCGGAGTCCAGCGCCTCGCGGCTCATCACGATCAACTGCTGGTCCAGCGCCTTGTCCAGACCGTGGTCCTGGCGCGAGCTGCAGTACAGGTCCTGGTTCATGAACGCCGATTCCGGCTCGTGCAGAACCGGGGCCAGATCCAACCGGTGCGCCTTCCAGTGGGCCCGCGCCAGCGTCATATCGAGGGACTTCACCTGACCGACGGCCTCGTTGAGGGTGCGGAATCCCAACTGCGCCATGTATTCGCGGACCTCTTCGGCGATGAACATGAAGAAGTTTTCGACGAACTCGGGCTTGCCGGTGAACCGTTCGCGCAGCACCGGATTCTGGGTGGCCACCCCGACCGGGCAGGTGTCCAGGTGGCAGACCCGCATCATGATGCAGCCGGACACCACCAGCGGCGCGGTGGCGAAACCGAATTCCTCGGCACCGAGCAGCGCCGCGATCATCACGTCGCGGCCCGTCTTGAGCTGACCGTCGACTTGCACCACGATCCGGTCGCGTAATCCGTTCAGCAGCAACGTCTGCTGCGTCTCCGCCAGCCCCAGCTCCCACGGCGCCCCGGCGTGCTTCATCGAGGTCATCGGGGTCGCGCCGGTGCCGCCGTCGTGCCCGGAGATCAGCACCACGTCGGCGTGGGCCTTGGACACCCCCGCGGCCACCGTGCCGACGCCGTTCTCGGAGACCAGCTTGACGTGCACGCGCGCGGACGGGTTGGCGTTCTTCAGGTCGTGGATCAGCTGCGCCAGGTCCTCGATGGAGTAGATGTCGTGGTGCGGCGGCGGCGAAATCAGACCGACGCCGGGGGTGGAGTACCGCACCTTGGCAACCCACGGGTACACCTTGTGCCCCGGAAGCTGGCCACCCTCACCGGGTTTCGCGCCTTGGGCCATCTTGATCTGGATGTCGGTGCAGTTCGTCAGGTAGTGCGACGTGACGCCGAACCGCCCGGAGGCGACCTGTTTGATCGAGCTGCGGCGCCAATCGCCGTTGGGATCGCGCTCGAACCGCTTGACGTCTTCGCCGCCCTCACCGCTGTTGGACCGGCCGCCCAGCCGGTTCATCGCGATGGCCAGCGTCTCGTGCGCCTCGGCGGAGATCGAGCCGTAGCTCATCGCCCCGGTCGAGAATCGCTTGACGATTTCACTGGCGGGCTCGACCTCGTCCAGCGGAATCGGCGGGTTGATCCCGGCCCGGAACTTGAGCAGGCCGCGCAGGGACGCCATGCGCTCACTCTGGTCGTCGACCAGACGAGTGTAGTCCTTGAACACTTTGTACTGGCCGGTGCGCGTCGCGTGCTGCAGCTTGAAGACGGTCTCGGGGTTGAACAGGTGGTACTCGCCTTCGCGGCGCCACTGGTATTCCCCACCCACCTCGAGTTCGCGGTGGGCCCGTTCGTCCGGGCGGTCCAGGTATGCCAGGGCGTGCCGAGCGGCGACGTCGGCGGCGATGTCGTCCAGGGTGATACCGCCGATGGGACAGCTCAGCCCGGTGAAGTACTCGCTGAGGACGTCCTCGGAAATGCCGACCGCCTGGAACAACTGCGCACCGGTGTAGGACGCCAGCGTTGAAATGCCCATCTTGGACATCACTTTCAGCACGCCCTTGCCGGCGGCCTTGATGTAGTTGTTCAGCGCCGTCTTGCGATCGATGCCTTCGATGACACCGCGGTCGAGCATGTCCTCGATGGACTCGAACGCCATGTACGGGTTGATCGCCGCGGCACCGAAGCCGACCAGCGCGGCCATGTGGTGGACCTCGCGGGCATCACCGGTTTCCACCACCAGCCCGACGTGGGTCCGGGTCCGGTCGCGCACCAGGTGATGGTGCACCCCCGCGACCGCCAGCAGCGACGGAATGGGCGCCAGCTGTTCGTCGGATTCGCGGTCCGACAGGATGATCACCCGCGCGCCGTCAGCGATCGCCGCCGACGCCTGCGCGCGCACTTCCTCGAGCGCGGTAGCCAGTCCGGCGCCGCCCTCGGCGACCGGGTACAGGCAGCGAATCACCTTGGAGCGCATGCCATGCGGGCGACCATTGACCTCGTCGTCCGGGTCGAGGTTGACCAGCTTCGCCAGCTCCCGGTTACGCAGAATCGGCTGCGACAGCGCGATCTGGTGACACGAACGCTCGGTCGGTGTGAGCAGGTCGCGCTCACCACCGGTGGTGCCCTGCAGGCTGGTCACCACCTCCTCGCGGATGGCATCCAGCGGCGGGTTGGTCACCTGCGCGAAGAGTTGCTGGAAGTAGTCGTAGAGCATCCGGGGACGTTGCGAGAGCACCGCGACCGGGGTGTCGGTACCCATCGACCCGATCGGTTCGGCGCCGCTGCGCACCATCGGCGCCACCAGGAGATTGAGCTCCTCGTACGTGTAGCCAAATGTCTGCTGCCGCTTGACCAGTCGGTAGTGGGGCATCCGCTTGTAGTTGCCCTGCGGCAGATCGTCCAGCGGGACCAGATTCTTGTCCAGCCACTCCTGGTAGGGGTGCTCGGCGGCCAACTCCGCCTTGATCTCCTCATCGGCGACGATGCGACCCTGCGCGGTGTCCACCAGGAACATGCGGCCGGGTTGCAACCGCATCCTGCGGACCACCTTTGCCGGGTCCAGGTCCAGCACACCGGCCTCGGAGGCCATTACCACCAGGCCGTCTTCGGTGACCCAAATTCGCGAGGGGCGCAAGCCATTACGGTCGAGCACCGCGCCGATGATGGTTCCGTCGCTGAACGTTATCGACGCAGGGCCGTCCCACGGCTCCATCAACGAGGCGTGGTACCGGTAGAACGCCCGCCGGGCGGGGTCCATCGAGTCGTTGCGTTCCCAGGCCTCGGGGATCATCATCAGCACCGCGTGGGCCAGGCTGCGCCCGCCCAGGTGGAGCAGTTCGAGCACCTCGTCGAACCGCGCTGTGTCGGATGCCCCGGGGGTGCAGATCGGGAACAACTTCTCGACGTCGGATTCCGCGCCGAAAACGTCGGTCTTGATCAGCGCCTCGCGGGCCCGCATCCAGTTCTCGTTACCGGTGACGGTGTTGATCTCACCGTTGTGCGCGACGCGGCGGAACGGATGCGCCAGCGGCCACGACGGGAACGTGTTGGTGGAGAACCGGGAGTGCACGATACCCAGCGCGCTGGTCAGCCGATCGTCTTGCAGGTCAAGGTAAAACGCCTTGAGCTGGGGCGTGGTCAGCATGCCCTTGTAGACGAATGTCTGACCGGAAAGGCTTGGGAAATAGACGGTTTCGCGGCCGGGCCCGTCCTGGCCCGGGCCCTTGGTACCCAGTTCGTGTTCGGCGCGCTTACGCACCACGTAGGCCCGGCGCTCCAGCGTCATACCGGATGCGCCCGCCATGAACACCTGCCGGAAGGTGGGCATCGCGTCGCGGGACAAAGCGCCCAGCGACGAGTCGTCGATGGGCACGTTGCGCCAGCCCAGCACCGTCAGGCCCTCGGCTTCGGCGATCTTCTCCACTGCGGCACATGCCGTCGCGGCGTCCTTGGACGACTGCGGCAGGAACGCGATGCCGGTGGCGTAGCTGCCTTCGGGCGGCAATTCGAAGTCGACAACCTCACGCAGGAAGGCGTCCGGGACTTGAAGCATGATGCCGGCCCCGTCACCGCTGCGCGGCTCGGCGCCCTGGGCACCCCGGTGTTCGAGGTTCAGCAGCGCAGTGATTGCCTTGTCCACGATGTCGCGGCTACGACGGCCGTGCATATCGACGACCAAAGCAACCCCGCACGCGTCGTGCTCGAACGCGGGGTTGTATAACCCGACGCGCTTGGGCGTCATATGCACCTGACCCTTCACCTGAACGTTCTGCGCGGCCCTTAGCAGCGGCCCCGACGGGGTCGCACCCGCGAGGTTGCGGGCTAGAACCCCTTTCGGTCTTGTCTCGATGGGCTGTGCCCCAGGCGGAGATGATCCTGGTAGGGATGTCCGTGCAGCTCTGAACGGTGGCCTGGAACCGGTCTCGACAAGTCGTAAAACGATATGACAATACCCGCCTGACATGCCAACTTCGTCAAGTCTAACCGCCAGCTGGCAGGGTCGTAAATTTCGCTGCCGCCGGTGGTCCCCGATTCCGCCAACCCCCTGCTGGGGGCCGCTGATGCTTGGCATGACCGCGCTCATCGCCGACAGCCCCCAGCCGCCACGGTCGGCGGCGGAAAGTTTGCTGAAATGCGAGCCGGGGCGTGCCGGTGACGTTGCTGCGGGTGCTATGGGCGTGCTCAGCGCCCGACTCGGGGTGGCGCTTCGACCCCGCAGCCCGCGTAATACAGTTTGCAGGTTCGCACATCGGGCGCGTCGGGAGATACTAGACCGGATTGGTCACACCCGGCGTCGCAGGTCGGACCGTGGCGCTTATCACGTAACCCGCCTGGCACCCGAGGAGCCCATGAACGAGCGCGACGAATTCCTGCGGGACCGTCTGCAGCCCGAGCGGCCAAGCACCCCGGCGGCGCGCCCGTCCGGTCCCTCCCCTCGACAGCCCCGGCCCGTCCCCGATGAGGCACGGGCCGGCGCGCCTCCCATTGCCCCGCGACCCGCTCCCCCGCGTCCGCCTTCGGCTCCTCCCCCGCCCCCGCCGAACCGGCCGGCTGCGCCGCCGCAAGCCTGGGCACCCGCGCGCCCGCCCTCGACTCCCGGCCCCTCGTTCCGCCCGCCACCCGCGGTGTCGTCGCCCCAGCGGCCCGCCCCTTCCGCGGCGGCGGCCACGCCGCCCGAGCTGCCCGACCGCGGTTGGCGACGCGCCCTGCGGCTGGCCACCTTCGGCCGGGTCAACCTGGGCCCGTCACCCGCCCAGCGGCAGGAGGCCCAATTCGAAGCCGCCATCCGGACCCGCCTGTACGGCAACTACAAGGTCGGCGTGCTGGGCAAGGGCGGCGTGGGAAAGACGTCGGTGGCCGCCAGCGTGGGCTCTCTGTTCGCCGGACTCCGTCGGCAGGATCACGTCGTGGCGATCGACGCCGATACCGCCTTCGGTCGGCTCAGCAGCCGAATCGATCCGGCGTCGACGGGCTCGTTCTGGGAGTTCACCGCGGACAAGAACCTCCGGTCCTTCGACGACGTGGTGGCGCGGCTGGGCCGGAATTCCGCGGGTCTTCATGTGCTCGCCGGTGAACCGGCGTCGGGCCCGCGCCGGGTGCTCGATCCGGCGATCTACCGGGAGGCCGCGTTGCGGCTGGACCGCCATTTCACGATCTCGGTCATCGACTGCGGTTCGACGATGGACGCGCCGCTCACCCAGGAAGTCCTGCGTGATCTGGATGCGCTGATCGTGGTGTCCTCGCCTTGGGCGGACGGCGCATCCGCCGCCGCGCGGACCATGGAGTGGCTGGCCGATCAGAACCTGGCCACGCTGCTGCGCTACAGCATCGTGGTGCTCAACGATTCCGACGGACATGCCGACAAACGCACCCGGGCCCTGCTCGCTCGCGAGTTCACCGATCACGGCCGGCCGGTGATCGAAGTGCCGTTCGATCCCCACCTGCGGCCCGGCGGTGTCATCGACGTGACCCGCGAGATGGCCCCGGCCACGCGGCGCAAGTTCCTCGAAGTCACCGCGACGATCGCCGGCTACTTCGCGACGCGTTCCGACTGTGCCGTCGAGCAGCGACCGACGGACGAACAGAACTAAGCGCGCGCCGACGGGTCGGCGATCGCCTCGATCTTCGTCACCCGAGAATCGCGGATCGTCAACACGATGACGGCGAAGAGGCGGCGCTCGCTGAAGGCCAGCAGCACCGGCCCCCCGGCGGGACCGCTGACCAGGGTTACGTCCGGCCACAGGTAGCGCAGCAGGTTGGTGGCGACCGCAGCCGGGCCGTGGTTGATCTGTGGTGGCGGTGCCGGGTCCGCGAGGATCGTCCCCACACCCCACACCGTCGGATCCAGGACGGCGGCCAACGCGTCGAGGTCACCGTTGGCGCACGCGGTGACGAACTTGTCGGTGACCAACTGGTGCTCGGCCGACGCGACGTCGCTCAGCTTCGGTTGTGCCGCAGAGAATTTGGACCGTGCACGCCGCGCCAGTTGACGGCAGGTGCCGACCGGGCGTCCTACCGTCTGCGAGATCGACTCGAAGGGGACGCCGAAGATGTCGTGCAACACGAAGGCGACTCGTTCCCCGGGACTGAGCCTGCGCAAGACTTCCAGCAGCGCGGTGCGGATCTCGTCGTCGAGGGTGACCCGGTCGGCCGGGTCGAAGCGACGCGCGGCCGGTTGCTCGGGAACGTCGCCTGGGCGCTCGTAGCGGGCGCGGGCCGAGCGCACCTGGTCGAGGCAGAGGCGGCTCGCCACCACGGTCAGCCAGCCCCGCGCGTCCTCGATCTCGCCGACGTCGGTGCGCGAGAATCGCAGAAAGGCCTCTTGTGCAATGTCTTCGGCTTCGCCGACGTCACCCAGCATCTGGTATGCGAGGTTGACCAGATAAGGGCGGTGGCGGCGCCAGGCCTCGCTGACCTGGTCGCTGGCTGACTGCGACTGGTTCATGACTCTTCGACGATCCGCTGAGGCAAAAAGTTACGGATTCTCCGATGTAACTTTCCCACCTTTTGTCCCGTCGTTTTCAGCAGTGCAGGAAGTTCATGGAAGGAACCCCATCATGACCATCGTCGTCACCGGTGCGACCGGCAACGTCGGACGTCCGCTCGTCACCGAACTGATCGCCGCGGGGGCCCGCGTGCGGGCGGTCACCCGACAACCGGCCGGTGCCGGGTTTTCCCCGGAAGTCGAGGTATTCGGTTCGGTTACCGACGCACTCTCGGGTGCCGCCGCGGTATTCCTGAACTCGCGGGCGCTGGGTGGGCAGTTGGAAGGTGTGGTGGCGCAATGCCGGCGCGCCGGAGTCGCCAAGCTGGTCGCGCTGTCGGCGATCAATGCCGACGATGACGACGCGCGGCAGCCGTCCCGGTTTCGCGGCGACCGTAATAGGGAGGTCGAGCGCCTCGCGGTCGACTCCGGTCTGGCCTGGGTGAGCCTGCGGCCCACCGTGTTCGCCACCAACTTCGCCGGCATGTGGTCCGCGCAGATCTGCGCCGGCGACGTGGTCGCCGGGCCGTACGCCGCCGCGTCGACGGCGCCGATCGTCGAGTCAGACATCTCCAGCGTCGCGACACGCGCGTTGCTCACCGATTACCTTGATGGACAACGTATCCCGCTGACCGGCCCACAGGCCTTTACCAACGCAGAGCTGGTCGAGGTCATCGGCGGTGTGCTGGGCAGGCCGCTGCAATACCGCGAGGTCCCCGTTGACACGGTGCGGCAACGGTTTGTCGGGTTGGGCTTCAGCGCCGGGTTCGCCGACGCGTATATCGCCATGCTCGCCGAGACGCTCGACAAACCCGCCGCGGTCACCCAGGACCTGCAAAAGATCCTCGGCCGGTCGCCAATCCCTTTCGCGCACTGGGTTTCCGATCACCGAGAGATGTTCAGCAACGAAAAAGTAGGAATCTGAAATGACCGATCCCCGTCCCCCGCGCTACCTCAAGCCGATGAACAAGTTCATGATGGCCGTGCAACGCCTCGGCATCCCGACCGGGCCCGCCATGGTCCTCACGGTGCCCGGCCGCAAGTCGGGTCAACCGCGCAGCACCCCGATGACGCCCTTCGATTTCGAGGGCGGCCTCTACGTGGTGGCCGGGTATCCCGGAGCCGACTGGGCGGCCAACGCCCGCGCGGCCGGCGTCGGCACACTGAGCCGGGGCCGACGATCACGCCCGGTCCGGATCGTCGAACTCTCGGCCAGTGAAGCGCGGCCGGTGCTGCGGGAGTTCCCCGCCAAGGTCCCCGTCGGTGTGGCCTTTGCGAAACGATCGGGGATGGTGCGCGACGGCACGGCCGAGGAATTCGAGGCACTGGCGGGCCGGCTCACCGTGTTTCGCTTCGAGCCGGCCTGAACGTCACCAGACGATGGCCGCCATGTCGCGGTTGTCGGAACACACGCTGCGCACCGCGGCCTGGATGTCGGCCGCGGTGATGATCTGCAGATCCTCGACGGTCACCGGTTGACCCGCACGCTTTTGCGCCACCACCCGGGTATCCCGAAAGCCTTCGGCGCGTTCGACGACGTTGCGGGCGAACCTACCGTTCTGCATAGCGTCGATGCCGTGGCGCCCGCCGGGGGTCGTGTAGTTGCGGATGGTCGTCGCCGCGTCCAGGAACGTCTCGCGTGCACCGTCGTCGAGCAGGCTGGCGCGCGGCGAGGCGTAACGGTGCGCGATCTCGACGATCTCCGCCGGCGAATAGGACTCGAAGCGCAGCTTGCGGTTGAACCGGCCGGCCAAGCCCGGGTTCACGGTCAGGAAGGCATCCACCTGGTCTTCGTAGCCCGCCCCGATGAAGCAGAAGGCGAATCGGTGCGCTTCCAACGCCACGAGCAGCTGGTTGACGGCCTCCATGCCGATCATGTCGGGCGTCCCATCCTGATGGCGTTCGATCAACGAGTAGAACTCGTCCATGAAAATGATTCGCCCGAGCGACTTTTCGATCAGCTCATTGGTCTTGGGCCCCGACTCGCCGATGAAGTGGCCGCAGAAATCCGAGCGGCGCACCTCCCGGATCTCGGGGTGTCGCACGATCCCCATGCCGGCGTAGATCTTGCCCAACGCCTCGGCGGTGGTCGTTTTACCGGTGCCGGGCGGTCCGACCAGCAGCATGTGGTTGGTCTGTCCCTCCACCGGCAGCCCGTGCTCGAGCCGCATCATTCGCACTTCGAGTTGATCTTCGAGCGCCGCGACCGCTTCCTTGACCGCGGCGAGTCCCACCTGCTTGGCCAGCAGCTTGCGTCCCTCGGCCAGCAACTCTGCGCGCCGGTCCGAGGCGGCGTCATCGTCGAGCTCGTCGCGGCTCTTGGCCGACGACGCGTCCCATCGATCGGTGCGGCTGTCGATGGTTTGTTCGTCCGTCACCACCAGGTGCAAATTCGGATCTGCCAGTGCCTCTTTGGCCGCCGCGGTCAGCACCCCGTTGATGGTGGCCTTGGACAGCCAGATCTGGGCCTGGTCCTCCTCGCGCAGCTGCCGGTACACCATCCCGCGCACATAGGCCAGATCGGCGACCAGCAGCGGAATGTCGGCCGGGCCGATCGACGCCGTCAACACGTCGGTATCGAAGCGGGACGACGACTGGGTGTGCCCGATCACGTCGACGCGGTCCAGCCAGTCCAGAGCGACCCGGCCCTGCCCGAGGTGGGCGGCGGCGTGAGCCGCCAACGCGCAAATCGATGCCGTCACCGCCGACATGACGATGGCGTGCGCGGGCAGCTCCTCGGCGGCCGTCAACAACACGTCCGGCCAGCGTTGCGTGCGGTACATCAAGAACGTCCGGGCCAATTGGTGCCACTGGTAATTGGTCCACGAATCCAGCAGGTCACGGTTGGCCAGCAGCCTGTCCGCCTCGGCGTACTCCCCGGCGATCGTCAACGCGGACGACAACGCCAGCCCGACCTGTGACGCGTCGGTGACGGTGATGCCGATGTAGGGGCCCAGCTGGATCTCCGCGGCCAGCGTCTGTCCGATGCGCGTGGTCTCGCGGTGCAGCCATTCGCTGGTGGCGTACAGCTGCCGCAACGAGGCCAGGTCGCTGTCACCGCACGCGATGCGCCCCAGCCATGCGTCGGCCATCGACGGGTCGGCGTCGGTGGCGGCGGCGAACTCGGGCAGCGCCGCCGCCCGGCCCTGTCGGCTCTTGATTGCCATGGCAAGATCGAAATGCCTTCGGGCAGTTTGTAAATCACCCATCACGTCCCCCATCCCGAGCACCGTGGTGATCACCGCCGGAGCCGCGGGCAGCCACCTTCGGCCGGATCGTGCTGTCGCCGCAGCCGCTACGTGCCCTCATCACACTGTGCCTCAAACCCGCATTACCGACCCGCTACGTGCCGACCGACATGCTGACCGGCTCGAGACTCACATACCGATTCTCGGCGCGGAACATGTCCATCTCTACAAGCCAATTCTTGCCCGCTGCACTGACATTCACCGTCGCCGGGCCGATCTGCTCGATGATCACCTCGTAGCCGTGTCGATGGCCCTCGGAGAGCTCGGCCCCCGCGGGTGCGACGGTGATCACGGTTGCCGGTCGCGGCGTGGGTGAGATCGCGGCCTCGATACCGCCGCCGTCGGGTCCGCCGAAGCTGTTGCCCCGTCGCGCGGCGTACTCGACAACGCTGACCGTGGTTCGTGGTGCGGGGCGCGAGCTGCTCACCACGCTGATCTCCGGCATGCGCACGCTGACCCAGCGCGACATGTCGCGGGTGTGCACGCAGACCCGTTCGCCGGCACCGGCGGTGCGGATCACGATCCGTTTGGCGATCGGGTCGTCGGCGGCGACGAACACGCGTGACAGCTCGCCGGCGTCGGTAACCGGCATCAGCAGCCGATCACCGTTGCTGAGTTTGCCGATCAGCACGCCCGACGGTCCGATCTCGGTGACCAGCTGCGCGGGCAGCGGACTGCGCCGTAATCCGCGCAGGTGTAGGCGGGGACCGCACATGTTCGCGGCCGCCGCGGCCGCCTGCTCCCCGTTGAGGCGGCGCAGGATCACGCTCGGCGGCGTCGGCGCCGGCGTCGGTGTGCGCACGGTGATGGTCGCGGTGCATTCGGCGTCCGGGTACACCGTCACGTTCTGGATGACCTCGTCGGCGCGCAACGTCCATGCCTGCGAGAGGTTGCGCGACGTGATCGCCTCGGCCGGATACGCATAGGTGGTCATCCAACCCGCTTCTCCGCGTATCGCTTTCCATCTTTGTGCGGTTCCCGACACCGCGTCCCACCCGAGGCGGCGATCGAACTCGACGAGGTCGGTGGCAGTAGCCACCTTTGCCCGCATTCCCTGGCAGCGCAACAATCCCGCGATGCGCTGTGCAACCGAAATGGCCGCCGCGCCAACGGTCGTGCGCCACAGCAGGGCTTGGGCGTTGTCGATCACCGCCAGCCGCATGATCAGCCAGGTCTCGCGCCGGCCCGCGTAGGGCGGGGTGCCGATCTCGGAGTCGTACACCCGCGGAAAGTCACCGACGGTGCCGTGCCGGGAGCCGATGGTGACGACGCTGATCGAATCGAGCTGCAGGCCCAGGGCCTGGCGCAGCATCGGCACCAATTCGACTATGTCGAGCACGTTTTCGGTTTCGACGGTCACCGAGCCGGTCACCATGGTGGCGCGATGCCCCCTGCCGAGCAGCTGCACCGCGACCACGGCGACCCCGTCTTGCACGCGGACTCCGCCACCGGAGCGGTTGTTCGCCACGGTGACCGGGGCAGTCCACTCGACCGGCCGCCGGCCGCGCCGCCACAGCACCGCCCACGACCACGCCGGCTGACCCCACCACCGCACGAAGACCAGCGCGATACCAACCACCACGGCGACAGCCGCACCGATGTAACCGCCCACCAGCCAGCTCGCGAACGCGAGGACGAACACCACCCAGACGCCGACCACCCGGCGGTTGCTGCCGCGGGAGAAGCCGGTCAGGTCGGGCCTCATCGGGCCCTCCGCAACCGCGCCGCGATCGCGAACACGAGCACACCGGCGGCTACGGTTCCCAGAAATCCGATGGCGATGTTGCGTGCCCGGTGGTCCGGCGGTGGGGGCGGCGGGGCCGGGGTGATGACCCGGCTCTGCGCGCCCGGGGGCATCCGGTCGCCCGGCGGGATGTTGAAGGTCAGCGCCGCGACCGGGTCCACCAGTCCGTACCCGACCTTATTGTCAACGCCCGCAGGTGGATTGTGCGCCGACTGCACGATTCGGTTGATCACCTGATGCGCGCTGAGGTCGGGGAATTTCGCACGCACCAACGCCGCGACGCCGCTGACGTAGGCCGCCGAGAAACTGGTTCCCCAGAACGGCATGTTCTTCTCGCCGGGCCGCGACGGCGGGTAGGCGTTGACCGGGCCGCCACCTTGGGGCGACAGGCCCATGATGTGCGTCCCCGGTCCGGCCACACCGACCCAGGGACCCGACATGCTCTTGTCGAGTGGGGCGCCGCTGGCATCGACGGCACCCACCGACAGGACGTAGTCGGAGAACCACGACGGCGCCGAGACGATCTTGACCTGATGCCAGTCCCGCGGGTCCGACGGATCCAACGGGTCATACATCGGGTTGTTGTTACAGCCTGCTTCCCCGTCGTTGCCCGCGGCCGCCACGATCACCGCGTCCTTGGCGGTGGACGCGTACCACAGCGCCGCACCCAGCGCTCGCTGATCGGCCGGGGACGCGGCGGGCAGACACGCGGTTACCGAGATGTTTATCACCTTCGCCCCCATGTTGGCGGCGTGAACCACCGCGCGCGCAACCGAATTCAGCGTTCCCGCCTTGACCTTCTCGTCGGAGTAGGGATCTCCCGGCGGCGGGTTGACCGGCTCGAAGGCTCGTGACGATTGCCGGATCGAAATTATGGTCGCGTGCGGGGCCACGCCGACCACCCCATCGGGCGCTCCGGGGGGAAGCGGCGGCACCGCGGGTTCGTCCTCGGTCTGCGGATCGGCCGGCCCGTTCGATGCGACCGTGGCACCGCCGCCCTCCGGCGGCGGGGGTGGGGGGGGAGGCGGGGGCGGAAGGATCTGGGTGATCGTCACCGGCGGCGGCGGGGGCGGGGGCGCTACCGGGGGCGGCACCTCGACCGGTGGCGGCGGTGCCCCGACCACCGGCGGCGGCCCGACCGGCGGAGGGAACGCGGGAGTGGCCGGCATCGGCCGTGGCATCGGCAGAATCCCTTGGGGCGCAGCGCCGATGATCGAGCTGACGATCGTGCCATGAGCGTCGCAGTCCGACAGACCGTCTTCACCCATGATGTAGTCCCCACCGGGTACCACCGGCAGCCGCGGGTTCGGCGACACCCCGGTGTCGATGACCGCCACGGGCACACCGTTGCCGGTGCTGTACTGCCATGCCTTCGTGATGTTGAGCAGGTTGAACCCCGGGGCCATTTGCGCTACATCGGGGTTTCTCACGGTGATCGGGGTCGAGCAGCTGTTGGCGCGGCGCATCGGCTGGTCGGGCCGCGGTGGCCCGTCCGGCGGCACCATCCCCGGATCCACCGAAGGTGGTGTAATGGCCAGTGCGGCAGGGATATTGGCTGACATCGCGACCAGGGTGACGGCGGCGGTGACCGCCGCCGCCCTTCTCAGTGGCGAATCCACGTGAAGAGCCCTCCCAAGGCCGCCGCCGCAGGCAGCAAGACGATGAACGCGAGCACTTCCACCCATTCCACGGTCAACCGGATGAATGGCCGAAACCTCATGGCCGGCACCAAAAGCGCTGCGGCCAAACCCAACGCGGCGAAGGTCGCCACCGCCACCGCGGGCCACATCAGGCCGCTCATCGCGTCTTTCGGCTCGGCGACGGCGTATTTCACCACTCCCGCGCACACCGCGGCGGATGCCCCGCACACCAGGGCGATGGCCTGGTACTTGGCGGCGAATCCGCGCCCCTGGGTGAGGAAGATGCCCGCCACGAGCCCGGCGACCACCAGCGCCAACCACGCCCACGGGCGTCCCGGCGTCAACACGCCCCACACCGCGGCGGGCAGCACGATGGACACCCCGACGCACAGACCTACCTGGACCGCATTGACCAACCGCGCCGAGGCGGCGATCGCGGCGCCGCGCGCGGTGATGTCGGTCAGTTCGTTGTCCTCGTCCTCGGATTCGTCCTCACTGACCGGGGCCACCGTGTCGACGGGCATCCCCTCGCGCCGCGCGAACAGGTCCCGGCCGGTGATCGATCCGAAATGCGGCGGCCGGACCCGCGCCACCCACAACGCGATCAGTGGGGCCATCCGGACCAGGACGAGTAATCCGACCAACACGCTGACCGCCAGCACCTGGGCCGAAGCCGGCCGGAACATCCGTACGGCGGCGACGGCGGCCAGGATCCCGCACACCGTCACCACCGCGGTGACCACCGCGGTCTGCCAACGGTTTCGCGCGGTCACGCCGATGGCGACGGCGCCCAGGATCACCACGACGGCACCGATCAGCCCATGCGCCGCGCCGAGCACGCCCGGGGGCGCGCAGGCACCGGCGGTGGCCAGCGACACCACCGCCAGCCACGCGAATCCGCTGAACAGGTCGCGCCGGTCCTGCCAGCCGCTTCGCACGACCAGCGTCGCGACCACCAGCAGCGCACCGACCGCCCCCGCCACCGCGGCCGGGATGGGGCCGTCGGTGAAGGTGCGCGCCCGCAGGGTGAGGGCCACTACGACGCCAACCGCCATCGCGATCACCGCGACCGCGGTGTGCGCGGCCGTCAACGGCGTCACCGGCGCGAACATCCGATCGCCACCGTCGCGGCCCAGCCACTTGCCCATGGCCGCCAATCCCGTTGACAGCGACTCGTATTGCGGTTCGAATGACTCCCCGTCCACCCTGGGCACCAGCACCAGGGTGTCGCCGTCCTGGACGCCCAGCTCGTCGAGGCTTTTATTGATATCGAGCCGAACCCCGTTGATCTTGTGGAGTTCATAGCTGCCCGCGGGCAATGCGATGCCGTCAAAGCCTTTGCGCTTCAGGTCGGCATCGAACAGCTCGACCATTCCCTCGAAGAATCCCTCCATCGGAATTCCGGCGGGGAATACCTGGGAACAAAGATGCTTTTCGTAAGAAATGTTGACCGCACAACGCGCCGGGAAAGCGACCTTATGCGGCGCTGTCACGGCACGGACCGCTCGGCGTCAGGAATGTATTTGTCCGCCAGGCCGGCGGTAATTTCGAAGAGGCGCAATCGCGTCTTTTTCTTCAGCTCGTGAACGGTGTCGATGATGCCGCCTTTGGCGAGGTGGGGATCAAACGGCAGCACTTCGACCGTCGCCCCGACCTTGGTGAAACGCTCGGTCAGGTAAGCCAGCGCGTCCTTATCGGTGATCTGGTCGGTGTGGTTGACAATCACGGTGCTGCGCGAGACCAGCTCGTGGTAACCCTGCGAGCGCAGGTAATCCACCGCCCGCAGCACCGGGCGTGACCGGTCCGCGGTGATGCCCGAGACGAACACCAGGGTGTCGGTGTTCTCCAATACCGGCTTCATCACTTCGTGTTCGAGGTCGGGGGAGGTGTCGACGATCATCACCGTGTGCGTACGCCGCAGGCGCGACAGCACCCCGGAGAACATCGCGGGCACCAGCGGCCTGGGCTGGTCGGAGGTCCGGTTGCCGGCCAGGACGTCAAGACCAATGACGTTCTGGCCCAAGTGTTCCCGAATATCGGCGTAGCCCTGGACATCGGTGTCGTTGATGATCGCGGTGTAGTCGCCGGGCGGTGACTCGTCGATGCGGTCGGCCAGTGTCCCGAAGCCCGGGACGGCGTCGATCGCAATCACGTTCTGCGGGCGGCATTCCCGGAACACACCCCCGAGGCAGGCGACGAGCGTCGTGACGCCCACGCCCCCCTTGCCGGAGACGACCGTGATGACGTATTGCCGCCGAATATGCCGCCGGATGCGGTTTTGCAAATCCCGGTAGTGCCGTTCGCGGGGCGACTCACCGGGATTTATTTTGTGAAACGAGATGGAGTAAATGAATTTCCGCCAACCCGACCCCGGTGGAATTTTTCGCGGCGCGGCCAGATCGGTGATACGCATCGTGTCCGATACCGAATCTGGGAAGTTGCTGGCCCCTGACGGATCCCCCCGTCTGAGCGCTCCTTCGTCCGACATATTCGGGTCATTCCAAGGGCTCGTCACGACGAGATGCTAACACGGTTGGCGATACCGCGTTTACCCGTTCAGAAACCTTTCAAGTGCGACAGACGTTGCTATTCCAAGACTTTGGTTATCTCAGTTAGTTTCATCGGTTCGCTACGCATCGCACCGTCAGACCACTCGCCGATATGAGTGCCACTCGTCGCCCGCGGGCAACCGGCGGATGAGCCGCTGAATCGCTCCCCCGATATCGGTGCGCGAACCGGGCGAGAGAATCTGGTACTGACGCTGCCCCGAGGTGACGCTTTCGATGCAGATCCGTCCCGCCGGGGTGTCGACGATCGACACCGCCGAATCGCCGACCGCTATCCGCGCCAATTCGTCCGGCCCGACACCGGCCTGCAGCCCGACGATGTTTGCGTGCGCGGACCGGGCCGGGTCGGCGGCCGTCAGGACCATCTGCAACTGGTCGGCGTCGAGGCGCTGTTCGAGCAGGAACGCTCGCAGGCTGGCGGTGTCGCGCACCGAATTCAGCAATTGCTCGGTGTCCAGCGTGACCGGCCGCAGCGGCGCCGCCTCGGCCACCCCGCACAGCCGCTCGATCTGACCGACCACGAGGTCGCTGGCCGACGCCTCGTTGCCGGCCGTGCCGGCGGGATACAGACGAACCAGGTCGCCATGGCGTTCCAGGACCACCCACCACGTCGCGAAGCGGCAGATCGATGCACGCGTCGGCTCCCGGCCCGGGACTCCCATCATCACCAGCAGTCCCAGGTCGCGCCGCAACAGGACGGTCAGCCACTCACGAATCATCGGGTCGACGGTGCCGGCATCATCGAGCGCACCGGCGGCCACCAACTCGGCGGCGGCGGGGTGGCCCAGCGCCCGCTCCGGGGTGTCCAGGCGCGGCAGCATCGGTCGCAACCCCAGTTCAGGGCAGGTCTGCTCGATCCCCGTGACCGCCTGCAACACCCAGAGGCCGTCGACCGTCGTTGTCAGCATGTCGCCTTGCCCTCACTGAGCGAATCCCCGGATGGGCGGACAAGAGACCAAAGGTGGGGCACACACGCTCGGCGCATCTGCCCCACCTTCGCTTGTCCTGGTGTGGGCTCAGAAAAGACCGGCGATGTGCTGGTCCGTGCTGAGGGCGTTGTCCAGCACGTGGGAGGTCGTCACCCCGTGCTGGCGGATGGTGTCGATGAGACCTTGCAGCCCCGACAGCATCTGCGCCTGGGCCTCGAAGAAGCCCGATGCCCCGTGGCCGGCGAAGAATTCCTGCAGGGCGTGCGTGCGGTTGGAGGTGTCGTCGAAAATCGATTGCAACTGGCCGGCGCGGGAGGCGACATCGGTGGCGAAGTCGGCTACGGCTCCCGGGTTATAGGTGATCGGGTCGGACATTGTGGATTTCCTTTCAAAAGACCATTAAGGGAATTGCGAATGAATGGGAGCTCAGGAGCCGTGGCCGCCGAATAGCGCGCTAAAGGCGTGCGAGGAATCCGCCTCGTGGCCCTCCATCAGTGCCGCCGCCTTGGTAAGGCCCTCGGCCAGGCGCGTGCCGCCGGTCAAGACTTTGTTCAAGTCGTTTTGGACTTCGATGGCCGTGGCGTGCGATGCGGTCACAGCCGCACCAGACCAGGTGGACGGATTCATCACGTTTTCCTGATTCGCGACGTATCCCTGGCCAATCCCGATCGCGTGCTCCATGTTCGCCTGGATAGCGTTGGAAGCATCACGAAGCATTTGCGGTGTCACTTTGATTGTCACGGAATTCTCCTTCTCCGGTGGGCCGCCCCCCGTGAGGGCATGAAGCGAAGTGTATGGCGGCTATTTGGACCTGTCGATTCACCTTTCACCAGGGGGTTCGCTTCACACTCGAGCGTCGACCACCCGCACGGTCGCGGGCTGGTCGGCTTTGTCACGGGAGCCGCGTTCGCCTCCCGCCCCGTGCCCCACGGGCATACCGCCCATCGGGGCACCACCCATCGTCGTGGTCTGCGGTCGCATGGCCTCGGCGCCTAACGCCCCGGCCGGCCGCAGCCCCACCGGCCGGCCACTGGTGGCGGGCTCGAAGGCGCTGACCGGACGGGTGAAACTGGTCGCGGGCATGCCAGCGCCGCCCAGGGATGCGCCCCCGCCCGCGCCGGCTTCCGCCGCGGACAGTCCGCTGGTCGCCGAGACCGCCGATACCGCGGGTGTCGCCCCGCCCATGCCCATCGCGCCGGGGTTGGCGAACATGCCCATCAGCGGCTGCATCATCTGCATCGGCGCCTGCATCATTTGCATCGGAGCCTGCATGACCTGCGGGACCGCGCCCATCAACTGCTGCGCCGGCTGCATCAACGAGCCGGCCTGACTCATGAAGTCCTGGCCACCCGAGGCCGCCTGACCGGCCCCCTGCGTCCCCGTCTGGGCGCCCTGCATGGCGGCGCGCATGCCGTCGCCGGCCCCTTCGTCGGCGGCCGACTCGCCGATCGCCGCTGCCGCCTGCGCGGGCGCGGCCGGCGAGGCACCCATGGTCGCGACCGGCGGCGGAATGGTCAGGCTTTGCGCCAAGGCCGTCAGGATCGTTCCGTAGCTGGCCCCGACGGCGGAGTTGTTCGGCCACATCGACCCGAAGTACTCGAGCTCCAAAGAGGTGATTCGCGGGGTCAATGCGCCGAGAACCAACGGGTTGATGCCGTAATCGGTGGCGGTCTCGGTGCGGTTCTCAATGCATTCGGGAGCGGGGCGCATCGAGCCATATGCCATCTGGTACGCCGAGACCGCGGTCGACACCACCGCAGGCTTGACATCGACCCAGCCGGCCAGCCCGTGCAGCGACGCGTTCAGCGCGGTCGCGTTTGCCGCCGAGGCCAAGGAACCCGAGCCCGTCCAACTCGCCGACGTCGCAACCGTATTGATCGTCGACGCGATGCTCGAGCCGTGATGGGTGGCTGCCAATGCGGTCCAGGCGGCCTGGTTCGCCAAGTGAGTGATGACGCCGGCCCCCGCCTTGAGCAGCAGGTCGTTCTCCTCAGGCGTACGCGCAGCCCACCCCGGATCGGCCATGCGTACTTCCCCCTCTAACGTCGCTTGGTTCTAAGCCCCGATTGCCATCGTCAGGCTGCGCATCAGCTCGGTGACGACGTACGTGCTCGAGGCGATGCTCTGCGTGCCGGCGAACAGGCCGCGCTGGGCGGCGTGCTCGGACACTACGCCGAGGTAGCTACCACCGCAGGCGTTGAGCGCCGCCGCGAACATGGCCGAGTCGGGGTCGCCGCCCATCGGTAGCACTCCCAGCAGGACGGGCGCGGCCGCCGACGCCGCCGCCTCGGTCTCCGCGCTGATGGCCGATTCGGCGCCCGCCGACGCCACAACCGCCTCTGACTGCACCGACGTAACAAAACCCATGATTTCCCTCCGAACGCTCAACCCCGAATGCACGTGCTTGGGGCCTCAGTGTAATGCGGTTTCGTTGATCTTGTATTCACTCCGTTTTACGCGGAGTAAAGCCCGGAATTCAGTTAAGCATCCCTGGTCTTAAGCGTGAAAGCACTGGATCCCCAGAAGGAGTCGTTTATAAACCCCAGTCGCCACTCACGACTCGACAGTCACAAATGCACCTCGGTCACCTCGCGACGGTTCCGTCGCAGCGCTTTGATTTAGTCGCGGTCGTGGTGGCATACGGCTTCCAGTTTGATGCCGAATGGGTCGTACCAAAAGGTGGCGAAATAATGGCCGGGATATTGCGGGAAATGGCGAGGCGGGTGGATGACGGTGTCGCCGACCCGGACGACGTGATCGTGCACGGCGTGCACCGCGGACCGACGCCGCACAATGAATGCCAGGTGTTGCAGCCCGGTTTGCTGCGACGAGTACTCGTGCGGCTCGACCGCTGGATAGAAGAACAGGAAAGTGCCCGGTTTGTTTTCAGCGGGCCGATAAGAAAACTCGTCGTCGGCATGAAAGAACGGCTCAAAGCCGACAAAGGGCATCAGCGCGTCGTAATACCGTTTTGCGGCTGACAGGTCGGGCACGTTGATGCCCAGGTGGCCGAGCATGGCTCATTGTCCGATATCGAGTGTGTTCGCGCCCAGGGGGCGGGTTGCCACGAGCGGCCCGCCGCTACGCCGGACCACGCCCATCACCGGCCAGCCGCAGCAACAGCCGAGTGCCGCCGAGCGGGCTGGTCTGCAATGCCGCTGTGCCGCCGTGCAATTCGGCCTGCTGGGCGACCAGCGCCAGGCCCAGCCCCGACCCCGACCGCGAGGCCGTCGAACCGCGGGCAAAGCGTTCGAAGACCGTGGCGCGTTCGGATTCCGGGATGCCGGTGCCGTTGTCGTCGATCGCGATCTCCACGCCCTCACCGGAACTACCGACGGTCAGCTGGATCTTATCGGCATTGCCGTGCTTGACGGCGTTGGCGATGGCATTGTCGATCACCAGCCGCAGCCCGGTGGGCAGCCCGATCATCAGCACCGTCGGCGAGGGCACCAGCGACACCTCCACATCGGGGTAGATGCGCAGCGCGTCGTGAGCGGCACGATCCAAAAGCTCGGTGATGTCGAACGGGACGAAGTCGTCGACGGTGGTCAGTTCGCCCTGAGCCAGCCGCTCCAGGGCGGTCAGGGTGGCTTCGATGCGGCTCTGGGTGCGGATGACGTCGCCGATGACCTCGTGACGCTGCTCGGGCGGCAGGTCCAGGGTGGACAGCACCTCTAGGTTGGTGCGCATGGCGGTCAACGGCGTGCGCAACTCGTGGGAGGCGACCGCGGCGAAGTCGCGTGCCGATTCAAGCGCGGCCTTGGTGCGCTGCTGCTCCTTACCTATGCGGGCCAGCATCCCCTCGACCGCCTCGGCGATCTCCACGGCCTCGCGCACGCCGCGAACCTGGACCTCGTCGGGACTGGACTGGGCGTTGATGGCGCGGGCCTGCTGAGCCAGCAGCAGGAACGGATTGACCATGATCAGCGAGATCACCCATCCCACGACCACGGTGCCGCCGATCACGCTGGCACAGATCAGCAACACCCGCAGATGCAGTTCGTTGATCCGATGCTGGGCCTCGGCCAACGGCGCGGCCAGCGCGATGGAGGCCTTGCCCGCAGTGAAGGTGCGGACGCGGTACTGCACCCCGTTGATCGTGGTGTTGGCATAGCCGTCGGGAAGCTGGGGCAACACAATGCTGCTGGGTACAGACACGGTGACGTCCCCGATGCGCGCGGTGCGCACCAGGTTGCCGTCGGGTGCGGGCCGGTCCGGTCTCGTGTGCTCCGCATTGTTGAGCAGGCTACTGATGTCGCCCAGACTGCTGACCGAATCGAGCCGGCGATCGAGCTGGTTGTACTGATCGTTGGTCACGCCCACCCACACCCAGGTGCCCAGCAGGACGACGAGGGTCATCACCGATATGGCGGCGACGATGACGATGGTGCGCAGCGACAGCACCCGCATCGGCAGCTGTACACGCGGTAGGACGCGAATGTCAGGCTCCTTCAGTGGCTCGCCGTCAACGGTGGGGACCCGGCCGACCGGGTGGGCCTTGTCAACCAACCTAAGTACAACCCTCACAGCAGTACCGGTCCGGCGCGTTCAAGCGCCGTGGCGTTTCGCAAGAATTTAACGCTAGCCATGGCCCTCTGCTCCGGCACGTGCCGGAATCGGGCCGATTTTGCCTCAACCAGGGTGAGTGAGTACTCTCTCACCATGCTCGCTGGACCTGGCCGGGGACGTGACCGGTTGCTGTCCGCCGCGCTGCGGCTGTTTGCCGCCAAGGGCTACGCCGCGACGTCGGTGGCCGACATCCAGCGTGAGTCGGGCCTGGCGCCCGGCTCGGGCGCGCTCTACAAGCACTTCGGCTCCAAGCGCGAACTGCTCGAGGCCGCGGTCGCACACCGGATCGACAGCATCGTGGCCGCGCGGGAGCAGTACGACGCGGGGCAACCGGGAAGCGTAGAGCGGGCGGTGCGCATCGCCGGCCAGCTGATCTGGGGCAACCTCAAGCAGAGCGAGGATCTGCTCAAGGTCATGCTGCGCGAACCCGACGAGCTCGGCGATCTCGACGAGAAGACGTGGCAGGTGATCACCGACAACGCCTACCAACGCTTCGCCGACGAACTGGCCGCATCGAATCGGTCCGGCCGCACCAGCATTCCCGACCCGGAAGCGGCCGCGGCCGTCGCGATCGGGTCGCTGTCTTACGCCGCGACGCTGCAAGCGCTCACCGGCCGGATACCCGGCAACACCGATGAGGAACGGTATTTCGAGGCGTGGGTCAACCAGACCGTCAGCGTCCTCGCGCAATACGCAAATCCACGAAACCCGTTGAATACCAATGATTCAGGAGTAGAGCTGTGACATTTTCACTGCAACTCAGCGACGACGTGATCGAGGTCCGTGACTGGGTGCACCAGTTCGCGGCCGATGTCGTCCGTCCCGCCGCCGCGGAATGGGATGAACGAGAGGAAACACCGTGGCCGGTGATCCAGGAGGCGGCCAAGGTGGGGCTTTACTCCCCCGACCTGTTCGCGCAGCAGGCGGCCGAGCCAACCGGCCTGGGCATGTTGACCGTGTTCGAGGAACTGTTCTGGGGTGACGCGGGTATCGCGCTGTCCATCATGGGCACCGGGCTCGCCGCGGCGGCGCTGGCCGGCAACGGAACCCCCGAGCAGTTGGGCCGCTGGCTGCCCGAAATGTTCGGCACCGCCGACGAACCCAAGCTCGGTGCGTTCTGCTCGTCCGAACCCGACGCGGGCTCCGACGTCGGCGCCATCCGCACCCGGGCGCGCTACGACGAGGCGACCAATGAATGGGTCCTCAACGGCACCAAGACCTGGGCGACCAACGGCGGTATCGCCAACGTGCACATCGTGGTGGCATCGGTTTATCCCGAACTCGGCACCCGCGGCCAGGCGACGTTCGTTGTCCCGGCGGGTGTCAAGGGGCTGGCGCAGGGCCAGAAATTCAAGAAGCACGGGATCCGCGCTTCGCACACCGCCGAGGTGGTGCTCGACGACGTCCGCCTCCCCGAAGACCACATCCTCGGCGGCCGCGAGAAGTTCGAAGCGCGGATCGCCCGCGTCAAATCCGGCGCCTCCGCGCGCGGGCAGGCCGCGATGAAGACCTTTGAGCGCACCCGGCCCACGGTCGGTGCGATGGCCGTCGGCGTGGCCCGGGCCGCCTACGAGTACGCCCTCGACTATGCCTGCCAGCGTGAGCAATTCGGCCGCAAGATCGGTGAATTCCAGGCGGTGGCGTTCAAGCTGGCGGACATGAAATGCCGGATCGACGCCGCCCGATTGCTGGTGTGGCGAGCCGGATGGATGGCGCGCAACAACCAATCCTTCGACTCGGCAGAGGGGTCGATGGCCAAGCTGGTGGCCAGCGAAACCGCGGTCTACGTCACCGACGAGGCGATACAGATCCTGGGCGGCAACGGATACACCCGCGACTACCCGGTGGAGCGGATGCACCGCGACGCGAAGATCTTCACCATCTTCGAGGGCACCAGCGAGATCCAGCGCCTGGTCGTCTCCCGGGCGCTGACCGGGTTGCCTATCCGTTAGCGGGCCCGCAATTGGATTGCGTCTGATACCTTCTGCGGCACACCAACCGTTAGGGGCAGACGTGAAGCGTGCGGTCATTGCGGCACTCGGATTCGTCGTCGTTGGCTGCTGTGCGGGGGCGCCCCGGGCGATCGCGGACAACCCGACGTGCACGGCGTCGGTGTGCGCCTTCTTGTCTCCGTCGCGCAACATCAGTTGTGAGGTCAACTACAAGCGGGATCCCGGCATCCCCGACGAGGCCTACTGCCAAACCAACGAACCGCCCGCGTCCGCGCGTCTGTCCACCGCCGGAGTGGTCACCAACTGCACGGGCATTTCCTGCATCGGCAACGCGGGAATCGGCACGCCGGTTCTCGCCTACGGCCAAACCGCCGGAATCGGCCCATTCAGTTGTGGATCCACGACGGACGGAGTCACCTGCACGATTTCGTCGGGCCATGGCTTCACGATCTCCAACGCGGGGATCACGCCCGTCGGGTGACTCCGTGCGCCCAGCGCGACATGATGGCCGAATGACCACCAAGATCCGGACCCTCGATACCGAGGACGACCTCGTCGCCGCGGCCAGATTGTTCCGCACCGCGATGGTGGGTTTGCCGCCGCTGTCGAACCTGTCGCCCGGCCAGATCACCAAGCTGCTCGACCCCGGCCGCACCATCGGCGCATTCGTCGAGGGGCAACTCGTCGGCACCGCCGACGCGGTGACGAGCACCCTGACCCTTCCCGGCGGGGCCACGGTGAGCCACGCCGCCGTGACACACATCGGGGTGCTGCCGTCATTCACCCGAAGAGGCATTGCCACCGAATTGATCCGGCACCAGCTGCATGACATCGCGGCGCGCGGTGAGGTGGTCGCATCGTTGCGGGCGTCGGAGGCGACGATCTACGAGCGGTACGGCTACGGCGTGGCGAGTTGTTTTCAAAGCGTGGAGATCATGAGCGCGCGGGCGGCGTTCCGCCCCGGCGTCGGCCTCGGTGGTCCGGTGCGGCTGCTCGATGCCGCCGAAGTCTGGGAGATCCTGCCCCGCATCTATGACGCCAATCGTCCGTATCGCCCCGGAACGATCGACCGGCCCGGGGTGTGGTGGGAAAGCGCTCGGCTTCGCGCCGAATCATCCTCCGGGGCTTGGTATGTCGCCGCCCACGGCGAACCGGGCGCCGAGTCGGGTTTCGTCCGTTACCGACCCACCGGCACCGAAAATTGGTTCGTCAGCGACCAGCGCACCATCGTGGTCGAGGACTTCTTCGCGCCCACCACAGACGCCTTTCTCGGTTTACTGCGTTTCCTGCTCGGCCTGGATCTCGTTCACCGAGTGGTGTTTTGGATGCTACCTATCGACAACGCGTTGCCGTGGCTGTTCGTTGACCGCCGGGCGACGAAGGTTACCGCGGTGCACGACGAGACATGGCTGCGCGTCATCGATGCGGAGCGTGCGCTGACGGCGCGATCCTATGTTGACGGCGGAACCGTCACGATCGCGGTGAACGATCCAGTGTTGCCGGATAATTCGGCGACGTTCACGATCACCGGGGACGGGGCCGAACCGACGACCCGTCGCGCCGACGTCCACGTCGGGATCCAGGGGTTGGGTGCCGCACTGCTCGGCGGCACGAGCTGGCGCAGTCTCGCCGCGGCCGGGCTGGCCCGGGCTGACGATTCGGCGGCGCTGGATGTGGCCGATCGACTGTTCGCAGTGCCCGGCGCACCGTATGCCGGCACGTTCTTCTGAGTCGGAGCTGACACCCGGTGCGGCGCACACCGGCGGCGTCAGCGGTGCGGGTCCGATCTCTGCATCGCCAGACGTACGCCGGCCACCACCAGGTCGGGCTGGTGGATTTGGATGAAGTGGTCGCTGCCGGTCGCGATCATGTGCGGTGTCTGTGGCCGCAGCGCGATCAGATCCGCCGACGCCTCTCTCCACACCTGCTCGAGCTTCGCGCTCTGCTCGGCCGAGACGGTGCCGGGGATCGCGAACGGCTCGGTCCTGGTCAATACGACGGTGGGGACGGGCGGGAACGTCGGGGCCGCACCGACCTGCGCGACGCTCTTGTCGATGTCGATCACCTCGAACGACGGCGAATTCGCGAACTGCGGCAACGGCTGGTCCAGCGCCTGGCGATACATCGGCCAATCCGATCCCATCAGGCCCGGAATCTCGACCGGAAAGGCGTCGACGAACGCGCACGCCCGCACCTGGTCGGGATAGGTCTGGGCATACAGCCGGATGAACAACCCGCCCAGCGAATGCCCGACCAACGTGTACGGGGCGGGAAGATGCGCGGCGGCGAGTAACGCGTGCAGGTCCTGGACCACGTCCTGCGCGGTGCGTGGCATCGCAACCGGTGAACTGCGGTCGGTGATGCTGGGCGGATCGGGATAGCGCAGGGTGCCGGGCCGGTCATAGGCGCAGACGCGGTGGTCGGTGGCGAGGGCAGGCAGCACGGCCGGACCCGTTGCCGGCGTCGCGGCATCGGAGTGATCCCACGGATCCGACGAGTTGTGATAGCCGGACTCCAAAATGACTGTCGGACCACCCTTTCCGTGACATTCGAGATAAATGTGCCGGCCATTGCCGATCTCGACCGGACCCGCGAAATCGCCGTCTGACGCCGGTGCACCGCGGTTGTGTGCCGGTTCGCCGCATCCCACCGATGCAACCAGCAACGCGATGGCCAACAGGCATCGACGGGAACCGTCAGCGGTGTGCATCGCGTCATTGTGCGGGTGCGCCGACGCAGCGTGACGGCATTTTGGGGACGATTGTGCAACGGCCGCCCCTTCCGATCGTCCTGCAGGGGAGGTCGAGGCCAGCGTGGCGACCGCGGGTAAAGCGCGCTCCCGGTTATGGGGGCGGCGCGTTCAACGGTCCAAATTGTCCGGAGCGGACCTTCGCGCCTGACGTTGACCGCCAATGCGTTCGTGGCACAGTCTCTTTCACCCGGCGTTTATCGATCCCGGTCCCCCGTCGTCGAAAGCGAGGGTTAGCCGCGCCGTAGTAACCGCCGTGTCGGACACCGCGAAATCCCGCTGCGCAGTTGCGGATTGCGTACAACCGGCTCCCGACCGGAACCGGCCCGGGGCGGGCTCCGTCAGCCGTGCGGTGCCTCGGAGATCTTGGTGTCCGGCTTGCCGAGTGTCTGGCAGTACGTCATGGCCGAGAGCCGCGTTGCGGAGATCTCCACATTGGTCGGGTCGGCACCGCTCTTGTCTTTGAGCATCTTGCTGACTTCGTCGTTCTGCTTCTTTTCGTCCTGCGTGGTGAAGTCTTTGCACTTGGTGTCGCCGCCGGTGTTGATGACCTGTGAGGCCGAACACGCGCTGGACAGCAAGACGGAGATCGCGATCGTGGCTGCCGCAATGTACTTCATCATTTGCCTTCCTGGGTGCGAGTAGTGGTATCAGTACACCAAATCGCCTGATTTCAAACCCCGATGGGGTATCCGAACCGGCGATCGCCGTGTTTGCAGGCGGGCTTCGCACCGTCGGCATCGCGGTGCCGCCGCGGTGTCATCGCGCTCAGCGGGAATAACTGCCCAGGTGACGTCGCGTTCTACCAAGGTCGGCCGGTCGCAGATGCACTCTGGTTTTGGGAGGGAGGACCTCGGTGACCTCGTCGAATGTGCGCATCGGCCAGGAGGGCGGTGCCCGAACGGGACACCAGCCGGCGGGAGGTCAGGCGCTGTTCGTCAGCGTGTTGGCTCTGCTGCTGGCAACGGGATGGGTGGCCAACCACTTCGTCGGTTTGATGCCGGTGATCAGCGACGGTGAGCACCTCACCACGGCCACGCTCGACGGGATCTTCGGCATCTACGCGGTGGGCCTGCTGCCCGGGTTGCTGATCGGCGGGCGCACGTCGGACGCGCTCGGGCGGCGGTCGGTGGCGCTGGCCGGTTCGGCGGCCGCCTTGGCGGGGACGACGGTGATGCTGCTGTCCCAGCACACGGAGGCCCTGCTGCTGGGTCGCCTGATCGTCGGCGTCGGTGTGGGCCTCGCCATCAGCTCATGCACCGCGTGGGCTTCAGATCTGCGAGGCCCCGCCGGTGCCGCGGCCGCCGGAGCGGTACTCACGGCCGGTTTCGCCCTGGGGCCATTCGCCGGGGGCTTTATCGTGTCGGCCGGGCCATCCGGCATCCGCGTGTCGTTCGGCGTCGCCGCCGCCATTGTCGTCCTGGCAACGGTCGCCGTCGTCGGCGCGGCGCGACGCATCGAGGTGACCCGGCCGGCGAAGGACTACGACTCGGGACGAGCGGCGCCGACAGCCCCGGCGGCGCAGGGATTGAGCCGGGCCCTGAGTTGGGCCATGCCGCTGGCGCCGTGGGTGTACGCCTCGGCAACACTGGGATTCGTCACGATCCCCACCCGGTTGCACACCGCGCTGGCGGCCCCGATGGCGGCCGGCATGGCCACCCTGGTCGTCAACGGCGTCAGCGGTGTCGTACAAGTGCTGGCGCGCGCGCTGCGGTGGGGGCCGCAGGCCGGTACCGCCGGTGCGATGCTGGCAGCGCTCGGCTACGCGATGGCCGCGCTGGCGCCGCCGGCCGTGACCCCGGCGTTGGGCCTGCCGCTCTTGCTTGTCCTCGGCTGCGCATCCGGCCTGTGCCTACGCGAAGGCTTGATCGACCTGGAGGCCGCCGCGCCGCCACACCTGCGCGGCGCCCTGACCGGAGTGTTCTACGTCGTCACGTACGTCGGCTTTGCGCTTCCGCTGATATTGGCCACCGTCGGGTCCGCGGCCTCGCTGGTGATTTTGTCCGTGATGGCGGTGCTGGCATTGGCGGCGGCCGTCGCCAGGGCGGTCCGGTTACGGCGGGATAGTCACCGCCAGGACGGAGCGGGCCCGGCACGCGGGTGATGATCAAACCAGTTGGCGCAACGTCTCGATCAGCTTGATTCGCTCAGCCGTCGTGGCCGCGATGGGCGCCACGTTGAGGGTGGTCACCCCCGCCTCACGGAAGGCCGCCAGACGTTCCTTGACGAACTCGCGGGTACCGATCAAGTTGACGTCTCGCACCAGATCGTCGGGCACCACCTTGGCGGCGCCCTCTTTATCACCCGCCAGGTAGAGCTCCTGAATCCGGTCGGCTTGCGGTCCGTAGCCGTACTTCGTGGCCAGCGCATGATAGAAGTTCTTGCCCTTGGCACCCATCCCGCCGATGTAGAGCGCCAGGTGCGGTTTGACGAATTCCCTTAGCGGCTCGACATTTTCGCCAATGGCCAGCACGGGACCGGCGTAGATGTCGAGCTCACCCAGGTCGGGGTCGCGCTTGGCCCGGCCGGCGGCCAGCGAATCCCCCCACACGTCCTTCGCCTTCTCGGGCAGATAGAAGATGGGTTGCCAGCCCTCGGCGATCTCGGCCGCCAGTTCGACATTCTTAGGCCCCAGCGCGGCCACCAGTATCGGAATGCGCTCTCGGACAGGCTGATTGATCAGCTTGAGCGGCTTGCCGAGTCCGGTGCCCTGGCCGGCGGGCAGCGGGATCGTGTAGTGCTTGCCTTGGTGTTGCACGGTCTCGCGTCGCCACACCTGGCGGCAGATCTCGATGACTTCGCGAGTCCGGCCGATCGGAGCATCGTAGGGAACACCGTGGAACCCCTCGATGACCTGCGGTCCGGACGCGCCCAGGCCCAGAGTGAACCGGCCATCGGAGACGTAGTCCAGGCCGGCCGCGGTCATCGCGGTCAGGGTGGGGGTTCGGGTGTAGAGCTGCAGGATGCCCGAGGCCAGCCCGACCCGTTGAGTGCTCGCGGCCAGGTAGCCCAGTGCGCTCACCGCGTCGAACGAATATGCCTCGGGGACAAAGACTATGTCCAGTCCGGCGCGTTCCAGGTCGGCCACTTCGACGGCCACATCCTTGAAGCCGCCCGCATAGTTGACGCTCAGTCCAATCCGCATGGTCATTACTTCTACGCGGTGCCGGATTGATTGGCCAATTCGAGCGCCTCCTGTTGGATGCGTTCAAACTGCGCACCCATCGCCTCGGACAGAGCCGTCGCGCCCGACAGCGGCCGCACCATCACCATGAAGTCGTCGATCAGACCGTCGTCGTTGAAGTGCAGGAAGTCGCATCCGGTGATCGTCACCCCCGGCACCCCAACTATTCCGGTCTCGAACACGAAGGCGTGGTCGCGGCCTTCGGGGTCGTGGATCTCGCGGATGTAGTGGAAGTCCTCGAAGATTCGCAACACCCCGCGCAGGATGGCGGCCGTGATCGGCTTGCCGACGTAGGGCTTGAAGGCCACCGGGCTGGTGAAGACCACGGAGTCGGCCAGCATCGCCTGGATGCTCTTCTCGTCGCGCTCTTCGACGGCTTTGCGGAACGGGTGCATCTGCGGCCTCACATAATCAACTTGTTGAGTAAGTGTGCTCGACGCTAGGGTGCCGGGCGCGCGCTGTCCAGGGTGTGGTTGGTCACTTTGTTGACTAATCGCATCGTTGTAGCATCGACCAATGTCGCTGCGTGACGCGGTGTTGGCCGCCCTGCTCGAGGGCGAATCGTCCGGATACGACATGGCCAAAGGCTTCGACGCCTCGGTCGCCAACTTCTGGCCGGCCACCCCGCAGCAGCTGTATCGCGAACTCGACCGGCTCGCTGAGCAAGGCCTCATCCAGGCCCGAGTGGTGCATCAAGAGCGCCGGCCCAACAAGCGCATGTTCTCGCTGACCGAGGCCGGCCGGGACGCGATCCGGCGGTTCACGGCGCAGGCACCGAAGCCCTCGGTCATCCGCGACGAACTGCTGGTCAAGGTCCAGGCCGCCGACGCCGGAGACATCGAGGCGGTCCGGGAATTCATTCGCGAACGCCTGCACTGGGCGGGCGCCAAAGTGCAACGCTACGAACGATTGCGAGCGCGAATGCTGGACGGACGCACCGAAGGCGACTACCTGGCCCAGACCGAAAGAGTTGGACCCTACCTGACGTTGATGCGCGGAATCTCGTTCGAAGAGGAGAACATTCGATGGGCCGAGCGCGCGCTGAGCATCGTCGAACGTCGCCTGTCGGCCGGCACGACGGGCGACAGGCGGCCACGCCGCCGCTCTAGTCGCCGGTGAGTTCGTCCGCCCCGACCTCGGGCACCTGGGTTCCGCTACGGGCGATCCCGGATGGTGAGCCCGTCGCCGCGCGGTTGTGGCTGGGCCAGCAGCACGTCGTGCCACAGATCGGCGCTTGCCATGCCCCGTCCCAGGTTGCAATCCTCAACGGCGAGATTACTGTCGGTGCCCGCCGTGCCGCCGCGCGCGGCGCTAGCCTGAGGAATGGCCGTTTACCGATCGCCCTCGACCGGCCGGGCAGTCCGCGCCGTTCTGTTCGATACCTTCGGAACGGTCGTCGATTGGCGTGCCGGGATCGCCGACTCGGTGCGGCATTTCGCACGACGCCATAACATCACCCTCGACCCAGACGCATTCGCGGTGGAATGGCGTAGCCGGTACGTGCCCTCAATGTCCGAAGTCCGCTCGGGCCTGCGGGAATTCGTGTCGCTGGACGTTCTGCACCGAGAAAACCTGCTCGCTTCCTTCGAGAAGTTCGGAATCACCACCGACGCGCTGCCCGGTGACGAGGTGGAGGCGCTCGCCCGGTCGTGGCGTTGGCTGCCACCGTGGCCGGACAGCGTCGACGGCATCGCTGCTATGAAGCAACACGCCGTCGTCGGGCCGCTGTCCAACGGCAACACCGGACTGCTCGTCGATATGGCGAAGTACGCGGGCCTGCCCTGGGATGTGGTGCTCGGTTCCGACGTCAGCAAGGCCTTCAAGCCCGATCCGCGTGCCTACCAAACTCCCGTCCGGCTGCTGGGTCTGGACCCCGGTGAAGTGATGCTGGTGGCGGCGCACCCCTCCGACCTCGCGGCGGCCCAGAAGAGCGGCCTGGCCACGGGTTTCGTCGCGCGGCCAGGGGAAAACGGGCTGGGCCGGGAACCGGGTCCCGAGCCCTTGGACGCCTGGGACGTCTCGGGCACCTCGCTGAACGAATTGGCGGACTTGCTGTTCGGTGCGCCGGGCCGACGCTGAAGCGAGCCCCGCACCTACTACTTCCACGCGAAAACCGGTTGTTCCAACCCGTCGACCGGATCGGCTCGCCCTTCCAGGCACAACCATCGCAACTGCAGCAGCACGGCGCCGGTGGGCGCGTGGATGAGGTCGTTACCCAACGGGATTTGCACGACCGGTCGCGGGCTTTCCGGGATGTCGATGAAGCGTGGCGAGTCGTCGCGCAGGAGCTGGTGTAGCCCCACCCGGTAGACGGCCACAACTTCGTCGGGGGCCGGATGCGGTTCGAGCCGTCCGTCTCCCCACACCACCACCGGGGTGATCACGTATCCGGAACGGGTGGGGTAGTCGTCGAGCAAACCCAGCACCGCCGAATCGGGCAGCTCGATGCCGACCTCCTCGTGCAGTTCGCGCAGCGCCGCGTCGACCACTGTCTCGCCCGGATCGAGCCGGCCGCCCGGGAGGGCCCACTGCGCCGCATGCGAGTTGAGTCGAGAGGCCCTGCGGCACAGCAGAAACGCCGCGCCGCCGGACACATCGACCATGCGACCGTCCAGGTGTGCCGCGGGCATCGGGCGACCGGCATTCCAATCGTCCACCGACACCGGATCCACCCGGTCCTCCCCCACCTCGGAGTCGACGAGCACCACCGCGACGGCCGCGTGCCGCTTCGTCGGGTCGGTCACCACGCGGCGCTCGTGGCCGGCCAGATTGCCTCGAATCCGCTCGCGCAGTGGCTGGTCATAAGGGATGGTCACTTCTCGAGCCTAGGCTGAGACGCTTGGCGTGCCGCACAGGTCCGTCCTTGGTCGTGGCGGGCGCCGGTGGTTAACTGCCAGCATGCGACGACAACCGGTGCTGGCCCGACGCTTCTTCGATCGATACGAGCCGGTGCACGCGGTGACGTATTTCGCGCCCGAGGCGCGGGCGGCGTTGGATGCGCTGGGCTACCGGGGTTTCTGGATGGGCTATTTCGCGGCACGCTCGGCGCCGCTGGGCATGGTTCCGCGGGAGATGGTCACCGCGGTGTTCTACAACTTCGCACCCGAACGGGTCGCCAAGGCACTGCCGGCGGCATGGGAGATCGCGGGTCCGCAGGCCGCATTGCAGGCTCGGCAGGAGTCCGCGGTGGCGGCGCTACGCCGCTATGGCCTGGGATCAGACGAAAACGTCCGCGTCGCAGCCGAACTGGCGGGCAGAGCGGCCCGCCAGGCTCCGCTCGACGCGCGTCCGCTGTTCGCCGCGAACCTGGCGCTGCCCTGGCCGGACGACCCGCTGTCCGCGCTATGGCACGCCACCACGCTGCTGCGCGAACAACGTGGCGACGCGCACGTGGCGGTGCTGGCCGCCGCCGGCATCTCCGGCCGGGAATCCAACGTCTTGCATGCCGCGGCGGGCAACGTCTCCCGCGACTACCTCGCCCGCACCCGTGACTACGACGAGACATCCTGGCGTCAACACGAGCAACGGCTTGCCGAGCGGGGGGTGCTCGACGACGACGGAACGCTGACCGCAGCCGGACGGGAACTCAAGGACCACATCGAATTGACCACCGACACGCTGGCCCTGTCCGCACTCGACGCGCTCAGCGACGACGAGGTCGAGACGCTGTTCCGGGCGCTCACCCCGATCACCCGCGCCGTGATCGCAGGAGCCGACGTCCCCGCTCTCACGCCGATGACGTTGCGCCGCAACGAATTACACAACGACAGCGCGCAGTTGGTCGGCCAGTGAGCGGCCAGCGCGTGCCTGGCGGGGTGGTGCACAAGGTGCCGGCGGATCTGCGCGACTCGCTGATCGGCAACGCCACCGCACTTGCCGCCTGGAAGGACATCACGCCGCTGGCACGAAACGAGTTCATCTGTTGGGTCGAGGATGCCAAGCAGCAGGCGACCCGAGAGCGCCGCATCCGCCGGACCCAGGAGGAGCTGGAAGAGGGCAAGCGCCGGCCGTGTTGCTGGCCGGGATGCACGCACCGCGAGCGCACCGGAAAGTAGCCTCGCTCCGGCACTTTCGTAGACGCTGTGTTACCGGGCCAGGGGTTTGTAGAAGACCAAGCCGTTTCCCTTGTTGTCGTAGACGACGGCGCGTCGTTCGTGGGCATCGTCGTAGGGGCCCTTCACGATGCCGCCGCCGCTGGCCTCGACAGCCCTTGCCGCGGCGTCGACGTCCGCGGTCTTGATGCCGACCACCACCTGCCCCGGAATGGGATGGTCGACCGCGGTCGCCAGGGCCAGCGTGACCGGGCCCGCGTCGAGGGCCGCGAAGTGCGCGCCGTCGCGGAACTTCAATGGCATGCCCAGGGTCTCGCTGTAGAACCGGATCGACTCATCCAGGTCGTCGGTCGACAGAATGATCATCTTTGCTTCGTGCTCGCTCATGGCGCCTCCTGTGTCCGGATCTCTACCAGACTAGGCCGGAAACAGACCGCCGCGGCGAGCAACGCCCAGCTGTCACAGGCGGGCTCCGAATTCGACCTCAGGCGGCACCGGACGGAAGCGCTTGCCCGTCAGCGTAATCCATCGGCGGAGCCTCACCATGCCCGGCCCCGCGGTAGGCCACCGCGGTAGCCAGCGCCGTACCGCCCTCGATCGTGCCGACCACAACGACTTTGTCATTGACCGTGAAATGCGGTGCAGTGGTGATGGATTGGCGGGCGCCGTGGGTCACGACCGTGGTGTTCGGGGTGAAGCGATACGTCTGGATGTGCCCGTCGGCGCTGCGCATGGTCACCGAGTCCGCCGTGACGGCCACCACGGTTCCTTCTTGACTTACCGGTTGCGCGACGGCGGGCGGCTCGAGACTGGCGGCGACAGTCCGCTTCTCGGGTTGGGGTCCGTTGAGCACCAGCGCCATCAGGCAGGCGGCACCCAGCAGCGAAGCAGAGGCGATCTCGCACACCGTGGCGGCGCCGCACAGCCCACGGCGCCGACTACGATCGGTCGACGTCGGCTGGCGCTCGGGTTGCTCCGGCATGCGGTGTTTGGCGCTCACGGTCAGTCCTCCCAGCGGCGTTTGCACCAAAGGACATCGGCGCCCACCGAATCAGGTTGTTGCCGTGGAATTACCCGCGAAATTGCGCCGGTAAACCGCACCCCGACCAATCGGAAGCCCGACCGGCCAGGTCCTCGAATCGCCGTCAGCCCTTGGTCAGGGTGAACTGCGCGACGTCGGTGTAGCCCTCGCGGAACAGGTCCGCGCACCCGGTCAGGTACTTCATGTACCGGTCGTAGACCTCTTCGGACTGGATCGCGATGGCCTCGTCGCGGTGCGCCTCGAGCGCGGCCGACCAGGTGTCGAGCGTGCGCGCGTAATGCAGGCGCAGCGGCTGGATCAGCTTCACACCGAAACCGGCGCGCTCCGCGTGCTGCACGACACCCTTGGCCTGCGGAAGGTCTCCGCCCGGGAAGATCTCGTCCATGATGAATTTCATGAAACGCAGCTTGGTCATGGTGATGGGCAGCCCGCGCTCGGCGAACTCCTCATCGCTGGGCTTGATGATGGTGTGCAGCATCATGACGCCGTCGGCCGGCAGAGCTTCGTAGGCCGTTTTGAAGAATTCGTCGTACCGGTCACGTCCGAAGTGTTCGAAGGCGCCGATCGACACGATGCGGTCGACCTTCTCGTCGAACTGCTCCCAGCCTTGCAGCAGCACTCGCTTGGATCGCTGCGAAGGATGGCTGTCCAGACGACGCTGCACGTGTGCCTGCTGGTTGCGGCTCAGCGTGAGACCGACGACGTTGACGTCATAGCGCTCGAGCGCGCGGACGATCGTGGTGCCCCACCCGCACCCGATGTCGAGCAACGTCATGCCGGGTTGCAGCCCAAGCTTGCCCAGCGAGAGGTCGACCTTGGCGAACTGCGCTTCTTCCAGCGTCATGTCGTCGCGCTCGAAGTAGGCGCAGCTGTAGGTCCGCGTCGGGTCTAGGAATAAGGCGAAGAACTCGTCGGAGAGGTCGTAGTGCGCTTGTACGTCCTCGAAATGCGGTTCCAAGCTGACGGCATCGCCGGGGTTTTCGGACAAGGCACAACCTCTGACTGATTCTTTTGGTTTCACGGGTGCGATCGAAGCTGATCGCCTGACTGACGGCCCCCAGTGTATCCGCCCCGACAACCGCGCCTTTCCCCTGAGTTCCTGTTCAGAGCCCCGGTGCCGACGAACGCGGACCGGCGGTAATGCCGGCGACGCACGGCCAACAGATGACTTACGCGAACGTCAAATTGGTAATCCTTATGCGGCGCAGAATAACTCGGCCAAAAGTCGTAAGCCTGCCGATGAATGCGGTTGACGGATCCCGCGTCGGGCTGTTACCTCAGCTTATAAACCGGGTACGCCCCGGCTGACCGGCATTCAGACAGGCGGGACCCTCCAATGGCTGACATCACCAGGTTGATCCTTGCCGACCATGAGTGGTTCCGCGAACAGTTCGCGCGGCTGGATGATCTGCAGGCGCAGCGACCGGACGATCAGGCCGCGCTCGAACGCGTGTGGGGTCCGCTCGCCGACAAGCTGGATGTGCACGCCTACATCGAGGAAAAGATCTTCTACCCGCAGTTGCTGAAGCGCGGCGGCGCGGACGCCGAAGGCGAGACGCTGGACGCGATCGGCGATCACAACGACATACGCGACGGCGTGCGCGAGGCCAACGCCGCCGCACTCGGCAGTGAGCAATGGTGGGCCGCGGTGGGGCGCACCCGGCAGGCCAACGACGATCACATGGGCGAGGAGGAACGCGAAGGGCTGTCGGACTTCCGCCGCAACGCTCCCGTCGGGCTTCGCGAAGCGCTCGGGCGCCAATACAGCGAGTTCATGGCCGAGCACCCCACCACCGAGGGGCTGCCGATCGCCGATCGCGACCCCCGTCGCTACGTCGAGCAGTTCGAGGACTCACCGCCGCCCAAACGCACCGACTTCTCGCTGCGCATCGGGAGCCTGAAAGGCCAATGAGCCACCGTCACCCTGATCGAACGTGACGCGAATAACCAAACCCGGCTCCAGCGGCGCCCCGATGCCGTCGCCACAGGCACCGTCGACGCCCGACGAGCTGGCACTTTTTGGACCCGATCCCAGTCGGCCACAGCCCCGCCGGATCGTCGCCGCGGCCCGCCGCGAACCCGACGAAAGACGCAATTAACCGACCCCGCTGGTTCGTCCCGAGAATGTTTCGGGTAAGCCACCATTCGATGGTTATTCGCCGCCGCCGGAGGAAATGGGCACGTAAGGACATCAGGGTCGCCGATCCGGCGATGCGCCAAACCATCATGGGTACCGCCATCGGCAACTTCATGGAGTGGTACGACTTCGGGGTTTACGGCTATATCGCCACCACCATCGCCCAGGTGTTCTACCCGGGCAAGAGCGTCAGCGGAGTCCACCTCATCGCGACTTTCGGCACGCTGGCGGCGGCGTTCGTGGTGCGCCCGCTCGGCGGGTTCATTTTCGGCCCGCTGGGTGACCGCATCGGACGTCACCGGGTGCTGGTGGTCACCATCCTCATGATGACGGTGAGCACCACCATGACCGGCTTGCTGCCCACCTACAGCACCATCGGCATCTGGGCGCCGATCCTGCTCGTCATCGCGCGAATATTTCAGGGCCTGTCGACCGGTGGTGAGTATGTCGGTGCGATGACCTATCTCGTCGAACAGGCCCCCGACCACAGGCGCGGCCTGATGGTCGGATTTTTGCCGATGGGCAACCTGGTCGGATTCGTCCTGGCCGGGTTGTTGGTGACGGGGTTACAGACCTGGCTGCCGGACGAAGCCATGCTCACGTATGGCTGGCGGATTCCGCTGTTGCTGGGCCTGCCCTTCGGCCTGGTCGCGCTGTACCTGCGCCTCCGGCTCAAGGAGTCCTCCGCCTACCAGAGCGCGAATGAAGGAGCTTCCGTGTCGGGCGGCCAAGGCCGACAGCAAGTTCTGCGCACGATCGCGTCCCAGTGGCGCCCGATGCTGATCTGCGCGGCGCTGGTGCTGACCTCCCAGGTGGCCGACTTCATGCTCACCGGGTATCTGCCGACGTACCTCAGGCTCTTCGTGCGCGTCGGGCACACCGCAGGACTGGTCATGATCGTGTCGACGTTGGCGATTTTGATGGTCACGGTGGTGCTCGTCGCCGGCCTGTCCGACCGCATCGGCGTCAAACCCATCATGTGGACGGGCTGCGGGCTGCTGATCGTGGCCTCCATCCCGGCATTCCTGCTGATCCGCTTCGGTGGCGTGTACCCGGTGATCTTCCTGGGCGTGCTGCTGATCGGTCTGATGGAATTGTGCTTCGACAGCACCGGGCCGGCCATGCTCCCGGCCCTGTTTCCCACCAACGTGCGCTACGGCGCGCTGGCGATTTCGTACAACATTTCGATTTCCCTCGTCGGGGGTATCACGCCGCTGATCGCCCAGGCGCTGGTGTCCGGTACCGGCAACGTGATGGTGCCCGCGTACATGCTGATCTTCGGCGGCGTGGTGGGAGCCGTCACGTTGCTGTTCACCCCGGAAGTCGCCGGCAAGCCGTTGCCCGGTTCCGGGCCCGCCGTCGAATCCGAGCGGGAGGCGCGCGCGCTCGCCGAGGACATCAGCTAGCGGGCAACCCCGGCAGGATCCTCTGCCGTTCCGCGCGTGGGCGTTTATTTGGCGGTGGCGGGCTATTCCTTGAAGATGAGAACCGGTTTCCACCATCAGCTGGACATGCTGACCGACCAGCTCGCTGACATGTGCACGATGGCCACCGAGGCGATAGGCCAGGCCGGCGAGGCGCTGCTGGGAGCCGATCTGATTACGGCCGAATCCGTCATCGCCCGCCAACGCAGCATCGTCGCCCTCGACGCGCACGTCGAGGAAACCGCGTTCGGTTTGCTGGCATTGCAGGCGCCGGTGGCTACCGACCTGCGCGCGGTCGTCAGCGCGCTGCGGATCGCCGCGGACGCGCGACGGATGGTCGAGCTGGCGGTGCACATCGCCGAGATCGCCCGCCGCCGCCACCCCTATCCGGCCGTCGCCGCCGAGGTGCGCCCCTACGTCGCCGCCATGGGTGAAGCGGCCGAAGCGCTGGCACTCGGAGCGCGGCAAGTGCTGGTATCGCAGGATCCGCGCGGGGCCGCCCAGATTCGCCACGAAGACGACGCGATGGACGAGCTGCATCACCAGCTGTTGGCGGTGCTCAAGGATTCCGGTTGGGCGCAGGGGGTCGCCGCCGCCGTGGATGCCACCCTGTTGGGCCGGTTCTACGAACGCTTCGCCGACCACGCGGTCCAGATCGCGCGGCGGGTCATCTTCCAGGCCACCGGGCGCTAGCCGCCGGTCTCCGGCTCGGTGACAATGTGCTGACATCGGTCACCGCACCCCGGGGAGAACCAATGATCGGCAGCTACGACACGCGCGACGATTGGAGGATCAGCCATCGCCGGTGCCGCATCACGTGGTGGACCGGCAACCCGTCGGTGAACGAGGCGGTCCCCGGTGTGAAGTTCGATCTGAGCACCACCGTCTTGCGGAGCGAAGCCGATGCCGGGCGGGTCGGGATCCTTGCCGCGCTTCGCGCATGATGTGATCTCGCGTGGTCGTTCAGGCGTGACGCAGCACCAACAACTCGCCGGTCAGGGTGCCATCCTCGAGCAGCCGACCGATCCTCGAACTTTGACGTTCGGCCAGCTGCCAGGCCTGCGTGTGCCCATGCCGATCGCGCAGGACGCTCTCCACGGTGTCGACACGCTCGTTCCACGAGTCGGCGATCGGCGGAAGGGCCGCCGTGCCGAGCCACTCTTCGACGTGAAGTGCAGCCCTGGTCAGCAAGTCACGCAATCCACTTGGCGTCGGAAAGTGATTGCCTTCCAAGGTGTTTGACGGTATGTCCCGGTGCGCGACGAAAACCAGCAGCCCGATGCGCCCGGCCGGCCGTACCACGCGGCGCAACTCCGTGAGCAGCGCCACTTGATCCGGCGTCGTGCACAACACGCCCAGCGACCAGGCGGCGTCACAACTCGAGTCCCTCATCGGCAAAGCCGATCCCATTGCGCACACCACCGGAAGGCCGAACAATTTCTGCGCCGCGCGGCACGCCCCCGTCTCCGGCTCGACGAGAACGGGCCGCACCGCGCTCGCTCGCGCGGCATACGCGGCAGGGCCACCCACGCCGGCACCGGAGTCGAGCAGCGTGGCATGCGGTGTGAGCTCCATCCGCTCGATGAGCCAGTCGAGGGCGGCCGGGCTGCCGCTTCCCCGGCAGCCGGCGGGCAGGTGGTAGTCGGGCCCGAGTTCGGCCGCGACCTGTGCGGTCCATTCGGCGACGGTGTCGAACTCGGCCTCCATCGCTTCAGTCATCAGCGCCGCTCCTCCTCATCGCTCCGCTCTGCATCGTCGCCGGCGCGCGTCATCAGCGCCGCTCCTCCTCACCGCTCCGCTCTGCATCGTCGCCGGCGCGCGTCATCAGCGCCGCTCCTCCTCACCGCTCCGCTCTGCATCGTCGCCGGCGCGCGTCATCAGCGCCCGCTCCTCGGCATCGTTTCCTCCCGGATGCGGCGACCGACCTCCGCCTTGATCTCCGCACCGACGCGGGGGCCCGACGCGGACGCCAGCCCGGAGACGTTGACGCCCTCGACGCCCTCAATTGCCAGCAGCGCTCGCGCCTCGCTCACCGCAGCCGCGATGCCGGCGGCCACCGGATCCGGCGCGCTCAAAACCCGTTGCGTCACAGCGGGATCGAGTTCCAGTCCGGGTAAGCCTTCCAGCACCGCCGCCGAGATGCTGTCGGTGAACACCGCGACCGCCGCGATCACCGGAATCGTCAAGCCGGCCGATCGCGCCGTCTTCATGAAGTCGGCGACCATGTCGGGAAAAGGCACATGGTTCAGGACGGCCAGGCTCGCTCCGGCTCGCTGCTTCTCGACCAACCGGGCGGGCCGACGGTGTACGGGCGGAGCGGTGGGCGTTTCAGGCACCGCCGCGACCATGCCCACCGAGGCGGCCAGCGACACCAGGCGGGGCCCGTCGAGGTCGAACGTCTGGGTGACGTCTGGCCGCACGTCGTATCCGCGTCCGTCGCCGGTCACGCACAACACCGTGTCGACGTCGATGCTGCGCAGTCCCCTCAACTCCTGCTCGAGCACCACCCGGTTGCGGTCCCGGCACGACAACGTGATCCACGGCGTCACGCCGGCGTCGAGCAACAGCGATGCCATGAGCGTGGGAGGGAAGTCGGGTTTGTTCTGATGCTCGCCGACGAGGACGGCGTCGCAGCCGGGCGCCAGAACGGCCGCCGTGGCCGCGATGTCGTCGGGATCGAATGGGGCAGCGCTGAAGTCGGCGAGTACCCGCGGAGCGCGCGCGGGACGGGGCGCCGGGCGCTGCCCCGACCACGGCACCACGTCATCGAACACGCATGGACTCGGGAGCATCTCGCACTGTCCGTCCGGTCGCACCCCGCCGCACGGCCCGAACTGCATCCGCTTGGGACAACCCGCATCCGCCGGCATCTTCACCCCCTTTTGAGCGTCAATACCCCAACGAACCCGCACGCAAGCGCCCCGCCCCACGCGAGTCCGAACGCTCCATCGCGATTAGCAATCGCTTCCTGCGGCTAATACGAAGGGGGCATGTGCTGGATGGACGGCGCAGCGGAGTGGATGGGAACGACTATGGAACCGATATCACCGATGGACGCGTTGTTCCTCATCGGCGAGTCACGCGAGCATCCGATGCACGTGGGCTCGCTGCAACTCTTCGAACCCCCGGCGGACGCCGGTCCCCACTTCGTGCGCGACGCCTACCAGGCGATGCTTCAGTGCACGGACGTGCAGCCGTCCTTCCGTAAGCATCCGGCCTTCTTCGGCGGCGTCACCAATGTCGCGTGGTCCTTCGATAAGGAGGTCGAGCTCGATTACCACCTCCGCCGGTCCGCTCTTCCCGAACCCGGGCGGGTCCGTGACCTGCTCGAGCTGGCTTCCCGGCTGCACGGTGGCCTGCTCGACCGGCACCGTCCGATGTGGGAAGCGCACCTCGTGGAGGGCCTGCAGGACGGGCGGTATGCGGTCTACACGAAGTATCACCACTCCCTCATGGACGGTGTCTCGGCGCTGCGCCTGATGCAGCGCGCCTTCACGGCCGACCCAGACGACGACGAGGTGCGGGTTCCGTGGGACCTGGGTCCGCGGAAACACGGCGGCCGGCCGCACCGGTCGTCCCTGTTTGGCCGGGTCGGGCACACCGCGGGGTCGGCGCTCGCCTTGGCGCCGTCCACGCTCAAGCTCGCGCGCGCCGCGCTGCTCGAACAACAACTGACCCTGCCGTTCCGGGCGCCGCGCTCCATGTTCAACGTCCGAATCGGTGGCGCCCGGCGGGTTGCGGCACAGTCCTATTCGCTGGAGCGCATCAAAGCGGTCAAGGCCGCCACCGGTACGACGGTCAACGACGTCATCCTTGCCATGTCCGCCGGCGCCCTGCGCGCCTACCTCCTCGATCAGAACGCCCTGCCGGACGCGCCGCTCACGGCGATGGTTCCGGTCAATCTGCGCAAGGACGACGACGACCGCGGCGGGAACAACGTCGGGACCTTCCTGTGCAACCTCGCCACCGACCTCGACGACCCAGCCAAGCGGCTCGAGACGATCAGCGCGTCCATCCAGCAGACCAAAGAGGTGTTCTGGCAGCTGCCTCCGGTTCAACAGTTGGCGCTGTCCGCCTTCAACATCGGGGGACTGTTCTTCGGTCTGATCCCCGGCTATCTGTCGGCGGCCTCACCGCCGTTCAACATCGTCATCTCGAACGTGTCGACCGGTAACTCCGACCAGCTGTATTGGCGCGGAGCGCGTTTGGATGGAAACTATCCGCTGTCCATCCCGCTCGACGGCCAGGCGGTCAACATCACCGTGACCAACAACGCCGACAACCTCGACTTCGGTCTGGTCGGATGCCGGCGCAGCGTCCCGCACCTACAGCGGATGCTCGACCATCTGGAGGCATCCTTGAAGGATCTGGAACTCATCGGGGGCATCTGAGATGCGTTGCGACGCCTGATTCATCACGCTTTGATGCGATGACCGCGAGCGGTCCGTCGCTCACGGGGCATCGGCGTCGGTGGCTTCGGCTCGCTCCTCCTCCAACCGATCCTTGCTGCGCAGCAACCGCAGCAGCGTGACGAACAGCAAGCCGCCAGCTAAATTTCCGACCACGGTGTAGCTGAACCAGCCCAACCAGTCGAGGTAGCCGAACGGGGCTTTCCCGGTGACAAGGGCGCCAAAGATGAGCAGCGAGTCCAGGATTGAGTGGAACAACCGCAACCCGGCGAGCAGGAACGCCGCCGCGATGGCTGCGGCTATCTTGCCCGGCACCGAGTCGGTGCCGTGCTGCATCCGGGTCATCAACGTGATCACCATTCCGCCAAGCACCGCCAGACAGAAACTCTGTACCGACAGTGGCGCGGCGGCGAAGTGAGTCGCGGATTCGACCGTCTGCGAATGCAACTCGGGAAACCCCGTCATGATCAGCCACATGATCACCCAGCCGCCGGCAAGGTTGGCGAACATCGTACCGCCCCACAATTTGAGCAGCTGTGCGAGGCTGGCGCGCTTGGCCGCCACCGTGACGACGGGGATGATGAAACCCTCGGTGAACAGCTCGCTGCGGCCCAGCAGCAGGGCCAAAAAGCCGATGGAGAACGCCAATCCGGCGAGCAGCGGGCGGTGGGAGGCGTCCAGCACCGACAGATAGGCGAGCACGCCCAGCGCTACCTCGGTGCCCCCGAAAAATCCGGTGATCAGGACGCCCCGCCAGCTACGGTGCAGGCGCTGAGTCCCCTCGCTCAGCATCCTGCTGAAGGCGTCCTCGAGCTCGTCCTCGATCGGACTGTCGGTTTTGCCGAGCTGTCGCTGGATTGTCTGGTTCATGGTGAATTCCTCGTAGTTGAACGACCGGAGAAACGGTCTTATACCCATTTCGCGGGTCGTGCCGCCGCGGTGCGAAGCGTTAGCTGCGCCACAGGCGGGGGTCGGAGTGGTGGCCCGCCATCCGGGGCGTCAATTCAAGCCGACCGCGCCGAAACTTTTTGTGGGGAATACCACAGCGCCTACTGTAAGGTCCACGGTAAGTCAGTGCCTGCGGGGAGAGGGGTGAGCCGTGCCGAGCACCATTGAGATGGGCAACCAGATGCGGCCCGACGTCGATCTGACCGACGGCGCCTTCTATGCGGGCGACTCGCGGCCGGTCTATCGATGGATGCGCGAGAACGAACCGGTCTTTCGAGACCGCAACAGGCTGGCGGCTGCGGCGACCTATCAAGCGGTGATAGACGCCGAGCGAGCGCCGGAGTTGTTCTCGAACGCCGGCGGTATACGGCCCGACCAGGACGCGCCACCGATGATGATCGCGATGGACGACCCGACTCATCTGCTGCGGCGCAAGCTGGTCAACGCGGGCTTTACCCGCAAACGCGTGAAGGACAGGGAATACTCGATCGGCGCGTTGTGCGATGCGCTGATCGACAACGTCTGCGAACGGGGCGAGTGCGACTTCGTCTGGGATCTCGCCGCACCTCTTCCCATGGCGGTGATCGGAGACATGCTCGGGGTGCTTCCGGAGGAACGCCAGATGTTCCTGCGCTGGTCCGACGACATGGTGACCCTGCTCAGCAGCACGACTGCACAAGAGGACTTCCAGGTCTCGGTGGATGCATTCGCCGCTTACGCCGAATACATGACGGGCATGATCGCGGCGCGCAAGGCGGATCCAACCGATGACCTGGTCAGCGTGCTAGTGCACGCGGAGGTGGGCGGCGAGAAGCTGGCCGACCACGAAATCGTCACCGAGGTGCTGTTGCTGTTGATCGGCGGCGACGAGACCACCCGGCACACGCTGTCCGGTGGCACCGCGCAGATCCTGCGCCACCCGTCACAGCACCGGCATCTGATCGAAGACGTGGCCCTGCTACCCAACGCGATCGAGGAGATGCTGCGGTGGACCGCCCCGGTCAAGAACATGGCCCGCACCCTGACCGCGGACCTGGACTTCCACGGCGCGCAGCTCAAGCAGGGCGAAAAGATCATCTTGCTGTTCGAATCGGCTAACTTCGACGAGGCGGTGTTCGGCGATCCGGAGAATTTCCGCATTGACCGATATCCCAACAACCATCTGGCATTTGGGTTCGGAACCCACTTCTGCCTGGGCAACCAGTTGGCACGGCTGGAGCTGTCGATGATGCTCGAGCGGCTGCTGAAACGCCTTCCGGATCTGCGGCTGGCGTCGGACGATCCCCTGCCGCTGCGGCCGGCCAACTTTGTCAGCGGTCTGCAAAAGATGCCGGTGGTGTTCACGCCGACGGCGCGCTCAGGCGCCTGATCTCGAGCGGGACGGCGGCTTCAGCCCTGGCGGTGACCGGCATGCTCCGCGTCGGTGGCGTAATCCAGGTAGACGCTGGTGCCATTGGGGCGGGCATGAATGGTGCAGTGGTCGGCGAGGTTGTGCATCAGCATGATGCCGCGCGACGCGTGGGGATCGTTGGGATGCCTCGACGAGGGGTTTCGCCAACTTCCACGGTCACTGATGCAGACCCGAACCGACTCGGTCTCGGGGTCGTAGCTGGCCTGAAGTTTCATCACGCCGACCTGGTGATGCGAGCGATAAGCGTGCTCAACACAATTCGCCAACGCCTCGTTGACTCCCAGGACGACGTCCTCACGAATTTCCTCCGACGCGTGCACCTCGTGCTGCAGCCACCGTTGCAGCGCACGACGCCACTCCGCCACCGTATCGGGGCGGGCTGCGCCGGCGAGCGTCAGCCGCACCGGCGTGGCAGTCTCCGACAATAGTGGACTCATAAAAGCCGCATACCCAGTTGCGGTTCCGGCGATAACCTGCCGGGAGTATCGCTTAGGCCACAGATGAGTAGCCGTCCAGAATCACCAGGTCACTCGCCCGGGTGCGTCTTGTTCGGCCCTAGCGGCGCGGCGCGAGAACGGGTGTGACCAGTTCTCCGGTGTCCAGGTAACCGTCGAGATTGCGGATCGCCAGCAGTGCCATGGCCCGCCGAGTCCGCGCGGTGGCGCTGCCGATATGCGGGAGAAGCACCACGTTGTCCAGGTCGAACAGCTCGGCCGGCACCTGCGGCTCTTCGGCGAAGACGTCCAGCCCCGCTCCCGCCAGTTCCCCGGCGACCAGCAATTCCACCAGCGCGTCCTGATCGACGACGCTGCCCCGCGCGATGTTGATCAGGTAACCCTCGGGACCCAAGGCCTGCAGCACGGCACGGTCGACCAGCTTGTGCGTGTTGGGGTCGCCCGTGGTGGCGACGACCAGGACGTCCACCGACTCGGCGAGCTCGACACGCGACTCCGCGTAGCGGAATGGCGATCCGTCGACGCGGCGGCGGTTGTGATAGGCGATGGCGCAGTCGAATCCGAGCAACCGGGTGGCGATCGCCGAACCGATCCTGCCCAGGCCCAAGATGCCGACCTGCAGGCCGCTGACGTCCCTGGCGTAGGGAAACGGCCCTTCGCGCGCCCATCGGCCGGCGCGCACATAGCGATCGGCGGCACCGAAGCGGCGCAGTGTCATCAAAATCAGGCCCAGCGCCGTGTCGGCGACGGTGTCCGACAACACATCGGGGGTATTGCTCACACCGATGCCGCGGCGTTTCGCCGCACCCAGGTCGATCAGATCCACCCCGGCCCCGTTGTTGACGATGACCTCCAGGTTGGGCAGCGCCGCGATCGTGGCGGCATCGACGCCGGACGATCCCGACGTCACCAGCACCCGCACGTCGGCGCCGTGCCCGGCCAGGAATTCGGTTCGCGCGGCGCCGTCGGGCAGCTTCGGAATCTCGTATCGCGCGGCCAACTCTTGTTCGAACGTCGGCTCCATCTCACCGACCCTCAGCACCCCACTGACCTTCTTCACCGTCACGAGTACATCATCCTTGACGGCAGTACCGGGCTCGGTCATCCGGCCGTGGAATATCCCGACAACGGCCGTGGTTGGTCAACCCGGCGGTGTCGGCCATTCCCCCGGGTACCACACCAGAACAGTCGCTTCGAGCGACCACTTGCCGAGAGGTGAGAAGACGGCACCGCCCCCCAAATCTCTTGCTGAGCGCACCAGCATGCCGCGTTTGCGGTTGCGCGCGAAGTATCGACAAACACCTCGCCGCCTTGGAGCAGGTCGCCAACGACCTGAAGTATTGGCGCCGGCCTTACTTGCCGGCCGACGCCGACAATTCCTCGACCAGGCTCAGGTGCACGTTGCGGCGGTTGGCCTTCGATGATTTCCTAACGGGGCCAACGGGTTCCATGAGGCCACTGGCGGAAAGGCCGTCAGATGCACTCGCGTCGACAGAGTCGCGAACATGTACCTGTCCGCCGGTCGCGCAGTGCCGTCGTTGCCAGTCGCTGATCGCCTGGTGTGCCGCGTGATCGAGATAATTCGTCAGCAGGTGGATGGTCACCGACGTTCGTTCGGGGACGGACGCCAGGACGCCCGTCAGCCGGGGCAGGGCCAGGAAGGTACACGCGCCCTCGACGACGACGTGCCACCCGTCACCGACCGGCTTGGCCTCGATCCTGGCTCGCACCACCCGCATCCGGTCACCGCGACGGCCAGCGCGAGTCCGATCATGACGCCGTGCAGCAGGTTGAGGAAGACGACGCTGGCGACGGTCACCAGGTACACAGCGAGATCACCGTTACGCAAAGCGGTTTCGATATGTGCGGGTTTCAACAACTCGATGCCGATAACGATGAGCAAGCCGGCAAGGGCCGCCGTGGGGATCTTTTCGACGAGCCCCGCGAACGGTACGGCGAAGAGCAGAATCCAAATGCCATGCAGGATTGATGCCACAAACATCATTGTCCGGCTGGGCATGCCCGGCCTATGCGTTCGAAGGTAGGGTGGGACGAGCGCAAGGGGTCAACCGGACGGGCCGAGCCCATATCGAACGCAAATTTTTCGATACTCGTCGCGTGCATCAGGCCACAGGACAAAAGGTAATTACTCCAGAACGAGAACCGGGATCTGCCGTGCCGTCTTGGACTTGTATTCCGCATAGGGAGGAAACGCCTCAACGGCCCGCTGCCACCACTCCTCGCGCTCGGCACCCTCGAGCTCGCGAGCCGTCAACGTGACAACCTTGTCGCCATCTTGCAGTGTCACCGTCGGATTCGCCTTCAGGTTGAAGTACCAAACGGGATGTTCGGGAGCGCCGCCATGTGAGGCGACGATCACGTAGCGGCCATCCTTTTCGACCCGCATCAGCGGTACGTAGCGCTGCTTGCCGGACTTCGCCCCGGTGATGGTCAGCAGAACGACGGGCCGGTCGAAAACCTCGACTCCATCGGTCGTGCCCTGACTCAAGATACGTTCGGTCTGATCGCGCACCCAGCCCCTTGGGCTCAACTCGATTTCTTCAGCCATACCTACAGCGAACACCCGGGCGCTGCTAATGCATTCCCCGGGTCCCGCCGTCGGCGGCCGGCGCCGCTCGAACCGCTGCGTGCCGCGCGGCGCGTACAGTTGACTCGTCACTTATATGAGCTAACTAATCGCGCGGAAGTCGCGGAAAGGAGTTGGGCGTGGCCCGCACCGAGAACGACACCTGGGATCTGGCGTCCAGCGTCGGAGCCACCGCGACAGCGGTCGCCGCGCAGCGGGCGATTGCTTCCCAAGGCCCGGACGCTCTGCTGAACGACCCCTGGGCCGACCCACTCGTCCGCGCGGTGGGCAGCGAGGTCTTCATCAAGCTCCTCGACAACCAGCTTGACCGCAGCGACGATCCGCTGCTGAACCGCCAGGCCGTGCGGGAGCAGATCACGGTGCGCACCCGGTTCTTCGATGACTTCTTCGTGCAAGCGACCGACTCGGGCATCCAGCAGGCCGTCATCTTGGCGTCCGGCTTGGACACCAGAGCGTACCGGCTGCCCTGGCCCGCGGGCACGGTTGTCTACGAGATCGACCAGCCGGAGGTGATCGAATTCAAGACGCGCACTCTGGCCGACTTGGGCGCCACACCCACGGCCGAGCGCCGCACGGTGTCGATCGACCTGCGCGACGACTGGCCGTCGGCCCTCGCGGCGGCCGGATTCGACGCTGACAGGCCGACCGCGTGGAGCGCGGAGGGACTGCTCGTGTACCTGCCGCCCGAGGCGCAGGATCGATTGTTCGACAACATCGTCGCCGCGTCGGCGCCGGGCAGCCGCATCGCCACCGAACACATGGACCTGCGCAACATCCCCTCGGACTGGGCAAAGAAGCTGACCGAACGGTCTCGGCGCATCGGCTCGGACATCAATCTGGCCGAGTTGTTCTACACCGGCGAGCGCAATACTGCCGCCGAATACCTGGCCGCACATAATTGGCAGATCGATGTACGGACAACCGAGCAGGCGTTCGGCGCACACGGCTTCGCGGTGCCGAACGACGAATTGGCCTCATTCGGTGACGCATCCGGCTACCTCACGGCGACACTCAAGTAGGCGCATCCACTATCGACCGGGCCCGGCCGCCGAGCGGCCGGGTTTGCCGGTGCGGCAATTTATTTCGCCGGCGATCCATCGCGACTGCCTGCGGGCCCATTATATCAATTCCATTGACATATATCAGTTATGTTGATATAAACGGTGGCATGACTCAAGCCACTCAAGGGATGTTCGAATCCGCCTACCGGGGCGAGGCTCCGGAGATGGGCAAGGGCAACCGGCCGCCGTGGAGCATCGGCGAGCCGCAGCCAGAGATCGCGGCGCTCATCGAGGACGGCAAGTTCCACGGCGACGTGCTCGATGCCGGGTGCGGAGAGGCAGCGGTGTCGCTGTACCTCGCCGAGCGCGGTTTCACCACGGTCGGCCTGGACCAGTCACCCACCGCCATCTCCTTGGCAACCGAGAACGCCGCCCGGCGCGGTTTGACCAACGCCACCTTCGATGTCGCGGACATCAGCGCCTTCACCGGCTACGACGGCCGCTTCGGAACCATCGTCGACAGCACCCTTTTCCACTCGATGCCCGTGGAACTGCGCGAAGGTTATCAGCAGTCGATCGTGCGGGCCGCCGCACCGGGAGCTTCGTACTTCGTGCTGGTCTTCGACCGTGCCGCCCTGCCGGCCGATGGCCCGGTCAATGCCGTCACCGAGGACGAGCTGCGCGATGTGGTGTCCAAGTACTGGGTGATCGACGAGATCCGGCCGGCCCGCATCCACGCCAACGTGCCCGAGAGCTTCCTGGAGGGCTTTGAGGCCTTCGCGGGTGCCGACATTCGCGACGAGGACAACGGCCGCAAGTCCGTGGGCGCCTGGTTACTGTCCGCGCATCTGGGCTAGCGGCGCATTGCAGCGCACGGCCTAGTAACGGTCCCAGCTCTCCGGCAGCATCGGCATTCGGGCGCCGTCGCCGGACTCGTTGCCGGCCAACGTGATCAGGCCCGCCGCGCGCACGTCGGGCTTGGGCATCGTCCCGGTGAAGCCCTGTATCAAGCCCCCGGTGTCCGAGGGCCGAGGCCGATCGGGCGACGCTGACGCCACGGCGACGGATGTTTCGTCGGTCTCGATGAATTCGTAGCGGTAGCCGGGGTCGACTACCGAGCGTGGACGCCGGCGTAGGCGCCCCTGGGCCTGCTCCACCGCTTGGACGCCCGCCGCCGACGCCGCGGTCTGTGCGGCGGGTAACGCGCTTCTGGTCCGGGTCTGCGCCTTCGCCTCCATGCCGAGGCCAACGCCGCCCACCATGTAACCGAAGCCCTCGGCTCCGGTCACCGGGGCGGGGGGTGTGGGCGGCGCCGGTGGCGCCGCGACCGCGGAGGCCACGGGCGCGGGAGTCGTGGCGACCGAGGTCGCCGGTGCCACCGGGCTGTTCGGGGCCATCGGAGCCATCGCCGGAGCGGCCGGCACCACCGGTGGTTGCACGCTCACCGCGGCGGGCTGCGGCACGGCCGCGGGAGCGGGAACGCCCGCCGACGCGGGCACCGCGGTCAGGCCCGCTAAACCCGCCAGGCCGGCCAGGCCTCCCAAGTAGTTGATGGACAGGCTCAAACCGACCTGCAGCAGCAGCGGCAGCTCCTGCAGGATGAACCGCAGCGTCCGGATCGTCCAGTTGACGATCCGGTAGAGCTGCCACTCGATGAAATACGTGATCAGGGCCGGGAATTGCGATGGGTTGAGCAGGCCTTGGAGGTTCTGCTGGAGCCAGGCCACGGCTTGTGCGTTGCCGTTGACGAAGTTCCCCAGGTTCTGCAGGTACTCCGACGGGCTCCAGTTGGGCTGCCCCTGCCCGGGGATCTGTTCACCATCGGGCCCGAAAAGCATTTCCCAGATCTCTTCCGGCGTGGGCAGCTGGAAGGAGCCGGTGCCGCCCCCTCCACCCGCGCCGGTCCCTCCGCCGGTACCGCTTCCCGCTCCCGCTCCCGTTCCCGTTCCGGTGCCGGTTCCTGTTCCCGTGCCCGTCCCCGTGCCGGTCCCAGACCCGCTGCCGCTACCTGCCTTCCCCCCGGTGCCCGATCCGGCGGCGCTGCTCATCTGCACGGCGTCGGTCGTCGCCTGGTAGGTGGTCATGGTGGTGGCCGCCTGAGTCCACATCCGCGCGTAGTCCGCCTCGTTGAGCGCGATAGGAACCGTGTTCACCCCAAAGAAATTCGTGGTCACCAAGACCGCGTGCGCGGCATGGTTGGCGGCCAATTCCGGCAGCGTCGGCATCGCGGCCAGGGCGGCCGTGTATGCGGTGGCCACCGCCTGATGTTGGGCCGCCTCCTCCGCGCTCAACGCACCGGCCAGCTCCAGCCAGGCCACATATGGCATGTGGGCGGCAATGTACCTTTCGGCGGTCGGGCCATCCCAAACCGGAACGGATGCTGTCAGCACGGCCGTCAATTCCGTTGCCGCCGAATCATATTGGGTGCTCAACGACGTCCACGTCGCCGCGGCCGCAAGTAACGGACCCGGCCCCGGGCCGCTGCTCAGCAGCGCCGAGTGCACTTCTGGTGGAAGGGCCATCCACACCGGCGCGGTCATCGTCAGCCGGCGCCCAGATAGCCCGCCGCACCCGCGACATCGCCCGCGGCGTAGCCGACGCCGGCCAGACTCACCCCTAACCCGGCCCGGCCCAATACCTCGACGCCCTTGGCTGCCGCGGCCGAATGCTGGCTGCCCCGTTCGCTGAACACGGCGGCGGCCGCCAGCGATACGGGATCGGCCGCCGGCGGAACCACCACCGAGACCACCGGCGCCGCCGCCGCGTGCGCGGCCGCCAGTTGGGCGGTGATCACGTCGACCGCGGCACTCGTCGCGGCCAGGCCCTCCGGAATCACTCGCAACGTCATAGCGGCCGCTCCTCGTAACTGCTTCTGTCGAAAAACACACCGGCCGTGCTCGACGGCTGGGCCCGATCCAGACCAAGTGCCACCACCCAGGCGAGCAGACCGGCCACGAAGCCGAACACCAGATGCCAGCCTGCCCGCTCGAGCACCCCGTTCGACGCCCATGCCGACATACCGGGTCCGGCGTGCCACGAAAAGAGCGAACTCATAAGCGCAACAAGGTGAATGGGCGCAGCAGCCACCGCCAGTAACCAGCGGCGCCGCCACACCACCGAAAGCGAGCCCGCGGCATACAGCAGCGCCGCCGCGGCCACATAACGACTGCTCCACAGCGGATCGCTCAACCCGTGCATCGGCAATGCCGCGATCGATGACACCGCCCCGACCGCCAGCACCGCCTCACGCCGCGCCGTCACCAGCGCAACGGCCACCAGCACGGTCAACCAAATCAATCCACGGTGCCCTGGGAGGCCCACTGGAATCCGGATATCGGAAGAAGCGACGATGACGCCGATTGCAATCAGGGGCAACATCACCTCCCGGACGGCCACGTACCCCGCCGCCGGTCGCTGCATCACGGTCATTCCGAAAGCATAAGCGTCAGCGCCTACACTGATCCTTACTTACGGATTATTCACAGGATTGGGCCCGTGAATGCGCGGAAATACTGGCGTTGTTAGGAAATTTGCGGTTTTCGCCGTGAGCGCTGTGCTCGTCGGGTGCGGCGCATCCGAGGTCGAGGTTCAGCTTGTCGTGGAGGAGAACCACCGGGTGCTCGATCGATTCACCTTCCCGCAGCTCCAGCAGCTCCCTCAGCTGGAGGTCGCGACGCCGCAATCGCACGGCGCGCAGGTCCAGACGGGACCCAGCGTGCGGTCGATCCTCGACGCCGCGGGCGCGACCGACGCCATCAGGGTCCGAGTGCAAGGGCGCGACCCAGCCCAGACCCTGGCCGTCGCTGGGCTGGACGATCAGACCATTCTCGCGTTCACCAAACGCCAGACACTCAAGCTCACTGGCGCAAAACTCGGCCGTGATCAGTGGGTTCGCGACGTCACCGACCTCGTGGTCAATCCATGACCGGCCGCACCGCGCTGGCCGGTGTGGACCTGCTCATCGGGATCGACGACACCGACAACCCCCACACGCCCGGCACCGGGCGGCGGGCCCGCGCCCTGCTACACGAGCTGCACGCGGCGGGCCTCGGCTCCCCCGCGGGCGCAACCCGGCACCAGCTGCTCGTCGACGATCGGATCCCGTATACGTCCCATAATTCGAGCGCATGCCTGGCCTGGCGGAGCCCCGACGGCGATCCGCACGCGGTGCGAACCCGAATCACCGAACTCGCCGGGCAATTCCTGGAACGGGTATGCCCACCCGACGCCGACCCTGGGCTTGCCGTCGCCGTTCCCGGCGAACTCGCCGCCGCCACGGCACAGCTAATCGAGTTCGGTCGCCGCGCCAAGCGAGAAGTACTGCACGCCAACGAGGCTCGTGAGCTCGCTCCGGCGCTAGGCGTACACCTATCCGGGCATGGCGGCACCCGGGAGGGTATGACCGGCGCACTCGCGGCAATTGGTCTGCACCTGTCCGGCAACGACGGACTGTTCATCACTTTGCCCGGAATCCGCAAGTTGCCCGACCAGGCCACCATCGAGACCGTTTTCGCGCTGGCACCCATCGACGTCGCTCGCGACGACATGCACCGCCGGCCCCGATCCGGCGAGATGATCGAATTGGGCGACTGGGTGCGTCCGGTGCTGCTCGACGGGCTGGCCGTCTTGCTTCTCGAACCGCCCCGCCAGCTGGACGACGACAACAGAATGTGGCGGACGGCACCGCGCGCAGTGGTCAAGCAATATTGATTCTCACGATGCCGTGAGCAGCGCGATCGGCATTGAGGGATTCGGCCGGGTTTCGGCGCCGGTCATTCGGGAGATCCTGCCTGAAGGCATTGCAGACCTTCAAAGGAGATCTCGGTGGATCAGCAAGTTAACTTCGACCCGCCCGCGGCGCCCGAGGACGCGCGCAAGGCGACCGAGGAACAGCGCAAGCTACAGGAACAACTCGAGCACCAGAACGAGGACCCCGACGGTCCGGGATTGCACCAGTCTCGGCACGACCTGCCCGACGAGAGCACGCGGTAGCCCGCACGAACGTCTCCTGGCGTGTGAAAGTCAGTTATTGACAGGGCATTTCGCCCCGCCGGGAAGTTGTCCCGCTCCACCGCGGTGATTGCGCCTCGTCCCGTGGCGGTGTCGGCCGGCGACGGTCGTGGGCGAGCGCGACCCCTGCCTCCCAGGTCAGCGCCATCCCGCCGAGGACCGCGGCGGGGATGGCCCACAACCGGCGAACCATCAGCGCGTCGTTACATTGGGCGACATCGTTGTTGCTCGTCGTGCCGACCGCATTCGATGCCTGGGTCAAGTCGGTCGTAAAACCGTTGCCGCACTTCACTTGCCAGCCGTACTGATCGTAAGCGTCGATGAAGACGGGAAGGTACAGGGCGAACAGCCCCCCGACCAGGAACACCACGGCAGCGAAGACGACCAACGGCCCGCGGTTGATCATGGGCGTCCCCTAGGTCATGCAAACGTTGGCGAACAGCAGCACGGGCCAGGACACGATCGAGCCGAGAAACGACACCACCAAATCGACGCCGTGCATGTCGTGCAGATGTTGGGTGTGGGTGCTCGACCAGATGACGCCAACGATCAGGTAGGGCGTACCGAGCAGTATCGCCAGGCCCAGCAGTTCGGCGATGGTCAATTGATACTCCAGGAGTGTGCGGATCCTGCTGAGCATGGGCATGCCTTTCGCGCGGGCGCTGCCGGGTGCGAGGTCGGCCCGGCGTCCGGACGCATCTATGTTAATGTCCATTCGGGCGGATCGGTAGTCCGACGGCCCGATCAGCAGCACTCAGGCACGGCCCCCGAACGCCGGAGATTTACTGCCGGAAAAAGACGTTCGGCTCACCCGGGTATATCCGCGAGCCCGATGTCGAATCCGCAAGTGGAGATTAATTCTTCGTTAGGGTCCATGCCGCGAAGCCCGGTCAGTGGCGCTGCCGGCCGCCGCGAGGCGCATTGCGGGAGGCTTCGGCCGGTCGTCCCAGCACCGTGACCTCCATCAGGCGGCGCACGGTGAGGCCGGCGGCCGCGTTGGTGTTGGGGTAGACCAGGCGCCCGATGTCCACCGCAAGCGCGAACGCGGCGTGGACTGCGTATCGGGCCCGGCCGAGGGTGAGTTCCGGGTTGGCCGCGACGGCGAGGGTGGCCCAGGATTCGACGGTGGAGCGCTGAATGTTGTACAGCAGCACGGCGTCTGTGTCCGGCAGGTTGTGCCGCTCGGTGTAGTACACGCAGGCCAGTTCGGGGTTGACGAAGGACCGGGTGACGTAGGCCTCGATGAGTTGCGCGAGCGCCTGTTCCGGGTCGGCGTTGGTGGCCAGGATGCTGGAGAGGTCACCGGAGAGTTGGTCGGCCGCGCGTCGGTAGTACACCGCCAAAATGGCGGCCTTCCCCGGAAAGTACTGATAGATGCTGGCCACCGGTATGCCCACCGCCGCGGCGATGTCTTCCATTCCGGTTTCGCGATAGCCGCGCTCGTTGAACAGGCGCATCGATTCGTGCAGGAGAAGCTCATAACTTCCGGCGGCGCTGGTCAGCGTCGCTGCCTGCAACCGGTCGGATCCGCGACCGCGCTGCGTCGGCAACTCGGCCCGTAACACCGCGTTCGCGATCTCGCTCAGCGCCGCACGGATTTCGGCGTTGTTCAGGCGGGACCGATGGTCGGTGATGCTGCCGATGACGCTCAGCGTGGCCGCCGACAGGATCCAGCGTTGCCGCGACGTCAATTTCGGCCGAAGCCTCGTGAGCGGACGCTGCAGGCGCCGGTTGGTCAATTTGATCTGTTCGGCCAGGGCGTGCTGATCGTCGCCGCGTAGGTAGCGGCCCTCCCACCGATACAGCCCGCCGGCGGTGCGGTTGACGATCGTGGTGTCGATCAGCGCATCGGTCAGCGCGCTGAGTTGCTCCTCGGGATCGCCGTCGGCGGGCAGGGCATCGGCGAACGCCGTGGCGTCGACCAGTTGCTGACCCAGCGCCAAGAAGACGTCGCGAAACAGGTCGTATTTGCCCTGCGAGTGGCGATACAACGCGGCAGCGGAGATTCCGACCCGCGCCGCGATGTTTTCCATGCTGACCGCGTGATAACCCAGCTCGCTGAATGCATCGGTGGCCGCGCGGGCGATCTGGATCTTGCGGTCCTTCGGGCGCCGCTTCACTTCATCTGCGGACGAGCGGCCAGCCGACGGCATACAGATCACCGTAGCCGCAGCGGCGGCGGTGCGGGCGATCGGTCGACGTCCGGATTTGCGGAGCCCGCATGCTGGCCGCGCACGGCTGGGCGCGGCGTCGTACCCGAGGTCATCAGACGGCTAACCCCGTTACGCTCCGCCGAATTCCGGACGCAGGACCGGGCCGAGCGCGTTGAGTGGAATGTGAGGCTCGACGGCGCCCCCGTCCATCGACCACTGCTCGGATTGCCCGTACTGGATCGGGGAGTCGTGTCCGACCGGATAGTCCGGCATGTACAGGATCAGCTCATCGGGGGTCAGCGCCCACGCCTTGTAGCCGCCCGAGAAAACCTTGTCCGGCGTCCACCGGTCCACGGTGAACGGATACGTCGCCGGGTTGTGCTGCCATGCAGCGCGGTCGAGTGCCTCCTGAATGAACGGCTCGGCTAGCGGCGGGATGGCGGTCAGCGGATCGATCCCCGGTTTGGTGATGTCGGCCAGTTGTAGCCGCTTTCCGCCCGCCATGTCGAAGGTGAACGTGCGATAAGCGTTGTTGAACGCCGGGCCGTCGGCGTGGTAGTCCTCGTGGAAGACCACACTGAGGGCGTGCCCATGCGAGAACACCTGGTAGTTCTCCTCGCCCCAACTGTCCTGGACCATCGAGGTGCCCTTGGTGCGCCAGTTGTTCATCAGGTTGCGCAGGTATTCGCGGATGGGCGGCCCGCTGGTGGGGTTCTCGACCAGGTCACCGGGGAGCCCTATCTTGATGTCACGGACGGCCTTTCGTTCGGACTGCACCGAGGTGTGGCAGTACTGCCCGTCCCAGTCGCCGCCGAGATCGCCGCAGAACGACTGTGCCGAGGCCGATGCCGCCGGTGCGCTGAGCACCGCGGCCGCCACCGTCGCCACACTGGCCGAGAGCCGAATCACCCGCATGATCGAAACGTCCTAAGGTAGTTCCACTTTGCTGGCGAGCCAACGGCCGCCGGCATTTTCCATCGTGATCCTCATCCGGCTCCGGTCGACCCGGCCGTCGGGACGCACCGCGTTGCTGACGGTTTGGTCGACCATCAACAACACCACCACCTTGTTTTTCGTCTGCGATTGGATCGCGGCGTCCACCACGGTGCCGTGCGCGGCAGCCTTGTTGTCGATGAGCAACTGCCGAAGCTGCACGCTTGCTTTGGTGTACGTGTCCTTGAATTCGCCTGTGGCGCCGTCAAGTACAGCGGAGAAGTTCTGATCGACCTGGTTGGAGTCGATGCTCGTCAGTACCTGGGCATAGTTGATCGCGGTCCGCTGTGCTGCCTGTCCGGCCTGGCTCACCGCATGCTCATCCCACAGCTTCCAGCCCAGCCCGCCCGCCAGGCCGAAAGCTCCCGCGTAGACGGCAGCGACGAGGACATAGCGGGCGTAGCGTTTCCACGGCCGGGTTCGGCCGTTCACCTTTTGCTCCCCGTCGGCGTCCACCGCCGCTTCCCGCTCGTCGCCAGGCGGATTTTCGGTGTCTTCGCTCGTGCCGCATTCCTGGTCGTCGGTAATCGTCACGGTGGTTCCTCCTTGCGGTCTTGAATGCTCGTGGGGCTTAGTGGGGCGGCTCTATCGGCAGCGCGGGCCCCCCGTACGGCGTCGGAATGGTGAAGCGCCCCTTGGGTGTTGGGTCAGCGGTTTGCCCGAGGTCGGCCCCGGGAGGTGGGCCCGCCGTGTCGTCGCCACCCGGTCGGGGCGCATTTTTGGCGCCCCGGATCAGTACCTGTGGGTCGTCGTCTCCGCAGTAGGTGTGCAGGAAGGGCTCGGGGTAGTCCGCCGATGACGACGGCCGGCGCGGGGTGCCGTAGTCGCACGTGTAGCGCGGGTAGATATCGGCGGTCGCCCACAGGCCATGCTCGTGCATGGTCGTCATCAGGGCCTCGAGCGTGGAGCCCCGATAGTCGGGAAAGACCGCATTCAACGCCGGAACACGGACATAGATGATCCGCGCGGTGGTCACCAGATTGGCCAGCAGCCCGACCATGGTGTCGGAGTTGTCGTCGAACAGGTTGTCTACCGAGGACAGGGCGTGGGGGGTCTGATCGACGAATTTGCGGTAGCCGCGGTCCATTTTGTTCACGCCGGTCATCAGGTCGCCGACATTGCGAGACGTCGCACCGAGTCCGGCGTTTTTGTCGGCGAGCGTGGTCAGGACCACCCGGCTGGTCTTGAGCATGCTGACGGTCTGCGGCAACACCGGATCCATTGTCGACAACAGGAACGTGGCACCGTCAATGATGTCGGTGAGCTTCTGCGGGCCCTCTTTGCTCAAACTCAGTTCCCGCTTGACGATTTCGAGCTTCTTCGGATCGGTTTGGGCCAGCAGTCCGTCGGCGTCGGCGAGCACTTGCGACAGCGGGATGGGCGTGGTGGTGTGCTGTGGGCCGATCACGCTCCCGTTCGACAGGAACGGGCCGGTGTCGGATGCGGGTTCGAAATCGATGTACTGCTCGCCCGCGGGCGATAGCCCGGACACCCGCACCGGGCTCGCGAGGGGGATCTTGGTGTTCTCATTGATGTTGGCGATCACCTCGACGCCGGTGGGTGTGGGCCGCAGCGATTGAATCCGCCCGACCCGGATGCCGCGGACGGACACGTCTTGATTAGCCAGCAGCCCACCGGATTCGGGCAGCCGGATCGTAATCCGGTAGGTCGAGTTGAGCGGGTTGATGCGCAGCGCTCCGACCGCCAGGTAGGTCACGCCCACCACGAGGGTGAATACCAGCGCGATGCCGGAGAGCCAGGCGCGCCGGCGGTGGCCCGCTCTGACCACCCCGACGATGAACCGGCCGATACTGTCGATCACCGCGGTGGCTCCGGGATCATGGGATCCGGTGGTGCCTCCCCGGCGGGCGCCGGCGGAAGCGGCGGACCGACCGGCTTCCAAGGACTTTGCCCCATCGGCGTTTGCGGGCCCCGGCCCACGACCCGTTCTTGCAGGCGCCACAGGACGTATTTGATGGAACCGATCATGTAGTTCCAGTCGCGGCGCATGGGGCCATGAAATGCGGGATCGCCCTTGAAGCCCCCCGTCTCCGCTCCGGTGCCCGGCCGCGATCCCATGACCAGCCGATCGAAGCTGCCGCGCACCGAGATCGCCTGGCTAGGGGTAGATTTCACGAACGGCGGGATCAGCCGGTTGAGGCCGGCGAGGCTGGTGTCGGGGCTCAACACGACATCGTTCCACGCGGCGGCGATGGTGTTGGCGTCCTTGATGACGCTGCGGCCGGTCTTGTCGGTGCCGGCGATCGACGGGAACTTGGATAGCTGATGCGTCGTCGCGCCGAGCTCGTCGACCACGTCGGCGATCTCGTCGGCGTTGCTGGACAACACATTCGTCGCCGGCCCGATGGCCTGCAGCACGTCGGTGAGTGCTTGGTCCTTCTGGTCCAGCCGGTCGGCGAGGGCCGCCGTCTCGGTCACCGCGGCGTCGATCTGCTCCGAGCGTGAATTGAGCTTGCCCAGCAGTAAGTTGGTTCGATTGATCAGGTCGCCGAATGCGCGTCCTTGGTCGCCCGTCGCCTTGCCGGCGCCGTTGACGATATTGGTGAAGTTGCGGACCGAGCCACCGTTGACGAGCAGCGCGGCCGAGCTCAGCACGCTCTCCACGGTGGCGGCGGCGCGGGTGGCTTGCAGGCCGATGGTGTCCCCGCTCTTCAGTAGCGGCGCGCTGGGGTCCATCGGCGTGGGCGGCTTGATCGCGACGAACACGTCGCCAAGCGGGGTCGCCGACCGCAGCTCGGCGGTGCTGCCGACCGGTACGCGGACGCCGTCCATGATTCGCAGGGTGGTGACCGCGGTGTAGTTGCGCGCGACCATCGATTCGAGCTGCCCGATGTCGGCGCCCGCGAGTTTGACCTTCGCGTGGGCCGGCAGGTTCAGTGCGTTGGAGAAGACGGCGTTGAGCAGGTATCCCCCATCGCCGATTCCCGGGGCCGGCAGCGGCAGGCTGGACAGCCCGTTGGTGGCGCAACCGGAGCTGACCATGACCGCACTGAGCGCCACCGCCAGTGCTTTGCGTTTAGCCGCATTCATCGCTATTGCCCCATCGCCGAGAGACCGTCGAGGATGTAGGTCAAGCCGAAGTCGGGTCCATAGTCTTGCAATGTGCCGGTGCTGCAGCCGAGTTGGCGCAGGTGCATGAGATTGCAGAGTTCCTTGGCGGACTGGCTGTCGGTCAGGGCCTTGTCGAGCAGCCCGTGCACGCGTATCGCGCCGTTGTTCTGATCGACGGTGTTGTAGAGGTTTTCCAGCGTCATGGGGAGGACATCGAGCATTTCGGACACTCCGCGCTGATCCTCGACGATCGTCTTGGCGACGGTGTCGCCGTTGTGCACCGCCTGCTTGAGGTCCTCCCGGTTCTGCTCGAGCAGCGTGGTGACTTCTTCGAGGATCCTGTTGATGGTGTGTCCGGTGGTTCCGGTGCCGAATTTTTCGTCGGCGAGTATCTGGCTGAGCTGGCGTGTTGTGGAACCGAATTGGCGCACTTTGGCGTCGTTGCGTGCGGCGGCCTCCGTGATCGAGCTGAGGTCGGTGATGATCGTGGTCAACTGCTCGCGGGTGGTTCCGCCCCGCTCGGAGCTGAGCCGCAGCGCGTTGGAAAGCTCGTCCAGGGCCGACAGGATCTTCTTCCCGTTGCCGTCGGTGATGGCGACCGCGGAGTCAGTCAGGTCGGCAATGGGTCCGCCGCCCTTGCCGTCGCCCTTCAGCGATTTGGACACCTTGTCGAGCATGTCGAGTACGCGATCGAAAGCCACCGGTGTTTTGGTTCGGGTGAGCCCGATCGTGTCGTGGTTCTTCAGCACCGGACCGCTCCGGTAGGGCGGGGTGAGTTCAACCTGTCGGTCGGTGAGGATCGAGGTGGTGATGGTGACCGCGCGGGCGCCCGCAGGGATTTTGACCTTCTTGTCCACCGTCAACTCGGCCTCGACGTAACTGCCTTTGGACGTGACCTTGCTGACCTTGCCCACCGGCATACCGAGAACTGCAACGACATTTCCTTCGTAAAGGCCCGCGGCGCTGTCGAATTGCGCGGTCACGGTCATGGTGTCCAGGCGGGACTTGACGTAGTGGCCGATTGCCCCGATAGCGACGGCGGCCACCGCCGCTATCGCGGCGCCCACGGCGATGAGTTTGTGCCTACCGGAGGTCATTTGCAGTCCTTGAAGTACTGGATCATCTTGAATTCTTTGGCGCGACCACTGATGGCACACATCCAGGAATCGATCGCGAGGCCGTTGGGCAGGTTGAACTCCACCACCGGCCCGTAGCCGGTGGCGTTGGTCAGGCCCCGCAGCGCCACCGGCGCAACCTGCAGCAGATTGCGCAACAGATCGTCGTGCTGGCCGACCATATTCGTCAGCTGGTGCAGGTTGGCGAACAGCTCGTCGAGCATCGGCCGGTTGTTGACGACGATCTTGTCGAGCTGGTCGACAAGGTCGGTCAGCCCTGCGAACATGGCGTGAAAGGTGGCCTCGCGCGCCACCAGGTGACCGAGCAGATCCTGCCCCTGATCCATCAGATGTCCGATGTTGGTCTGCTGACGCCGCAGGGTATTAACCACTCGCTCAGTGCTTTTCAGCAGCGTACCGAGTTGGCCTCGTCGGTCGGCGGTGATCGTGGACAACGTCTGCAGATTCGCGACGGCCTGCGGCACCAGCGGCGGCACTCCGCCGAGTTGCTTGCCCAGCACCCCAAGTGACTGCGCGAACTGGTCGGAATCGACCTGCTCGAAGGTGGTGGTGGCGTCCTCGAGTAGCGACTGCAGGTCGTACGGCACCTCGGTGTGAGCCAGGTTGATCGTCTTGCCCGGCAGGGAGCCCGGGCCGTCGGGCTCCAGCTCGAGATAGCGCGAACCGAGGATGGTCATCACCTTGATCACCGCCCGGGTGTCCCTGCCCAGCGAGACGTTGTCGCGCACGCTCAGACCGGCCTCGACGTGGTCGCCATCGAGCCTCATGCTGGTGACGTGTCCGACTTCGATGCCGGCGACGGTGATCGGGTTTCCGGGTCGCAGCGTTGCGGCCTGCAGGAATTCGGCCGTGTAGTGGGTGTAGCCGATACCGAGCAGCTTGATCCCCAACGACACCGCGACGAGAGCGGCGACCACCGCCAGTCCCGCCAGCCCGAGCCAGGTCCGGTTGTACGACTCGAGCGGTCGGCGTCGCAACCACCGAGCCTTGAGCGAGTCACCCATTAGCCATGTTCCTGCATCGCGGGGTGTGCCACCCCATGTTCTTGGTGGTGATCGGATGGGCGTTGCCCGGTGTGGCCGCGTTGACGATGAAGGTGGTGATGTCGTTGAGTCCCGGGAAGAAACCCGTGGCGTTCAGATCGCACGCATAGGCATTGCCGTAGGTTCCCTCGCCGGTGGCGCGGGCAAAGCCCTTCAGCAGCAACGGCAGGTTGTCGCCGGTGAACGCCAGCTGCGGTTCGATGCCGACCATGTGCTTGCTGAACCCCGGCTCTCGGGTGATGAGTTCGTTCAGCGCCGGATCCACATCGTCAGCGATCGCCGAGAGCCGGCGGGTCACCCGGGCGATCGACCCCACCGAGTCCTGCAACGACGCGCGGCGATTATCGAAATTGGTTACCGCATCGCGCGTTTGGTCGAGCGCGTGGTCGAGGTCGTCGTTTTGGCGGGCGACGGTGTCGGTGACCCTCGTGAGACTGCTGATCAGATCGCCCAGGGATTGATCGCGTGCGGACAGCGTCCGGGTGATCGTCGATGTCTGCTGCACCAGCAGCGGGATGGACGCCTGATCGCCTTGCAGCGACTGCAATACGCCCCTGGTCAGGTCGTCGGCATCCTTGGCATTGAGCAAGGTGAACAGCGGCTCGAAACCGTTGAGCAACTTTCCCACATCGAAGGAGGGGTCCGTCTGTTGCACCGGTATCACGCCGCCGGCGGGCAGCGGGCCCCTGTTGCCGATTTCGCCCAGCGACAGGCCCAGATACCGCTGTCCGATGATGTTCTGATAGGTCACCGATGCGACGGTGTTTCCATACAGGTGCTGATCGTTCTCGACGATGAACGAGACTTTCGCCAATTTGCCGGTGAGTTCGACGTTTTCGACGCGGCCGACCCGCACACCGGCCATCCGGACGTCGTCGCCGATCCGCAACCCGTAAACGTCGGTGAACACCGCCGCGTACGGCGTGGTCGGCCCCGCCACGTCTCGCCGCAGGGTGGCGTACACCATCCACGTCACGGCGATGGCGATCGCCATGAAGACGGACAGGCCGATCAGGGGACCCCGCACTTTCATTTCGGGCCGCCCGCCGGCTGCTGTTCCCGGGGTTGCAGCGATACCGCTGTACCGCGAGCCACCGGACCGAGCAGCAGTTGGGTCGCCACCGACGCGGACCGGCCCTGGCCGGTGATCATGCCCAGCTGGTCGCGCTCGTGTTGGCTGCCAACGGGTCCGACGTTGCCGCCGTAGCCCGATGGTGCGACCGCATTGATCGGGCCCGGGGGCGGGGTCGGTGGCGCGCCGGGTGGCGGTGGCGGTGCGTCATCGGGATCGGCGGTTCCCGGGACTCGCGGAGCCGGGCCGATCGGCCACGGCCACCACGGCAGCGGCGGGTTGGGGTCTTGCAGGCTCGGGTTGGGGTTGTACAGCGGCGGGCCGACCGCAACGAGATTGCCGTCGGGTCCGACCTGGGTGCCCGGGGGCGGCGCCAGATCCGCGGGCGGGTGGTAGTTCTGCGGCAACAGAACCTCGGGCAGATCGGGCCGGACCGCGATCGTCGGTGCGGTGTAGCAGCTCGGCCCCAACAACTGCCCGTAGCGCGGGCAGTCGGCGCGGGTGTAGGTGTAGGTCGGCGTCAGCGCCAGATTCACCCGCATGTTTCCCGTGTCGAGCTCGGGATCCCACACCTCTTTAAAGAACTTGTCGGACAACCGGTTCAGCCTGGTGAAGATGGGCACGAACTTGTCGCTGTGCAGGGCGAACACGCCCAGGGCGGGTGTGAGGTTTTGCGTCATCTCGATCAGCTGATCGGTGTGGTTATCGAACGCCTGCCGGCTGACGCCGAAGGTGTGGTGCGATCCGGTGACCAGCGACCGGAATTGTTCCCGCTTTTCGGCCAAGGTCTGCATCGGTCTGACCGCGTCGTGCAAGACGTCGACGAGGTCGGGAGCCGTGGACTGCAGGCCGCGAGTGGCATCCAGCAATGCGGACACCGTCGACGGTCCCGGATCGGTGGTGACGATGCCGTTGAGCTCATCGAGCACGCGGGTCATCTGCGCACCCGCGGTGAGCAGCGCACCGCGTCTGTTGTTGGTAGCGGCCGCGACGGCGGCCAGAATCCCCACGCTGTGGTCCTCGCGGCCCCGGCCGGTCGCGGCGAGGATGTCACGCAGCTTGCTGATCGTCGTCTGGAAGATCACCGTCGAAAGCTGTAGGTCTTCGGGGATGCGCGCCCCACTGCGGATGCTTGGGCTGGGGCCGCCGTCGACGAGTTGCACCGATGACACCGCGAACACATTGCTGGGCACCACGCGGGCGGTCACCGCGCCCGGAATGTCCCTGGCGTACTCGGGTTTGAGGTTGATGTGGACGTAGTTGGGTTTGCCGTACGCCGCCGGAACCACGTTGTCGACGGCGCCGACCAGCAGCCCGTGATACTTCACATCCGAGCGGGCCGGCAGCCCGTCACCCACGTTCGTCAGCTCGGCGACGACGCGGATGTAGTCGTTGAGCCGTCCGGTGGACTTCAGCAGGAGGCTGCCCGTGATCAGTCCCGCTATCAACAGCACCGCGCCGCCCATAGCCAGCAGCTGTTGGTCGGAGGGTCCGCGTCCGTCGAGATCTAGCGAATTCGGCATTCAGCCACCGAATCTCGCGCCGGCGTCGATGCTCCACAACGCCATCGTGAGCAGCATGTTGACCATGATCACGACGGTGATGCTGGCACGCATGGCATGTCCGGCGGCCACCCCCACGCCCTCCGGGCCGCCCGCGGCGTAAAACCCGTAGTAGCACTGTACGGTGGACGAAAGCCAGACGAAGACAACGCACTTGAGGACCGAATAGGCGATGTCCTTGGCGCTCAGCATCATGGTGAAGTAGTGCAGGTACGGGCCGATGGAGCCACCGCTGATCACACCGGCGACGACCTGGCATGTCAGATAGGTCACCGCCAAGCACGCGATGTAGAGCGGGATCACCGCGATGACGGAGGCCATGAGCCGCGTCGTTACCAGAAACGGGATAGGGCGGATGGCCAGCGATTCCAGCGCATCGATCTCTTCGGCGATGCGCATGGCGCCCAGCTGCGCGGTGAACCGGCAGCCGGCCTGCATCGCGAAGGCCAGCGACGCCATGATCGGTGCCAACTCGCGGGTGTTGACCAGCGACGAGATGATGCCGGTCGCGGGACCCAAGCCGAGCAGGTTGAGGAAGTTGTAACCCTCCACGGCCACCAGTGCGCCGGCGGTGAAGCCGAGTACCACCGCGACCCCGGCCGTACCGCCGCCGACGACGATCGACCCGTTGCCCCAGGCGATATTCGACAGCAAGCGTACGAATTCCGTGCGGTACTGCCGCAGCACGGAGGGCACGGCAAGCACGGCCCGCACGAAGAACACCAGCATGTGCCCCAACCGCATGATCGGGGCGGCCGTGGCCCGATAGGCACCGAGAATCGGCCGGGCCAGGGTGGGGACGTACGCAGAGGCCGTCATGTCACAGTCCCGTCCTGGGGAACAGCGCGTTGTACAGCTCGCTGATCCCGACATTGACGATCATCAGCACCAGAATCGACTCCACCACCGCGGCGTTGACCGAGTTCGCGACGCCCGCCGGGCCGCCTTTGGTGAAAAGTCCTTTCTGACAGGCGATCACCGCCACGATCGCCCCGTAGATGACGGCTTTGAGCAGCGCGACGATCATGTCCTCCGTGGTGGCGAACGACGAAAATGTCGCCACGAAGCTGCCCGGTGCGCCGCGCTGAAAGTAGACATTGAACAGGTAGCTAGCCAAAAACCCGACGAAGCAGGTGATTCCGGTGAGTGCGACACCGACCATGATGGCCGCGGCGAAACGGGGCACGACCAAGCGCCGGATCACCGAGACACCCATGACCTCCATCGCGTCGGTCTCCTCGCGCATGGTGCGGGAACCAAGGTCAGCGGTGATCGCCGAGCCGACGGCGGATGCCATGAGCACCGCGGCCACCAGCGAGGCGGCCTGACGGATCACCGCGAGTCCACTGGCCGCACCGGCCAGCGATGTCGCACCGACTTGGTTTGCCAGCAGCGCGAATTGGATGGAAAGGGTCACCCCGATCGGCAGCGCTACCAACACGGTCGGCAGGACCGCCGTGGCAGCCATGAAGGCGCCCTGGCGGATGAACTCGGCCCATTGGAAGCGCCCGGTGAACAGGTCGACCATGCAGTACTCGATCGTGCGTACAGCGAGGATGTACTGCTCACCGAGGGTGTTGAGCGAGGCCAGGGGGTGCCGTACGACATAGCCCGCGGACCACTCTTGGATGGTGGCCACGCCGTCGGGCGCTCGGCCGTCGTTGAGCGAGCGCTGGTCCTGGGTGGTCATCGCCGGATGTACCCAAAGGTCGGTTGTGCCCCCACGGGCGGCTATGTTAACGGCTACTCAGCCCTCTGGGGAAGGCCTGGCTATGCGGAACTGTGCCAATACCAAGGATCTTATGCCGTAATGACTGGTGGTCATTCGTCGTATTTGCCTGGTGGCGGACCCTTGACGCGCTGCTGACTTCGCGGGAAGATCCCTTGTCAGGACACTGATGTTAATAGAGATTTCGAGGAAAAGTTTGACGGTCCGGTATTTGGGGGCCCGGGGCTATCGTTTTTGTTGGGAAGAGCGGATGGATCTGACGAGGTTGCGACGGGCAGGTAGCGGCCTGGCGTGTGCCGGGCCGGCATTCGTCGCCGCCCTGGCGCTCGCCGGCCACGTCGCCGCTGATCCTGGCCAGCCTCCGCCGCCGTTGCCGGTGTTCACGCCGGTGCGCAGCGATTGGTCACCGAACTTCGACATCTGGCCATACAACACCTTCACGGCACGGGTGACGCCGGAAATGATCGGCGGAATGTCCGACTCCTGCCAATGGTTCAAGTCGCAGTTCGATCCTCTGATGGGTCAGATCAATGACTTGAACCGCTACCTCGGTGACCAGCATGACGATTACTCGGCCGGTGGTGTGCAGGGAAACGCCCACGCAGTGGTCGCCAACATCGACCAGTCGACGGCGTTTCTGGCACCACGAGTGAAGCCGCTGATCATCACCAACCAGCCCGACAATTTCGGGCCGTATTCGCCGGTATACGGTGGGGAATCGATGACCCACTTAGCATTCCAGCTGTCGCGGATCAGCGACAGCATCAAGAGAAAGGATCCGTCGGGGGTCACCCATGCGAACATCGTCGCCGCTACCGGCTGGGCGAACGCACTTCGTGACTCCGGCGCGTGCAACTGATGAATCGTCAATCGCTACGAACTGCCGGCAACCCGGGAACCTGGTTGGTAAGTCGCTTTCGCATCGCCGCGGAAGGGGCCGGAGAAGAGGTGAAGCAACCGCCAGCGATCGCGGTGGCCGAGGCCGATGAGGCCGGCTACGACGCGACACCGGCCGTTGCATCGCCCGCCGGGGACGGCGAGGCCGCGGACCCAGCCGAGCCCGAGGAGGCCTGCGACGGCGACCAGGACACGCCCGACGAACAGCACTGTCGTGGCCGAAATCTTAGGTGCAGAAACGCAGTTCGCGGGGTTGCTGCCGGAGTATTGGCGGTCGTGCTTGCGGGCGCGGGTTATGAGGGCTGGCTACTGTTTCAGCATCACCAGAAGCAGGTTGCCGCCGAGCAAGCACTCGATGCGGCGAAGAAATACATCCTCACGTTGACCAGCGTGGACAACAACGCGATCGATAAGAACTTCGCCGATGTACTCGACGGTTCAACCGGTGAATTCAAAGACATGTACACCAAATCCAGTGCGCAGCTGCGCCAGACGCTCATCGACAACAAGGCTGCGGCGCATGGGAACGTGATCGACGCCGCGGTCCAGTCCGCCAACCAAGACAAGGTGGACGTTGTGCTGTTCGTCGACCAGTCGGTCAGCAACGGCGCCGCGCCCACACCCCAGCTGGACCGGAGCCGAGTCAAGATGACCATGGAAAAGGTGGATGGTCGGTGGCTGGCCAGCAAGGTCGAGCTGCCCTAAGCCCGTTGCGCCACTAGCGATCTCCTCACGAGCGTCACGCCGCCGGTTCGGCCGGCTATGCGATGTCGGGGCTGATCATCGACGCGATCGCGCTGCGCGGCACCGATACTTGCGTGGCCTCCATCGCCGGCTGCAGCGCGTTCTGGTCGAAGAAGAAAACGATCGCATCATTGGTGATGGCGAAACTTTGGTAGTTCGCCGGCTGCAGACCGGTGGCCGGCGGAATCGACACGGCTGCCCGATACCGGTCGGCCAACGTCTTCTGCACGATCGGCAATATGACCTGCAGCGGTTCAGTTCCCGGCCGGAACAACGAATCGAGGGCGATCGACTGCTGATTGGCCAGGTTGTAGTTGAAAGACCTGTACCAGACCAGCGGGTGAGCGGCGCCGAGGTTCTGATACATCTCGGTGACCACCGATTGGGTACCCGTCGCCTGGGGCCCGGAGCTGTATCGGGTGCCGGTAATCTTCAGCGCGGTCGGCGATTTCAGCGTATTCAGCGGTCCGCGGGCGGTCTGGAAATCGTCGTCGACCTTGGACAAGTAGCCGATCATCGTTGGCTCATCGGGATAGTTGGCCGGAAACGCCATGCTGATGTCCGACAACGGGCCTGAGGCATCGAAGTGGCACATTTGATTCGCATCGACGCTCGCTGGATTGCACAATTGCGCGTCCGCGTTGGCCACCGGGGAGCGGGTGAATGCGGCCGCCGATGCGAGGACCGCTACCGCCGCCGCTACCCGCCGTGACCCGACGCGCCGCCCGCTACCAAAGTTCACTACGCCTCCGTTGAATGTTCCGCAGGGTGATTGTCACAGATCGGCTGCGCTGGATGAGCGGATGGTGGACAAGCCTATTGGTAATGCACCCCTGCAGGAGGCGTCCGGGATCTCAGCGCGGTGCGTCCTGCAGTTCGACCTGCGGCAGCGCCGCGGCGGGCGCGCTCTCCCCTTCGCAATCCTGGAAAACCACCGCATCGAGTATGAGATCGCCGCCGAGTCCAGCGATCTCTCCGGCCTGTACGCGGCGGTGCGGTCGGGGCTCGGAGTAGCCCTGCTGCCGATGATCGGTGAGTTCCCGATGGGCTCAGCCCGGCCGAGGGACGGCCGTCCGCCAACAGCGCCTCGATACTGGTGCGCGGTCGCGCCGGCATCGGCCCCGACCTGCTGGGCACAGTTGACCACGCGGTACGCGACTTGCTCGCCGCCGCAATGTAAACCGGCCGATCACATCGTCAGTCGTCGCGGTGGCGGAGCAGCGCGAACCAGTCATGTGGCACCCGCCCGCGCGGTCCGGGAACCGATTCGCCCTCCGGACGGCACTCGGGTGGCGCAAGCTCGGGGCCCTCGTAGTAGTCGTTGGTCTCGTAATTCCAGAACCAATCCTCGCCCGGCTCGAACGATCGCATTATCGGATGCCCGGTCTGCTGCCAGTGCTTGGCCGCATGACGAGAGAGCGAGTCGTCGCAACAACCGACGTGCCCGCAAGCGGCGCAGCGCCGCAAGTGCACCCACCAGCCACCGGCCTCGTCGCACTCGACGCAGCCCGTGCCGCTGGGCGGCACCGACGGGTCGACAGAAGCAGTCATCAGCGCCCTCTTCCTCGCCTATGGCGACCGCTGGAGCATCTGCGCGGGGATGCTACCTCCCTGTCCACCGAACCGGCACCACGTCGAACTCCCGCGGTCGACTATTCGTTGGAATTTGCTGCGATACTTTCCACGTGAGTCCCGACGATATCGGCCGTCTCGTGATGCGTGCCGCGCCCGTTTTCAATGCACCGGTAGCGGCGCTGGCCAACTCCCGTCGCTTTGGCCGACTGCTCAGCCGCAACATCACGATGCTGACTTACACGGGTCGACGCTCCGGACGCACATTCAGCATCCCGGTGGCCTACCGACGTTCCGGGGGCGACATCGTCATCAACGTCAACATGCCCGAGGCGAAGACGTGGTGGCGAAATTTCCTGAACACCGGCGGACCCCTGACGTTGCGACTCGACCAGACCGAACGCGCCGGACATGCCGTCGCCACGCAGGACGACAGGGGACGCGTTACCGTCACCGTGCGGCTCGCCGAGGCGAATTCTTGACTTCCACATTTCCGGCCCAGCCGAACCGCTATTGGCCGCATGGCAAAGCCGGATCACGACAAAGCGTTTGAATCCTCGGAGGTTGAAAACTGTTTTCCCGTTCGCCCCAGACGCCGATCACACCATCCTGGTTCACCGCGGCAATCGACCAAAAGCCAGAGCACAGCGACGTCGACGTCGACGGGTGCCGCATTCACCTGCGCGTCTGGGGTGACGCCGACCAACCCCCGGTGGTGCTCGTCCACGGCGGCGGGGCGCACTCCGGTTGGTGGGATCACGTCGCACCGTTCTTTTCCCGCACCCATCGGGTGATCGCGCCGGATCTGTCCGGGCACGGCGACAGCGAGGCGCGGGGCAGTTACGACCTGCGGATCTGGGCAGGCGAAGTGATGGCGGCCGCTGCGGCCGCCGGGCCCGCGGGACGACCGACCATCGTGGGCCACAGCATGGGCGGTTGGGTGGTATCCACGGCGGCGATGCACTACAGCCGCCAGATCAACAGCATGCTGGTGATCGACTCGCCGCTGTGGGACCGTGCGCCGGAGGAAGGGCGGTTACGCAGGCGCAAGCACACCCACTACCGAACGAAAGATGAGATCCTGGCCCGCTTTACGGCCGTGCCTTCGCAGGAGTTGATCCTGCCCTATGTCCGACAGCACATCGCGGCCGAGTCGGTGCGCAAAACCGACGACGGCTGGAAATGGAAATTCGACCCGGCGGTTTTCGGCGGTGGGTTTCTCGAGGCGCCGCCCGCCGATGAGGAATCATTGGAGTCCATGATGGCCGCAATGCGTTGCCGCATGGGATATTTGCGCTGCGAAGCCGGACTGGTGCCGCCCGCGATGGCCGAACGGATCCGTTCCCTGCTTCAGCTGCGTGGCCCATTCGTGGAGTTGGCCCTGGCCGGCCACCATCCCATGCTGGATCAACCGCTGTCGCTGGTCGCGACGTTGCGGACGCTCCTGGAATTTTGGTCGATCACCTAGGGCGTGACGGGCTTTACCCGGGGCGTCAAGCCCTTGCCCGGCGGGCTAGTTTCGCCGGCTGGTCGATGATGAGGGTCTTGCCCTGCTGCCGGATCCATCCGCGTTGGGTGAAGTCGGACAGCGCCTTGTTCACCGTTTCACGCGAGGATCCCACGAGTTGCGCGAGTTCCTTCTGAGTGAGGTGGTGCTCGACCAGCACCGAGCCTCCGTTGCTGCTGCCGAATCGCATTGCCAGGTCGAGGATTTGCTTGGCCACCCGGGCGGGGACATCGGTGAAGATCAGGTCGCACAGGGTGTTGTTGGTATTCCGGAGCCGGCGGGCCAGCACCCGCAGCAGCTGCTCGGCTATTTCGGGACGTTCGACGATCCAGGTTCGTAGCGCTTGACGGTCCATCCGGACGGCTTCCACCTCGGTCAGGGTGATCACCGTCGAAGTCCGCGGACCCGGATCGAACAGCGCGAGCTCCCCGAACACGTCGCCGGGACCCAGCACCGCGAAGACGGTTTCGCGACCGTCCGGTGTCTGATGACGGATCTTTACCGCGCCCGACAGGATGACGTAGAGGTCGTCACCCTCCTCGCCTTCGACAAAGACGGTGCGCCGACGCGGGAACGATATGTGCTGCAGGTGGCGAGCCAACGCCTCGACCGCATCCGGGGCGATCCCCTGGAAGATGCCGGCCCGCGCCAATACTTCGTTCACGCCGCCCCTTTCAGCGAGTTGCGCACTGCGTCTGCACGCACCAGGCGCTGCTCCAGTGTGGGGGCGTCTTTACTCGCGGTCCGGACTTTACACCAGCAACGAGATCCGTAATTTAGCAGGTCACGCGCGCAAAGGCAGGCGTGACGACCGCCGAGGTTGCCGCCTACGCGGCCGGCGTGGTGGCGGTCGAGGCGATGGTGACCTCGGAGTACAGGTTGCCGCACGCATCGCAGTGAACCTGATACTCGAGCTTGTCGTCATCCCGCTCAAGAAACCGGTACTGCGCCCACGCCATGCAGCGCGGGCACCGTGCACGACCGTGCTCGATTGCCATTCGCCAACCCCTCTAACTCGCCACAGACATACAGGAAATACCCAGTGCCAAGCCCGGCTAACCATCGACTGTCAGCGGCCCGCGGATCCCGCACGGCGGGGCGTTCGCCGGCTAGTAATTCAGCCCAGAGAACATGACCCGGCCGGGATCGTATTTCTGCCGCACGGCGCTCAGCCGGGATAGGTTGGGGCCGAAATAGCGCGACGGCGACTGGTTGGCCTCGATATAGTTCACGTAGCCGCCGACCGAATATTGTTGCACCGCTTGATGTGCCGAGTTGAGCCAGTTCGTCGCGGCCGCGGGATCGCCGGTCTCTACGTACCACTGCACCAGCGCCCCTTGCCGGCGCCACGGAAAGGCCGTGGCACTCGGCGCCACCGTGGCAAGCGCGCCGTCCAGGGCGTGCATGATGGCCAGCATGCGGCCGGCCCCGCGGGGAAAGGCGTTGACCGCCGAGGCGATCCCCTGTGCCACGCCGGCGTTGACGGTGGTGAAGACATCGGATCCGCCGACATACCCGAGCGGCGACGGGTTGAGGTTACCGACAGCCAGGTAATTGACCAGGTCCATGTAGTTGAACGTGTGGTTCTCGGTGCCCGACGGTTGCAGTCCCACCGCTTGGGTGATGGCGGCCGCGGCGCTGCTACCCGACCCGGCCGGGCAGGTCGCCAGGATCCGGCAATGCATGCCCATCGGGTCGACGGTGGCGTCCGCCAGCGCCCAACTGTTGCGGTCGGCGGTGCGCAGCCAGTTCTGCCAACCGACGAGGACCTGCGCGAACGACTGCGGCGGAAAGTTCAGGTTGACGACGTCGACGTCCTTGGTGGGAAACGTGGCGAAGGTCAGCGAGGTCGTAACACCGAAGTTGCCGCCACCGCCGCCGCGCAGCGCCCAGAACAGGTCGGGGTTGCTGGCGGCCGACGCGGTGACCGCCTGGCCGCTGGGCAGCACCACCGACGCCGACGTCAATTGGTCACAGAGGAGCCCGGCGTGCCGTGATTGGGCGCCCATGCCGCCGCCCAGCGCGTGCCCCGCCGCACCGACCGACGGGCAGGTACCGGTCGGGACGCCCCGGCCGGCCGCGGCCAGTGTCCGGTGCATCGTGTACAGGCTCGTGGCCGGAGCCACCGTGACCTGACCGGTGGCGGCGTCGTAGTTCGCATCCCCGGGCAACTGGCGCAGGTCGAGCACCATGGTGCCGTTCGCGGTCGATGCTCCGATGTAGGAGTGGCCGCCGCTGCGCGGGGCAACCTTGAGGTTGTGGGCGGCGGCGAAGGCCATCGCCTTCTGCACATCGGCGGCCGACGTCGGGGTCACGACCGCCGCCGGCGTGAACCCGTTGTAGTTGGTGTTGAAAACCTGTTTGGCTCCGGCGAATTGGGGGCTGTCCGGCAGCACCACCTTGCCGCCGAGGGCGGTGGATAGGCCCTCCCAGCCGGTAGGTCTCGGGTCTGCCGCCACCCGGGGTGCGCCGAGGACCGCGCTGGCGGCTAACGCACCGACCGCGCCCCGCAGAAACGTCTGCCGCGAGATTTCACGCGCCATCGTCGGGCTCCCGCGATTGCGTCATGCCACGAATTGTCAACCACGAGAAGCGTGGTGCCGCACGACGTGTCGGGGGGTGATTGAAACGTGCCCGAACCGTTACCGCACCCCTCGGGGCGGGGCTGGGTCCTCGACACTCTTGACTATCGTTGGCTCGGATACCCCATAGGGGTACGGTAGCGGCATGGACGCGACAGTACGGCGGGCGGCATTCGCCAGGTCACGAAATTGCAGGCCATGATCGACGCAGGCCCGCTGCGCTGCGCGGTCACCATTCTTTTCGGCGTCAGCATCACAATGTACGCGTACCTCGCTGTCGCACAACGTGATCGATGGACATGCCGGGTCAACCATCTGCTGCATCTGGCGATGTCGGTCGCGATGGTCTCGATGGTGTGGCGCGTCGGGCTGGGCCTCCCGACGATAGGACCGATGCTCTTCTTTTTGCTGGCCGGGGTCTGGTTTGTGGGCGCGGCGGTGTGGTCCTCATCGGCATCCCGCCAGCGGCTGAAGACGTCGTACTACGCGGCGATGATGGCGGCGATGGCGTGGATGTATGCGGTGATGAGCGGGGGTGTGCCGGGCATCCACTCACCGCCGGATTCTGCGGTGATGGACATGCCCGGCATGCGGTCGCCGGGACCCAACATGTCGTCGGCGACGACGGGATCGTCCTGGGTAGCCGCGGCGAACTGGCTAGGTGTGGTGGGGTTCGCCGCGGTGGCGTTGTATTGGGCATACCGCTTCGTCGGCGAACGGCGAATGGTTAGTACACCGGCCGCGGCACGTCTTGCGCGCATGGAACCCGTGTATCAGGCGTTCACCGCCGCCGGCACAGCGCTCATGTTCGACGCGCTGATCAGGTGACCGGTCGGGCTATCCGGCCCCCTTGCCGTTGTCGACTCGATAGACCGCGCCATGGATGGCGGCCGCGGCGTCGCCGGCGAGGAAGGCGATCACGTTGGCGACGTCGAGGGGCTGCATCATGCCGCGCGGTGACGCTGTGCGCATGATCAGGTCGTAGTTGGGATCGTCCGGCGCGCTGAATCGTTCGATCTGCGGTGTGAGCATGCCGCCGGGGCATACCGCGTTGACCCGCAACCGATCCGCCGTGTACTCCACCGCCAGCGCACGGGTGAGACCGATCAGGCCATGCTTGGCGGCGCAGTAGCCGGCCGAATACGCCTGACCCTCGACTCCGGCGATGGAGCTGACGTTGACGATGTTTCCGCCGCGTTCCAGCAGATGGGGCAGCGCCGCCCTGCTCAGGAAGAACGGCCCGTTCAGGTTGACCGCAAGGTCGTGTTCCCAGTCGTCGTCGGTCATCGACTCCGTCCGGCGCATCTGGTGATGCCCGGCCACGTTGACGAGGACGTCCAATCCACCGAAATCACGGACGCACTGCTCGACCGCATCCTGGCAGGCCCGCGCCGAACCGATGTCCACCGAGGCAAATCCGCCACGTTCGACGTCGGCGAACACCTCGGCCAAGCGTCCGGGGTCGCGGCCGATGCCGAAAACCGTTGCGCCCTGTCGGGAGAACAACCTGGCCGTTTCGGCGCCCAGGCCCGACGACGCCCCGGTCACCAACGCCACTTTGTCCTGGAGTGCAGCCATGCCAGTTTCGGTCCTTCTTCGTCACCGTCGAATCCGCGGAATACCTGGTGCACCTTAGTAGGGCCGTGACCGCACCACACCACCGCGTCGAAGTTGAAGTGGCGCAATTACTCTCAACCCGTATCTGCCAGCCAGGTCGGAGAGGAGGCGCTCGGCCTGGAAGCGCTGCTGGATCCGGCGTGCCGTGATCAGTGCGAGCAGGTTGATGGCCTGCCTGCCCAGCGCGATCCGGCTAGTGCGCTTCCGCCAGCTTGGCGGTGTCGAGGCCGCGCGCCGTCCGAGAAAGTAGCCGACGCATGTTGCCGTCGCGAGCGCGGCGATGACCGCGATTACCGTCACGTGTTGAGCGTCCTGGGTCTCCGTCGCGGCAAGGTCACGCGCGGGCTACACCTCGGCCACCAACTGCGCGTCGGCGCACGGGTCAGCGGCGGAAGACCGCCCACCGCATCGCGCTGTACATGTACACCGCCTCACACATGCCCGCCACCAGTCGAGACAGCTGATAATGCACTCCGAAGGCCGTCAACGCGGTAGTGACCCCGAGGATGAACGCCAAGTAGTTGACGACGACCACCACGACGTAGACCACCACCTGGGGACCGACCGGCGCATGGGACCGAAAGTTGAAAATGCGATTGAGCGCGTAGCTGAGCGCGAAGGCGCAAACGTAGGCAACCGTCACGGCGATCGGCACCGGCAGGCCGAGCACCCCGCGCAGGCTGGTGAGGATCGTCAGATCGAGGCCGAAGGTGAAGCCGTTGATCACGCAGAAGCCGACGAACGTCGGTGCGACGATTGCCCCGATCCCGAACGGCAGCCGCCTGACGAACGCCTCACACCAGGCGTGGAACCGGCCGGCCAGGCGTGATTGGCCCACCGACGGTTCCGCTCGCACATGAGCACGGTGACATGACCAGGTATCCACCACATGATCACTTGGCCAACAACGGCGAACGGTGGGGTCTTCGCGTTGCGCCGATCGCCGGCGTCGAGGCCCTACGATCTGGGTTGTGGACGAGATGCCCCACTACACGGGCCCGATAGATCCCGCCAACCGCAATATCTTTGGGGCATGCTTGTCGCTGCTCGGGTTGGCGACGATGATGCTCGCACTCCTTCTATCGCTGACGGCGACGAACAACCGCGCTCTGGCGTTCAAGCTGGAGGCCGGTTTCTTTCCACCGTTGTCCGAATCCGCGGTGCAGTCAGCGCGGACCGAAATCGTCATCGCCACGGTGCTGACCGTTTTGTCGACCGCTTCGGCGGTGACGGCGGTGATCCTCCGCTCGACCATCGCGTGGCGGATCATGGGCGGCGTCACCCTGCTGGGCTTGATTCTGGTCGGCCCGCTGTTGTGGGCCTGCTACGACATGGCGTTTCTGACGTCTGCCGAGCTATCAACGTGATTCGCATCCGGCACGTCCACGATTTCAAGGGCGGGGAGCCGCTGTTCGGCGACGATCCGTGACTAGGGGATGACGACTTGGCCGGTCGCGGCAAGGTCTTGGGCGAGGTCGACCACCTTGCGATTAATTTGCTTTGAGGCTCGCACGAGCAGATCGTGGGCTTCGTCGGCGGTGATGCGATGCCGTTCTATCAGGATGCCCTTGGCCTGGCCGATGACGTCGCGGTTGGTCATCGCCTGGCGCAGCCGCGTGGTCCGTTCGGCATCGCCGATCGCCAACGCGGCGTGGGTGGCGACGAGTTGGGCGAGGTTGCGCGCGGTGTCATCAAGTGCCCCGGGGTCACTCGCATAGAGACTCAACGAGCCGAGCGTTCGGTCGTCGACCAAAGGGGCAGGCACAGCATCGACAGGACACCGAGTTCGATCGCGCGGTCCACGAACCGGGGCCACCTGTTTTCCTCGCGCATGTGAGCGATCTCGATGGTTGTTGATCGCGCGATGCGTCGATGCTGGGGCCACTGCCCATCCGGTGTTGCAGGCTGTCCAGAACAGGCGGCGCGTCGCCATGCAGGGCCTGGGGCACCAACTTCCGTTTGTCCACCAGGTTGATGCCGGCGGCCTGGGCCCCGCTGGCCGCGGCGGTCGCCGAAGCGACGATTCCGTCAAACGGTCGCGGTTGTGACGCATCAGTAGTCGTCTCGTTCGGCGTAGGCGCCGTGGAAGAGAAACTGCGACGTCGACGGAGCGTCGATGGACAGCTCAGTGTTGGGTTGGTAGGGCACGTAAGCGTTGTCGGTGACCAGGAACGGGGAGCGGTACCACGAACCGCCGGTTTGCTTGCTGGGAATGTCGGGCAGGCCTCGGCAGTTGGGGCCGCCGGAAGCATTAACGAGGGGCAGGCTCTCGGGGTAGGTGTAGGCGGGTTGTCGGTCGGAGTGAACGCGGCGGTATAGGCCAGGTAGGTAAACGCGGTGGCCGCCGCAAGAAGGACGGCGAGAACCAGCGCGGACAATCGTCTTGCACGCTTGCTTCCCCGCAACTGCACTGCGCCTACCTCCCGTGATCGGCGGCTGTCGGTCTAGATCCGTGGTTACCTCGGTCATGGCCCCACGCCGCTCTCACCGGCCAGGACCGGGGTCTTGGCCGGGCACGACCCGTGAGTGCGCATTCGGTCGAGATTTCCTTGTCCAGCGAGATCGCTTGTCTGGTCATCGGATACGGTCGACGCACTCTCCTTTTGCGCGCTGGTCCTGGGGCGCTGCGTTCCCGACTGTCCTATTTGGCGACATAGCCGCCGTCGATCGGGAGCAGCACGCCAGTGATGTTTCTGGCCTCGTCCGAGCTGAGGAAGACCGCCGCGTCTGCGCAATCCTCGGCGGTGATGATGCGGCCCAGCGGATGGATGGATGCGACGACGTCGATGAAGCTCGCTCTCGGGGACGAACTACGTGATTTGGTCGCTGGCATCAACTGTCCCACAAGAGTTTTACGAGGAGAGCGAAGCAAGGTCATCGATATCGATGCTGCGAAAGAGCTCGCCGGACTGATTCCCGGTGCCACCTGGGCGCAGGTGCCCAACGCCGGACACACCATCCAATCCAGCAACCCCGTGGGCGTAGGCACCGAAATACTCGATTTCCTCGAAGCGATGTTCGATCGTTCAGCCCGACCCAGTGGCTCGTCACCGCGATGAGGCTGATGAGTCGAGAAAGTGAGCTGGTAATCCGATACGCCGGTCGCGTTTATAAGGGCGGCCCAGTCGGTGTGAAGGTCGAACGTCACGTCGAGCGGCTGGACAGCCGGCGCCCGAGTGATTATCGACGGGGCAGCTTCAGTAATAAGTGCTGGAGCTGGGTGCTCCGTCCGGCGGTATGTATCCGCCTGCCGAGTTCCGCAGCTGCCATATCAGCTCAGGGCAAAGCAAGTTGACGGCATACCCGACCACGTAGTTGGCCGCGAACTGGTCATTGGGGGTGACGTCGCGCTTAACGTCGCCGATGACTTGTCCGTACCCTTCGCCTTGGCCGACCTTGTCGCAGACTCCGTGGCCGTAGGCAAGCGCGTCGTTGTTCGGAAAGTGGTATTGCCGCCTCACCGTCATGTCGTAGACGTACTCAACCTCAGGATTTGGGGCAGCATTCGCCCGCGGTGCCGGCGCCAGAGGAATCCCGCCGACGACAGCCGCGGCGACGATCGCGGCGACCAGCGACTTCCGACTATTCATGTGACCCGCTTGCACGACGATCGGCATAGATTCAGACGTTAAACTATATAACGGGATCAGGACAGCTATTTCGCTCGACTATGCCAGCAAAACCGCCTGTTACTGGCGGTATTGCGACTCGCTCACGTCGCCCTGGCGCGTTGACGCTTCAAGTGTGATTCCCGAAGTTGGGCGCGAACGACCTTGCCCGCACCGTTGAGTGGCAGCTCGGCGACCAGGTACCAATAATGCGGAATCTTGAAGCCGGCGAGCGTGAAGCGGGCGAAAGAACTCAGCTCCTCGGGCCGTGGCGGCCGCGCCGCGTCTGTCGGAACTATGAACGCGGCCAACGTTTCTCCGAGTCGCCGATCCGGCACGCCCACCACGCCGACCGCGGCGACCGCGGGGTGGGCGCTGAGCACATTCTCGACTTCCGCCGGGTAGATGTTCTCCCCGCCGCGAACCACCATGTCGTGCCGCCGACCGCAAAGGCGGAGATAACCGTCGGCATCCAGCACGCCCAGATCACCGGTGTGCAACCACCCATCGGCGGTTTGGGCGGACAGGTGCGCCGCGGCCGCGAGCACTTCGCCGATTCCCGCCCGGTCCGGCCCGTCAATCTGCAGACGAAGGCCGCTCACCGGCCGGCCCACGGTGTGCAGAACGTCGGGGTTTTTGGCCGCGGCCAATCGGTGGTCGTCTGGGCCCAAGCTGGTGATCGGGCTGCCCTCGGTCTGACCGTAGAGGCTGACCATTGCGACGTCCGGCAGGACGTCTAGAACGCGTCGCAACGTCTCGACGGTGATAGGCGAGGCGCCATAGATCATGGTCTTTAGCGGAACTGCGTCGAGAAGCGCCTCGCTGAGCAACATCTCGATCATGGTGGGCACGAGGAGGCAGTGGGTGGCATCGAGTTGCTTCAAGTTGCGCCACCAATCGAAGGAGAATCTGGTGGTGGGAATAACCGACGCCCCGGCAGTGAGAGCTACCAGAACGTTGCCAAGGCCGCCTATGTGATGAAGCGGTGAGCCGGTGGCGTAACGGTCGTCGGGCCCAATGCCGATCAGGCGACGCAATAGGTCGGCGCGTGCGTCCAGCACTTGCTCGGTGAGCGAGACTCGCTTGGGAATTCCAGTCGTCCCCGCGGTGTGTAGGTAGATCGCTGTAGGACCTGGTTCCGGATGCAATGGACGCCTGGACACCGGCAAGAAAGGTATCGTCATCGCTCGTATCCCAACCGCATCTGCAACGTGGCGAGCCGTCCCAGCGAATGCAGTCTCGGCGAGCAGGACTGACGAGCCGCATCTGCGCACCGTCTCAGCCAGTTCTGCGGGAGTCTGCCGCGGCCCGAGCGGAGCGAGCGGTCTGTTGGCGGCGGTACCGCCGAGTAGCAGTGCAAGCGCGTCGGCGTTGGTGGTGAGCAAAGCAGGGATCGGCCGGCCTGCCTGCACGTCGAGGCCGCCGAGCAGGTCCGCGGCGGTGACGGCCCTTCCGATCAGTTCGCGACCGCTAACGGAGCCCACTTCGCCGATGACCGCTGCACGTTCACTGTGTTCGTGGACTGCGCAGATCCGTTCGAGCCACGTCATCCGAGCGGTCGAACTGGACCAGTCAGGTGCTTATCTATCAACGTCTCCCCTCACGGTTTCGCCAAAGCGATAAATAGTTTACTGTTTGCGTGAACTGTCGCGAAGGAGGGCACGGTAACGTGCGGATCATCGTAACGGGCGGAAACAGCGGCGTCGGCAAGGCGACCGCACACGCAATGGCCGCTGCCGGCCACGACGTGGTGATCGCCTGCCGGAGCCTGACAAAGGCGTACGAAGCCGCGTCCTCGATGCCCGGCGACGTCGAGGTGCGTGAGCTCGACCTGGCCGACCTCACCAGCGTCCGCAAGTTCGCCGATACCGTCGACTACGTCGATGTGCTGGTGAATAACGCCGGTGTGCTGGGCTTGCCACTGACCCGAACGGCCGACGGCTTTGAAGCTCACATGGGCACCAATCATCTTGGCCACTTCGCGCTGACATGTCTGCTGGGCGACCGAATCCGCGATCGAGTCGTGTCGGTGGCCAGCACCAATTACAACACCGCCCGCATTCACTTCGACGACCTCAACTACCACCATCGCCGCTACAACCCATGGTCGGCTTACGGGGAGTCCAAGCTGGCAAATCTGTTGTTCGTGCGCCAATTGGTCGCCCGCGGCAAGACGGCTTATGCCTCGGACCCCGGCATGACGGACACCGCGATCACCCGCGACGGTTCGGGTGTCCTGCAGTGGGCCGGCCGGGTGCTCTCGCCACATATCGCGCAAAGCCCGGCCGACGGCGCCCGCTCGACCGTTCAGGCGATCACCACGACGCTGCCCAATGGCACCTACATCGCGCCGCGCGGCCTGATGCACCAGTGGGGAAAGCCGAAGCCGACAAAACTCAAAGACAAGGCCCGCGACGCCGACAGCGCGCGACGGCTGTGGGATCTCTCTGCGGAGTTGACCGGTTGCGACTGGCAGGGCAGCCGTCCATGACAGTCGAGCGGCTGCTGCCGACACCCGAAGCACGCGAACTCGTTCGACTGGCCGCCGATTTCGCCGACAAGGTGCTCGATCCGATCGTCGACGAGCATGAGAAGAACGAGACCTATCCCGACGGAGTCTTTGCAACCCTAGGTGAGACCGGGCTGCTGACACTGCCGCACCCGGAGGAATGGGGCGGTGGCGGCCAACCCTATGAGGTGTACCTACAGGTCCTCGAGGAATTAGCGGCTCGCTGGGCCGCAGTCGCCGTCGCAGTCAGCGTCCACGTCCTGTCCTGCCATCCGTTGATCGCGTTCGGCACCGCCGAGCAACAACAGGAGTGGCTGCCGATCATGCTGGGCGGCCAGACGATCGGCGCCTACAGCTTGTCCGAGCCGCAGGCCGGTTCCGATGCCGCCGCCCTGATCTGCAAGGCCACCGCGACCGACGGCGGTTACCGGGTCAACGGCGCGAAGGCCTGGATCACCCACGGCGGCATAGCAGATTTCTACAGCCTCTTCGCCCGCACTGGTGAAGGTGGACAGGGTATTTCGTGCTTTCTGGTCGACAAAGACACCGACGGACTCACGTTCGGCAAGCCCGAGGAGAAGATGGGCTTGCATGCCATTCCGACCACCACGGCACACTATGCCGATGCGTTCGTGTCTGACCAACGCCGGATCGGCGCCGAAGGGCAGGGCCTACAGATCGCCTTCAGCGCATTGGATTCCGGGCGCCTGGGCATCGCCGCGGTCGCCGTCGGACTCGCCCAGGCAGCGCTCGACGAGGCCGTTTCCTACGCCCAGCAGCGGACGACGTTCGGCCGCAAGATCATCGATCATCAGGGCCTGGCCTTCCTGCTGGCCGACATGGCCGCCGCCGTCGACTCCGCGCGCGCCACGTACCTGGACGCAGCGCGGCGCCGCGATGCGGGACTGCCCTACTCGCGCAACGCTTCAGTGGCGAAGCTGATCGCCACCGATGCCGCCATGAAGGTCACCACCGACGCGGTACAGGTGTTCGGCGGCTACGGCTACACCAGGGACTACCGAGTCGAGCGCTACATGCGCGAAGCCAAGATCACCCAGATCTTCGAGGGCACTAACCAGATTCAGCGACTGGTCATCGGCCGATCGTTGGTTAAATCATGACCTACCAACGTCCCCAGTTGCGGTTGGCGCCCAGCCCTACCGCCGAGTCGGTTGCGTTCTGGACCGGTGGTCGCAATGGCGAATTACTGATCACCCGCTGCCACGGCTGCGGCCACTTCTTCCACCCGCCGGGACCGGCGTGTTGGCGCTGCCGCAGCACCGACGTTGCGCCGGAACCCGTCTCCGGGCGGGCAACCGTCGTGGCATATACGGTGAACCGCCAGAACTGGATTCCTGGTTTCGAACCGCCCTACATCGTGGCGATGGTTGAGCTTGCCGAGGAGCCCGATACCCGCCTGATTTCCAACTTGGTCGACGTCGCCCCGGACGAGATTCATGTCGGGATGGCTGTCGAAGTCTTCTTCGAAGACTGGACCGCGCTTTCGGGCGAGGAGGACAGCCGGGTGTGGTTGCCGTTGTTCCGCCCGGTCGAACCGACGTAAAGGCGCTCCAATCCGGCTCAGTACTAAGGCTTCGCTGCTAATGTGACAGTTAACTGTCATACCTGAATCTCAACGGTGAGGATTGCGATGACCGGCCAAGCCCTGCACGTCACGCTCCAGTCCGCCGACGACCTCACGCCCGAGATTTTGACGTCGCTGTTACGCCGACACGATCCCGAGGCGACGGTTACCGGCGTCACGGTCGGACACACCTGGCAGGGCACCACGTCGCACCTGCACCTCGATGTGACCTACGCCGATCCGCATACCCGACTTCCACAGCGGCTCTTCAGCAAAACGCAATTGAGGACCGTGCACGACCTGCCGGAGGCGTTCGACGAATCGTTGTCCGAGGGCGGCGGCGGCACCGTGCTGTACGACGACGAGACGAGGTTCTACCGCGATCTGCGTCCGGACCTGAACGTCGAGACGATGACAACCTATTTCGCCGACCACCTGGACGGTCCGTCGCAGTTTCTGATTCTCGGAGAGGACATCACCTTACGCGGCGCCCAGGTTCCCGACGCGGTAGCCGGGCTTACCGCCGAGCAGGTCGACGCGTTGCTCGCGACGTTGAGCGACGTGCACGCCCCGTTCTGGGGCAGCCGGCGGCTGGCCGACGGCGGCGACCTGTCCTGGTTGCAGGATCCCGTCACCGGCGGGTTCGCAGCTTTTCTGCGTGACAACGGCTTTGCAATCATCCGCGCCTTGATCGAAGCCCCATACAAGACGGCGCTGCTCGATGCTTCCGGCACCGACATGGACGGCATGGAAGCGGCGTTCTGGAGACTTCAGGAGCGGGTGGCCCGCGATCCGATCACGCTGCTGCACGGCGATCCGCATCCGCGCAACACGTATGTGCTGCCGGACGGCCGAATGGGTGTCCTCGACTGGCAGCTGATTCGGCGCGGCTCGTGGTCACACGATGTCGGCTATGCCTTGATCGCCGCATTACCCCCGGAAGTTCGGCGGGCCCACGAACGCGAGCTGCTGGACAACTATCGCGGCCGGCTGTCCGACGCTGGCGTCACCTCGCTACCCGACCCCGAGGCGATGTGGACCGCGTATCGCCAGAGCCCGGCCTGGGGCTTCTGCATGTGGGCGATCGCGCCCGACCAGATGTACTCGGTTGAAGTCGTCGGCGCCGTGCTTGGCCGGTTCGCGGAGGCATATTCCGACCTGGGTACCGGCAAACTGTTGAGCTGACTGCCGTCTACGGCTGTTTGATGGCGAATTCGGGTATTCGGTAACCGCTTTCGCCAAGTGCGACGATGCGCAGTCCTACCTGCTGACCGATTCGGACGTCGGCCGGATCGGCATCGATGACCGCATTGATCCGTAGTCCCGGCTGCTCCGCGAGTTCGACGAGACCGACGACATAGGGGGGCACACGGCCGGGAACGAGGGCTTGGCGCACAACGATATAGCTGAAGATCGTGCCATCGCCGCTGACTGCCTCGAAGTGCACGGGGCCACCGGTGTACCGGCTGCGTTCTAGCGGCGGATGGATCCACTTCCCGGTGTCGTCGCAGCGGCAGAGCATGAGCTTGCCGTTCTTCAGGCCTTCCCAGTACGGCCCCGAATCAGGGTCGGGAACCGGAATCGGCGCCGCCAGTGCCGGATTCGTCATGGGTGCTCCTTGCTGTACACGTTGGCGCCGCCGAAGGGACCGCCGCCCGCGGTGACCAGCGCCAGTTGTGCGTTCTCAACCTGACGCACACCGGCTGCGTGTCGCAGTTGCAGCGCCGCCTCGTAGTGGTGGTTGAGGCCATGGATGTAGCCCTCGGACAGCAAGCCACCGTGCGGGTTGACCACCACGTCACCGCCGTAGGTGGCGCGTCCGGTCGAGAAGAACTTGCCCACTTCGCCTTTCTCGCAGAAGCCGAATCCCTCCATGGTGGCCATCACGGTATATGTAAAGCAGTCATACATGCAGGCCAGGTCCATGTCGGCGGGACTCAGACCCGTCTTCTCCCAAATCTTTGGACCTGCTGTGCGCGAATACATCTCGGTGGGGTCGTCCCACTCGCTCCAACCGGCACCGCCTTGCGAGTTCGACGATCCGACGAGCCACATCGGTGGCTGCTTGGTATCGCGGGCGATGTCCTCGCCGACGATCAGCACCGCCACCGCGCCGTCGACCTCCGAGGTGCAGTCCAGTACCCGGAACGGCTCGTTGATCCAACGCGACGCGAGATAGTCGTCCATGGTGAGCGGTTCGCGGCGCAGCGCGTGTTCGTTGGATCCCGCATGATTTCGCTGGGTAATCGCGATGTGCCCTAAATCCTCACTGGTTGAGCCGAATTCATGCTGATGCCGACGCACGCCGTCGCGTTGCAGCGCAATCACTCTGTCCCGCAGCGCATCCTGGTCACCGGCGAAGGCTTGCAGAACGGTGGCCCGCCTGATGTAGAGGTGGGCGTCGTGCTCCCAGGTGTAGCCGATGCCGCCATGCACCTGCACGTTCTGCAGCGCCACCCGCTGATAAGCGGTCAGCGCATGTCCGGCAGCCATGGCCGCGGCGAGCTCGGCCTCCGACCCAACGGCGCGGGCGGCGTCCCAGATGGCCGCGACTGCCAGTTCGGTGTCGAGCAGCATGTTCGCGCAGTGATGTTTGACCGCCTGAAACGAGCCGATGGGACTGCCGAACTGCTCGCGGCCGGCGGCGTACGCCGTCGCCATCTCCGTACACGCGCCCAGCCCCCCGACTGCTTCGGCCGCGGCCAGCAGCCGGAGAATGCGCGCGGCTACGCCGGCGGCGTCCGGGAAAACCTCGGCGACCTGCACGGAGGCCAGGCTGACGACGACCACCGGTGCAAGCAGCTGGTCCACTGAATCGACAGTTCTGGTGCTGAGCCCGTCATCGGCCTCCACCAGGACGAGGTCGTCGCCGACAGGAAGCAGGAACAGGTCCGCGGCGGCCTCGGCCAATGCGGGCACCTTGGTGGCCGAGACCATCGAATCACGAACGGCGGCATCGCCGTTGGTGCCGATGCCCGCCACCATGTCACCGGACACCAGCCGCGGCAACCACCGCTCACGCTGCTCGTCGGTCCCGGCTTCGGCGATCACCGCGGACACCGTGACAGTGGGCAGAAACGGCCCACCCACCGCGGCGCGACCGAGTTGCTCCAGCACGATCGTCAGTTCGGGCAGTCCGTAGCCCTGACCGTCGAACCGTTCGTCGATGTGCAGGCCGAGCCACCCGGTAGAGACCATCTCTTTCCAGAGTCCGTCGGTGGACCACCACCGACTGCCTTTGTCGCGATCGAGCAGGATCCGACGGGCACCCGCGGTTCCCGCGCGCCCGGCGACCATTGCGCCCGCCACGTCGGCGAGGGCGCGGTGGTCTTGGGTTATCGCCAATGGCATTGATAGCGCTCGGTTCTGTTCACCAAGGGGTGCCGAACTGCTCGCGGTAGGTCACCGACGTCGCCGGTCGGCGACGCGGTGGTGAGAGCTTGCGTGCGGGCAGACCCACGTAGACCGCGGCCATCGGGAGCAGGTTCTCCGGCAGGTGCAACAGTTCGCGCACGCGATCGACACCGAACGTGGTCAGGCCGGTGGTCAGACATGAGCCATAGCCGAGGTCGGCAGCGGCCAGCAGCATGTTCTGCACAGCCGGGTAGATCGACGACGGTGCATAGATCTCGGGCACGCGATCGGTGTCGGCGCACACCACTACCACGACCGGCGCCGCTGCGAATCCGCCTTTGCTGAAACCGAATTCCAGGTCGGCGACCAATACCTTGTCCTCGACGCTCTGCCTGACGAAGTCGCCGCCGCCGGCGTTCCAGGTCTCCGTCCACCAAGCCGCGAGCAGACCGCGGTTGCTCTCGTCGCGGACCACGATGAACGTCCAAGGCTGGGTGTTCTCCGCGCTCGGCGCGTGCACCGCCGCCGCGAGCATCTGCTCGATGTCGCAGTCGGGCACTTTGCCGTCCGGATCGAAGCGCCGACAGGCGCGCTGGGCGTGGATGCCGGCAAGCAACTCGCCCACTAGCGCTCCGCCAGTACGCGTTCGCCGCGCGGGGCCCATCCGGTGAGAGACACCGTGGTCAGGTCGAGCCACTCCCCCAATGACAGCGTGCCGGCCATGACGCGTTTCAGGAACTCCGCCATCACGATGTCGGGCTCGTTGTCCAGCTCGTAGATCACCATGTAACGGTGCGTTGGCGGCGGCAACTGAGCGGGCAGTTCCTGGTCGTCGGGGACACTGAGTTCGGTGATGTCGTAACGCTGCGCCGCGACGACTCCGGGAACGTCGAGGACCTCGGGCACGTGCTGAGCGTCGTACCACTTGTTGAATGCGTCGTCTTCGCCCTCGATCGGGTTGGTGAGCGCTATGAACAGATTCGGAGCCACGTCGCACGCCTTTCGCAGCAGCCAGGGACTGCAGCAACACTATGGCAGTGAACTGCCACAGTCAACGATGGATGTGACTTTCCAGGACGATTGCGAGGCCGGTTGCCGGAGGACACTTACGGCGCGGTCGTGACCCTTGACCTATGACAGTAGGCTGCCATAATGAGCGGGTCGCGGTCTTGGTGCCGTCGGATCCTCCGGTCGGCGCCCCGCCACCGGCCCGTGAAATCGGAAGGCGCCAGATGAGATTCGCCGTATACCTACCCAACTGCATGCACGTCGCAGCGATCACGCAGCCGTGGGAACACCAGCTCACCGGTTCCGACATTGCGCGAGTCGCCCAACGCGCCGAGCAACTGGGCTATTCGATGGTATTCCTACCCGAGCACTTCCTCACCCCGACAAGTCATCTTGAACTATCCGGCGACCACTACTTCGACGCCACCACCGCTCAGGCCTTCGTTGCCGGCGCCACCTCGACGATCACCATCGGGTCGATGGTCACGATCCTGCCGTTGCACAACCCGGTCATCGCCGCGAAGCAGATCGCGACGCTCGACTGGCTCAGTGGTGGCCGCGCGCAGACCACCGTCGGCGTCGGCTGGCTCAAGGAGGAGTACGACGCGATCGGCGTCCCCTTCACCAAGCGTGGCCGCATTGCGGACGAGTGTCTCGAGGCGATGTTCGAGCTGTGGCACAACGATTCGCCGAGCTTCGACGGCGACTTCGTGAAGTTCGACGACATCGCGTTCGGGCCCAAGCCGATCTCCAATCCCCACCCGACGGTGTGGATGGGGGGAGACGCCGACGCGGTCCTGCGCCGGGCGGCCCGCTTCGGCGACGGCTGGGCGCCGTGGTTGACCAAACCCGACGAGCTGCCGGCCAAGATGGACTACCTACGCTCGCAGCCCGGGTTCGACGACCGGCCGTTCTCCTTGTTCTACAGCCTGGCGGTGCTGTCTGTCGGTCAGGAGCACGCCATCGTCGACGACCCGAACGCGCATTTCGGCCAGAGCGCCCAGCAGGTCATCGACAACTGCAACATGCTGGCCGAGCGTGGTGTCACCGACACCTGGGTCAATCCGCCTGCACTGGACGGGTTTCAGGCCTACCTCGACCACATGCAGTGGGTGGCCGAGGAAATTATCCCGAAGGTCGGATGAGTCTTGGCGGCGACGGCCAGGACGGCTTGATGTTCAGTGGTACCGACTGCAGCGACATCGTCCCGGTCGGCCACGGCATCTGTGGTGGCTTGTCTTGAGCCAGAGTGTATTCGGGTATGCGGGAGTGCCATTCCTCGAGAATGAGTCGTAGCTCCAGACGCGCCAGATGCGAACCCAGACACCGGTGCGGTCCACGCCCGAATGCGAAGTGCACGACCTTGCTGTCGAGATGAACCTCGTCGGCGTCCTCGTATCGCCGCGGATCACGGTCGGCGCTGCCATAACTGAGCATCACCGTGGTGCCCTTGGGCACGAACTTGCCCGCCACTTCGACCTCCTCCGTGGTGACACGTGGCGCGAACGGGACAGGTCCGTCGACGCGCAGAATTTCCTCGACGAAAGCCGGGATGAGCGCGAAGTCGTTTGCGACACGGCGACGCATCTCGGTGTCGGCCGCCAGCCTGGCCAGGGAGAACCCGACCGCAGAGGTGACGGTGTCAAGCCCAGCCAGCACGAACATGAAGCACAGGCCGAGGATCTCGTCGTCCGACATGCCGCCCTCGTCGGTGTCTTGGATCAGTTGGGTCAGCATGTCGTTGCCGGTCGAATTGGCGCGCCGCTCAGCGATGTGCCCGGTCAAATAGGTGAACAATTCCAGCGCGTGGGCCAGCACTTCAGGGGTCGCCTCGGCGCTACTCGGATCGGTGAACTGCAGAATCGCGTCCTTCCACCGCACCAGCCGGTCGCGGTCGGCCATGGGCAGTCCGAACAGCGTCAAAAACACTTGGGAGGGAAATGGTGTGGCGAGATCTGTGACCACGTCGCACTCGCCGCTCGCGACGATAGCGTCGATCAACTCACCGGCCTGCCTGCGTAATTCCGGCTCACGCTCGGCCATCTTCTTGGGGCTGAAGAACGGGTCAAGCATTCGCCGGAACCGGGTGTGTTCTGGCGGATCGATCGCGATCGGCACCAGCGGGACCGGACTTCCCAGGCGGTCGAATGCTTTTGCCGACGAGAAGATCTCAGGTCTCTTTGCCGCAAACTCGACGGCCTCGGCGCTGGTCAGCACGATCTCCTCGCCAGAACTCACCGCCTCGCCCGCCTCCCGCAGCTCCCGCCAGGCGCGCGTACTGTCCTCGGTGAAGGGCAGATCGTTGATGTTCAGTGTTCCGCTTATGCCGAGCTCGGTCATTGGAGACGGAGATCCTCTCTACCCGCGCCGGCCGGCGCCCAATTATCAGTGTGACAGTGCACTGTCATATATTGGAGAAGTATCGTGGCAACCACGACGGGTGTCAACGATGTGCTGGCGCCCTTGGTCGTTGTACTTTCAGGACACTCAGATGGACGAGGGGGTTGGCAGATGGCCCGGGGCGACCGATCACCGCGGGACGAGCATGCGGACCGGGTCCGGAATGCTCTGCTGAACGCCGCCCTGAACCTGTTCAGCACCAACGGATACGACGAAACCACCACGGACCAGATCGCTGAAAGCGTGGGGGTTTCGCCGAGGACCTTCTTCCGCTACTTCCCGACCAAGGAGTCGGTGCTCTTCTTCGGCGAGTACGACTTCATCGACGCGGTAAGCGGGGTCTACCTCGCTCAACCAGATAAGTTGTCAGATTACGAGGCGTTGGCGAACTCGTTCGCCCTGCTGGCTCCGGGCCTCAAGCGCATCCGTAAAAGGATCGCGCAGTACCACGAGGCCGTCGCGTCGTCACTCCTACTGGTGGGCCGCGAACGCAAAAACCACGAGGCCAACGCCGAGACCGTCGCCAAGGTCATCGCCGAACGACGCCGACTGCCGGCACCCGACAGCGAATGCCGGCTGTTGGCCGCGGTCGGCATGTTGCTTGTCGAGCGGGCGCTCAACCAGTGGTTGTCGACGCCGGGCCGCTCGCTCGACGACCTGATTCGCCAGGAGTTCGCCGCCCTGCCCGCGGTTCTGAAGTAACGGGACCTAGCGATCGGCCATGCGGGTGCCATCGGGGCAGTGCCGCGGCGTTCCCGGTCCGCAGTACTGCGTGCGTAGATAGCTCGGATAGGTCTGGGTCGGCCCGGCGTAGAAGCCGGCGAGGTTCACCGGCACGTCGTACACGCCGATCGCCACCACATGGAGAAAGCCGGTGACGGCCAGCACCCTGAGCAGCCCCCTCACCCATGGGCCGGCCCACCGCAGACTCTCCACACCCGTCTCGACCCGGATCCTGCCGTCGTGGTTGCGGAAAAACATCAGCGCACCACTCGAACTCAGCACCAGCGACCACAAGACGGGGCCGTAGAGCGGAATCTGGACGGTCTGACCCGCCCACAAAGTGAGGTTGGGAATCGACGCCGGGTAGCCGAGCAGACCATGGCGCACCGCGAAAATCTCGAGCGGAAACTCGATGACGTACACCGTGAGCCATCCGGCGCAGAAGGTGCGGACGGGTCCCAGCGTCGGCCGCCAGCGGCGAGCGCGACCCATGGCCCATCGGGAAAGCGAGCCCATAGCCAGTGGCATCCAGATGTAGATCATTCCGATCATCAGCACCGGTTCGGCCATCAATCGACCGTCGGGGCTCAGCCAGCCGGGGATGTTCTGCGTCCAGTTGCCGAAGTTGACCAGCCCGGCGTTGTAGAACAGCGCCGGCTGGAACCAGTTGATCAGCGGGTCGTGCCACCATGCGATCGCCGAGCCGATCACGATGGCAGCTTCGACGCAGACTTGACGCTCGCGCAGGCTCTTGCGGACCACGTAGACGATCGCGACCAAAGCCAGCAAGGGGCAGGCGGTCTGGAAGGCCGTCATCGCCCACCGGGTGGTCGGGGGGATCGGGTCGGGACCCGGATTCACCGGAGTCGCATTGCCCGATGCGATCCATGAGATGTAGACGTACGCCGCGATGACGACGCAGACCGTGCCGAGGCTCGACCAGAACAACACGGGCCGAATGGTGGTGATCTGCGCGGGCTCGACAGCCGACGGCTCTGCTTGCCGAGGGGACTTCAGATCCGTCACTGCGCAGCTCCTTTGGCACGACCTAACCAAGATGGCAGTTCACTGCCATAGTGTCAACGTTCTGGGCGGCTGCCGGTGCAGCCTGTTCATCAGCGCGGCGGTATCAGGATCCTCGGCGGTCGTGCACGCCCGCCGGAAGGCGGCGTCGGCATTCTGTTGCGCCTGCCGGCTCGGCCAATGGTGACAAACAATATGTAGTGAACTAGGTTACACATGTACGAAGAACGGCTGCACGCGTTGAGGGGCAACGATGCTTTTCGCCACGTCACAACTGGCACCACCGGCAACCCTCAACCCATCCGGTGTGTGGTTCTTCAACTGGGTGATACCGATCGCCGGCAGCATCTTCATCGTGCTGGCGGTCGCCGATGTCATCCGCCGGCGGCGCCTGACCTGGGGATTCCTGTTCCTGTTCAACAGCCTTGCGGTGTACTGGATGGAGACCATCGGCGACTGGGGCCAGATGTTGTTTTACAGCCCGGCGTTTGCGCAACACCATCTGCTCGAGTGGCTACCGATCAAGACACCCAACGATCCATTGTTCATGCCGTTCGCCTACGCAGTGTATTGGGGAGTGCACGCGATCCTGGTGTTGTGGCTGAGCCAATGGGTGTCCGCGCGGTTCGGCTGGAGCATGCTCAAATCCATGCTGGTGCTTGCGATTCCGGTCAACTACGTCTGGGATTTCGCGGTCGAGGGCACCGCGACGGCAATGGGATGGTGGACCTACGATCCCGGTATCGGGCCGGTTCTCCAGTGGGGCAACGGCGGCCGCATCACGCTGCTCTGGACCATCGGCATCATGTGCGTCTGGCCCAACCTGATCGCCTACTGGGCAGGTAAGCCACCGATTCGCGGCCTCAACCATTTCGAGCGATTCTGCCGACTGGAGCGGTTCACCGTCCCGAGGACCTCGCTGCGTCCGCCGGGCGTGACCGAAAGCCTCGGCGGGACGGCCGTTGCTACCAAGCAGTTGCCGCTGACCAAACAGCAACAGTTCGACGACTACCTCAACTACGAGGTCACGATTCCGCGGTGGCGCTTCGAACTCATGCGACTGGGCGCCTGGTTCGTCGTCTTCCAGATCACCTTCTTCGTATTTCTGATCATCCCGCTCGTGGTGTTGCGCACCGTGACCGGCGCCGATAGCCCCTACGTTGCGTGATCCGAATGGAGTCGTGGTGGCAAGCGACCGCGTGAACAAGATGCCCGCCGAATTCTTTCTTCCCCCGCAGACCACCGCTGCGCTGAAGCGAGAAACCTTCCGCCTTATCGCGTTATGCGTGGCGTTCATCGTGATCCTCGGCATCATCGTGGCAATGATGCAAGGCATTGTCGTCACGGTGTGATGCACTCCGCCGCGAGGTTGGGTTTTCGCGGTGCGCCATGCTCATCTAACATTAGTGTCACTTCTAGCGGAGGTGTTGGACGTGACGTCAGAGCGGTTGGTGGTTTGTGCAAGCCACAGCCCGGGCAAGGAACGCGACGTCGAGCACGCCTTCGGTCGCCGGTTCCGCTCGGCGCTGACGTCAGCGGCCGAGCGCTCGCAACAGTTCGATCCCGACGTGGTCGTCGTGTTCGGCGGCGACCACCGCCGCGCGTTTCGCCACGTGGTGCCCGCCTTCGGGGTCGCGCTGTCCGCGTCGATTCTGGCCGAGGGCGGCCACCCGGCCGGCGACCTGGATGTCCCGTCCGAACTCGCCCGCCAATTGTGTGAACACCTGCTGTCGGCCGGATTCGACGTCGCCGCATGCCGTGACATCGGGCTGGATCACGCGTTCGCCCAACCCGTTCGGGACCTGCTCGGGGAGTTGACGGCCAAGCCGGTCATCCCGGTGCCGGTGAACTGCGCCACCGCGCCGCTCCCGACCGGCCGTCGGGTGGCCGAATTCGGCGCGGAGGTTGGCCGGTTCCTCGACGGCGTCGACGAGCGGGTGCTGGTGATCGGCACCGGAGGGCTGTCACATTCCCCGCCGAGCCTGGAGGTCGACACCTACGACCTCAGCGACGAAGACCGGGCGCGGATCATCGCCGAGGGTATGGCGGACGCGCGCACCAAGATCCGTCCCGATTGGGACGCCGAAGTATTGGACGCGATGTCGAATTGGGATGTCGCTGCGCTGATTCGACTCGTCGATACCGCCCACGCCCGCGCGGGTGCGGGCGCCAACGAGGTCAGGACCTGGCTCGCCGCGGGCGCCGCCGGCGGCGGCCGGCCGGTCACCCCGCTGGTCTATGAGCCGGTGCCGGAATGGATCACCGGGATGGCCGTCGCCGCAACAACCTCGTCGGCGACATGACCGATGCGCCACTGGCGGGCATCACCGTGGTCAGTCTTGAGCAGGCAGTGGCTGCGCCATATGCGACCCGCCAGCTCGCCGACTTGGGCGCGCGGGTGATCAAGGTCGAGCGGCCGCATGGCGGCGACTTCGCCCGCGGATACGACCGCGCGGTACACGGCGAGTCGAGCTATTTCGTCTGGCTGAATCGCGGCAAAGAGTCGTTGACCGTGGACGTCAAGCACCCCGAGGGCAGACGCATCGTTGAGCGCCTGTTGGAGGGCGCCGACGTGCTGGTGCAAAATCTGGCGCCGGGCGCCGCGGCCCGGATGGGATTGGATGCCGAATCGGTGGCCCGCACGCACCCGCAGACCATTACTGCGACCATCAGCGGGTACGGTCAGGACGGCCCGTGGAGCGATCGCAAAGCGTATGACCTGTTAGTACAAGCCGAGGCCGGACTGTTGTCGGTGACCGGCTCGCCGGCCGAATTGGCGCGCACCGGTGTATCGATCGCCGATATCGCCGCCGGCATGTTCACCTTCTCCGGAATCCTCACCGCGCTCTACACCCGCGCCACGACCGGTGCGGTACATCCGGTGTCGGTGTCATTGTTCGATGCGTTGGTCGAGTGGATGTCCCAGCCGCTCTACTACGGCCGCTACGGCGGAACGGCGCCGCCCCGCACCGGCGCGCGGCATCCGACGATCGCTCCGTACGGCCCATTCACCGCGGGCGACGGCGGAACCGTCCTGCTCGCCGTGCAAAACCCAGCCGAATGGCAACGGCTCTGCGAGACCGTCTTGGACAGAACCGATCTCGTCGCCGACCCACGGTTCGCCACAAACCCCGATCGGGTGGCGCACCGCGACGAGCTGGAGGCGATCATCGCCGCCGCGGCCGGGCGGCTGAGCGCCGAGGAACTGGAGCAGCGCCTGCAGATCGCCGGCGTGGCATACGCCCGGATGAACGACGTCGACCAGTTATGGCTGCATCCGGTGATCGTCGGCCGGGACCGGTGGCACGAGATTCAGACACCGGGCGGTCCGGCAGCCGCGCTCCCGCCGCCCGCTGCCCTGACCGGCGTTGACCCGGTGATTGGCGACGTGCCAGCGTTGGGCGAGCATAGCCGAAAGATCTTGGGCGAGTTGGGATATTCGGCAGCAGCGATCGATGAGCTCGTCGCCTCGGAGGTTACGACTGCACAGCGGTGAGCTCGTTTACTTCTGTCGTCCGAAGAAACCACGATTGATGCAGGTGATCAACACATCGATGAGTTCGTCGTCGTTGATCGGCTCGGGCAGATCGAGGGCCGCCTGCGGCACGCGGGTGACCAGCGCCCGTAAGATCAGCGCCGAGACCACCGGATCGAACGGGTACCGATCCGATCCGCGGATTAGCATCCTGGCCGCCCCGATGTCCATCTGCAATTGTCCGTTCTCTCCGATGCTGACGATCGTGGGATCGTCGGTGGCCCCCTCGGCCCACGCCTCGATGCAGCCCGAATACTTGTCGTAGAACTCGACGTAGGTGCCCAGCCAGTGCCGCAGCGTAGACGTCTTGCCCACAGGATCCACCTCGGCGATCCGGTCGGCGAACGCCATTCCGGCGCTGTAGATTTCGGCGGCCACGGCGGCGAGCAGATCCTGCTTGTCGTTGAAGTACTTATAGAACGTGCCGCGCGCCACGCTGGCCGACTCGACGATGTCGTCGACACTGGTGCTGCGGTAGCCGCGGGCACGGAATTGAGCGGCTCCGGCATCGGCCAAAGCATTCACTGTGATCACGGCGCGCTTACTGAGGCTCGCGGTGCGCTCGCTGACAGACAGCCCCGCGACGTCCGGCGCCGGGGGCACCTCGAGCGCGTCCACGTCCGCCGAGGGGTCGGCGCTGGCGTGCAGACCCAACGACGTCAGCACCGAGGGCGGGGTGTCGGGAAACAACATCAGCTGCAGGAACACCGACAATGTGTCGACCGCGTCCTTGGCGCTACGACCATAGGCGCGGTCGGTGTGTACGAACAGATTGATGCGGTGCACCAGCGCGGTCATCGTCATCGCCGCGACCTCGGGGTCCAGACCCTTCAGACCGGAGGCGGCGAGCCGCTCGGCGATGCGATGGTTGTAGCCACGCACGAACCGGGTGATTTCGGGACGCACCTTGGTGTCCGATGAGGCGATCGCCGTCCACTGGACGAACATGGTGGAGTACTTGTCGAACACCCAACTCCACTCGCCCAGCCACCAGTTCAGATTGTCGAAGCCCACCTCGTCCGGCCCGAGCGCGCCGATGCGGCGCGCCACCCGGAACAACGCGCCGCCGCAATCATTGAGCAGCTCCAGAAAGATCTCGTCCTTGCCCTTGAAGTACTGGTACAAGGTGGCCCGGGACACCCCCGCTGCCTTGGCGATCGCGTCGACCGACGTGTCGAAGTACCCCAGCCGGCCGAACAACTCCAGCGATACCTCGGCGATCCGGCCTCGGGTGCTGGCACCGCGAGCGCCCACAGCGGGGCTGGACGGGCCGTAACTGGCCCTGCGGACGATCGAGGCTTCGGACATGGCGTGTTAAGCCTATGGCCGATCAGGGCTGCCCGCGTCGCGCCCAGCGGTGTTTCTCGGGACGAGGAACGCAGCGGAGCCCGCAATTGCGATCCCGCCCGTCTGTCGGGTGGCGGTCAACTCCACGCTCACCCGGTCGCCGTCGGCCTCTGCCGACACCGCGGTAACCGTGCCGGAACAGGTCAGCACGTCGCCGGGCCAGACCTGCTCGCGGAAGCGGACACCGAAACGGCGCACGCAGCGAGCGCCCAGCCAGTCGGTGGCGAACCCGGCCAGCAGTGCCGCAGAGAACATGCCCTGCGCGAACACCGAGGGATAGCCTGCGGACTGTGCGAGCTGATCGTCGTAATGCATGGGGTTGAGATCGCCGGACGCGCCCGCATAACGGACGAACATCTGCCGGGTCAGCGGCCCAAAGTCACGGGCCGGCGCACGTGCGCCGACACTCACAGCAGTGGTGGTCGCCGTCATTGCTTCGCCGCCGTCTCGATGAAGGTGGCTTTGGCCTCGGCGACGAGTGCTCCCTGCTCGTTGCGGTATTCGGTGACCACAGTGGCGAAACGCATTGCGCCCCCGCGCTTGCCGGGTTTCGAGTAGCGGTCGACGATCCGCTCCTGTGCGGTCAGCACGTCTCCTGCCGCGGGCGGAGCGGAGTGAAAGGTGTATTCCTGCTCGCCGTGCAGCAAGCGCTTGCGGTCGAACCCCACGTCAACCCTGACCCCGGCCGGCGCCCAGCGTCCGCCGGTGGTCAGGAACGTCGGCGGGATGATCGCATCGGGACCGCGATATGCCGGGTCGTCGCACAACATGGCCTCGGCGAACTCGGCGATCTTGCCGCGCTCCACGATCAGCTCCCATGGCCGGCCGGCGCTGCCGTCAGCGCGGCTCTCGGGCGATGCAGTCATAGTGACCAATACTGTCAGAAAATCTGTAGAACCGAAACAGAAATATTGCTTCACCACCAATGAGCCGCTTGTCGAAAGATGACATTGCTGCCAGAATCGGTGGCCATGGTCGAGATGGCGGCGAGCTATGTCGCAGGCAAATGGGTGTCGGACCCGCACGCCGGGTCCCTGGACGTGACGTCGCCGAGCACCGGCGAACTACTGGGCACCGTGGGCGTCGCCGGCCGTGCGGAAGTGGACTCCGCAGTCGCCGCCGCCCGCGGCGCGCTGCCGGTCTGGGGACGGGTGCCCGCCGCCGATCGCGGCGCGGCGCTAGGCCGACTCGCCGACGCGCTGAACGCCCGCAAAGGCGAACTGGCCGACCTGACAACTGCGGAGATCGGCTCGCCGCGATCCTGGAGCACATTCGGTCAGGTCATCACTGCGGTCGGCGTGCTACGCGCCTACGCGGCGATCACCCCGGACTACCCCTTCTCATCGAGGCGGGCGTCCATGACGGGCGGCACCGTCGAGGTACGTCAACTACCCGTCGGCGTGGTCGGCGCCATCGTGCCGTGGAACACGCCGCTGTTCATCGCCGCGTTGAAGCTCGGTCCCGCGCTAGCCGCCGGATGCACGGTAGTGCTCAAGCCGGCGCCCGACGCACCGCTCGAATTCGGCGCGCTGATGGAGGCGATCGAGGAAGCCGGCCTGCCCGACGGCGTGGTCAACGTCGTCAACGGCAGTGCCCAAACCGGCGAGCTGCTGACCGATCATCCAGGCGTCGACAAAATCAGCTTCACTGGATCGACGGCCATCGGCGCGCGGATCGCGGCATCGTGCGGCTCCCGCATCCGCCGCTGCAGCACCGAGCTGGGCGGGAAGTCCGCCGCCATCGTGCTGCCCGACGCGCCGCTCGAGACGACGGTACCCGGCTTGGTCGCCGGCGTGATGGGCAACAACGGCCAACTGTGTGCCGCGCTAACGCGTATCTTGTTGCCGCGCAGCCGGTATGACGAGTTCGTCACCGCACTCACCGCCGCGGTCGCCGCTCTGGTCGTCGGCGATCCCGCCGACCGGGCCACCGACATCGGTCCGCTGATCAACGAGGCCGCACGTGACCGGGTCGAGGGATTCCTGCAGCGCGCACAGCAGGACGGCGCCACTGTGCTGGTCGGCGGCGAACGGCCCGACCGCCCAGGGTGGTTCGTCTCCCCCGCCCTCGTGGCGGCCACCAACGACTTGGAGATCGCCCGCGAGGAGGTCTTCGGTCCGGTCGCGGTCGTCATCGCCTACGACGACACCGCCGACAACGATGCCGCCGAAGCAGTGGCCATCGCCAACGACTCCCGCTACGGCCTGGTCGGTGCGGTGTGGTCCGCCGACGAGGAACGGGCGGCCGCAGTGGCGACCCAACTGCTCGTGGGTTCGGTGGCCGTCAACTCGACCGCGGTGCTCGATTTCGCCAGCCCGTTCGGTGGATTCAAGCAGTCCGGCATCGGCCGCGAAGGCGGCCCCGAGGGCATAGCTGGTTTTGTCGAACATCAAGCCATCATTCGTTGACCCGGAAGGGATTCCAGTGCACACCCAAGCAGCGGTCCTGTTCGAACGCAACACACCATGGTCTGTCGAGACCATCGAACTCGATGCACCGAAAGCGACCGAGGTGCTGATCGAACTCCACGCTTCGGGCATGTGCCACTCTGACGACCACCTCGTCACCGGCGACATGCCGATCCGGCTGCCCTGCATCGGCGGGCACGAGGGCGCCGGCGTGGTCAAGTCGGTCGGCGAGCACGTGTCCTGGCTATCGCCGGGCGACCACGTGGTGTTCAGCTTCATTCCGTCGTGCGGCCGCTGTCCCTCATGCTCCACGGGACATCAGAGCCTGTGTGACCTCGGCGCAAAGATCTACTCGGGCATGCAGATTCACGACGGAACCGCCCGCCACCATCTCGGTGACCAAGACCTCGCGCTGGCCTGCGGTGTCGGTTCGTTCGCACACCACACCGTGGTGCACGAGGCGAGCTGCGTGAAGGTCCCGGACCACTATCGCCTCGACCTGGCCTGTCTTCTCGGCTGCGGCTTCATCACCGGTTGGGGATCATCGGTCTACGCCGCCGAGGTCCGGCCCGGTGACACCGTCGCCGTCGCCGGTGTCGGCGGCATCGGCGCCGCGGCGGTGCAGGGCGCCCGGCTCGCGGGTGCCCGCACGATCACCGTCATCGACCCGTCGGAGTACAAGCGGGCTGAAGCGGTGAAGATGGGAGCCACTCACACCGCGGCGGACTGGGACGAGGCCAAAGACGTTGTCGCCGAGGCTACCTGGAACCGCGGCGTAGACAAGTTCATCTGCGCCATGGGAGTCGGTGACGGCCAACTGGTCGGCAGGGCGCTGGCCATGACGGCCAAGCGGGGCCGGCTGGTGGTCACCAACATCCACCCGATGCTGGAGCGCGAGATCCGGGCCAACCTGATGGACCTCACCCTGACCGAAAAGCAGATCATCGGAACCCTCTACGGCTCGGGCAATCCGCGTGCCGACATCCCGAAAATCCTCGAGCTGTACAGCGCCGGCCAGGTCGACCTCGAATCCATGGTGACCCGCACCTACCCGCTGGAGAAGGTCAACGACGGCTACGCCGACATGCACGCCGGCGCCAATATCCGGGGCGTACTGATCTATCCGCCCGCCGAGGGACAGGTCGCCGGAGAAGGTCGTGACTAGTAGTAGACGTCTCGCGGGCAAGGTGGCGCTCGTGACCGGCGCAGCCAGGGGTCGCGGTCGAAGCCACGCGCTGCGTTTGGCCTGGGAAGGCGCAGACGTCATGTTGGTGGATCTGTGCGACAACATCCCATCGTGCGACTATCCACTCGCGACGAGCGAAGACCTCGACCGCACCGCTACCATGATCGAGAAGCTCGACCGAAAAGCACTGGTGTATCGGTGTGATGTCTGCGATCGAACTGAAATGGAGATTGCCGTCGACACCGCGGTGCGTCAACTCGGCGCACTCGATATCGTCGTGGCAAACGCTGCCATTGCCCCGACTCAGCCGGACGCCCCGATCGCGGCCTTCATAGACACGTTCGACGTCGACTTCATCGGCGTGGTCAACACTTTCAGCGCCGCGATGCCCCGGTTGGTCGAAGGATCGTCCCTCATCGCTTCCGGTCCCAGATTCTCCCCACAAGGACCTTTTCTCGATCGACCGCAGGGACTCGGTGGGGCAGCATATGAGCTCGCTCAGTCGATGGTCTCGCAGTACGTGAAGACGCTGGCCAAACAACTAGCGCCACAGGGTATCCGGGTAAACACCGTCAGCGGAGCGGAGGACGCCGGCGATGTGCGGCGTGCCGGACGGCTGCATCGGCCCGTCATGCTCGACGGGGATTGCGGAGGCAATCAGGCTGGTGCGGCGTCGCTTTCGACGATGTTATGGCCAGCGGCGACCTGGGCTGACACGGACGCATCCGCTGCGGTGGCGTTCTTGGCAGCGGACGAATCGCGAGCGATAACCGGCCGACACGTCACGGTCGACGCCGGCTCGTCCCTCAACTAGCTCCGACGACAAGCACGACACCCGAGCGGCTCAGGTCGACGCCGTCCAGTTGGTGGTCGATGAGGTGAATGGCACACCTAGTTTGGCAAGTATCCACGGCGGCAATCGTTTTGGCATCGGTAAGGGTACCGATCGGGCGCCACGCGCCTCGAGCAACGCTTCGTACGCGGTGGTATCGCCGCTGAACGGTTGTCCCTCACCGGCGATGAACCCGTACAGTTCGCATCCCTGAGGGCCGGCCTCCCAAGGTCCGAACACGTCCCCCCACTCGAGCATGATGTGCGTACCGGCGCGGGCGACGACGTCACCGCAACGGATCTCGCCGGCCAGAATGAAGTTGCTGTGATCGCCGGTGTGACCGTGCTGCGAGGAGATCGCACCCGGGTCCCACTTGTTCCAGAACGCGAAGTAACGGGGAGAAAGCTCAATCCACTTCTCCCAGATCGACGCCGTGCGACCATCAGCGAACTCGTAACGCAGCATTTCCTCGGCCGGTACATCGTCGAGATGCTTGATCGACGGTCCACCTTTCATCGGGCAGTTCCCTTCCTTTGATTGCTCGACCCGCGCCTCAGGCCTGCACAGGCTCCCAACCACCGCCTTCAGCTGAGCGATGCGCAGCATCGATCACCGCAAGCGACAGCAACCCGTCCTCGAAGGTGGCCGCGCCGCTGGGCCCCCCGTCGAACGCGGGCAGCCAGTCCTGCAGCATCAGCGCCATCGCCCTACTCGCGTGGCCCGCCAGCCCGCCGGGCAACCGCTCGGGGTGTGCGGGCTCGCGTTCATCAACCGTCAGAGGACTCAGTCCGGGATCGGCGGCGGTGCCGAGACTGTATGCCGCAGAACGCAACTCGCCGTCGCCGATGATGGTGCCATCGGAACCGAACAACTCCAGGCGGTAGTAGTCGGCGTGGGCGCCCATGACCGTCAGGCTCAACACGACGGTGACCCCGGACTCCATACGCATCAGCAGCGCCGCAGTGTCGTCGGCGGTGACCGCCAGAGTCCCCCCGTCGGGCAGTTCGCGGACCGGGTCGCTGGTGCGGACTTCGGCGCACACCGATACCGGGCGGCCGAGCAGGCTGCACAAGAAGTCCAGATCGTGCACGAGCATGCCGGCCAGATAGCCGCCGCCCTGCTCGCGGTCATACATCCAATGGGCCTGCAGCGGATGACTCGGATGCCAGTAGGACGCGCTGCGACTGACCCGCGCAAAGTACTGCGAACCGAGGAAGCCCGAGCGCACCCGGTCCGCGACGGCCAACCAGTCGGGGTTCCAACGGTTCTCGAAGCAACAGGCAGTGGGCAGCTCGGCATCCGCCGCAGCGCGCACCATGTCGCGGGCAGCCTGCAGGTCACCCGCCAGTGGCTTCTCGCACAGCACGGGCTTGCCCGCCGCCAGCGCGGCGATCGTCATCTCATGGTGCAGCACAGTGGGCGTCGCGACCGAGATGACGTCCAGATCGTCGCGGGTCACGAACGACCGCCAATCGGTGGAGGTCTGTTCGATCCCCAGTTTGGTCGCCACCCGTTCCAGCCGATCAGGTGTACGGGCACAGAGCGCGACGGGATCGAAGCCCTTCGCCGCCCGGAAACCGGGCACCTGCACATGCGCGCCCCAACCGACGCCGATGATGCCGACCCGTAAGGTCATGTGCTCTCCTCCGCTCCTCCGACTGCAGTGACACCAATGTTAGATAACTCGCGCCTGCTGTGAACACATATCGCGTCATTGCCCCGTTTGATCGAGCACCCCGGCATTGCCTATAAGTGACATGGGTGCCAGAATCGGGTGCTGTGAGCGCAATCGACACCGACGAGCAGCAGTTCGCGCCGCTGATCGACTTGCGGTGGTGGCAAGAGCGTCCAGCTGACCGCAGCGAGCTTTACCGGCGCCTTCGCGAGGCCGGCGGCCCGGTGTTCGTCCGCACCAACCGACCCGACTCACCGCGGCCCCGCGGATTCTGGGCGGTCGGCTCCCACCGCGACGTCGTCGACATCAGCCGCCGGCCCGGCGAGTTCTGCTCCGGCCAGGGCACGCAGATCTTCGACCAGACCGCCGAGATGCGCGAATACCGCGGCTCGATCATCGACATGGACGATCCCGAACACATGAGGCTGCGCAAGATCGTCTCGCGCGGCTTCACTCCCCGCATACTCTCCGATTTGCGCGGCCTGGCTCAAGAAACCACCGCCGAAATTCTCGACGAGATGCCGCGTTCGGGTAAGTGCGACTTTGTCTCCTCGTTCGCCACCCTTCTGCCGCTGCGCATTATCGACAACATGCTGGGCGTCCCGCGCGAACATGAACAATTCATCGTGCAGGCGACGAACGTCGTGCTGGGCGCCTCCGACCCTGAGTACGTACCCGACCAGACCGTCGCAGGCATTGAAGCAGCCGTCACCGACACCAGCGAGCAGCTCATCGAGCTGCTCAAGCAGATCGCCGAGGACCGCATCGCTCGTCCGCGCGACGATGTGATCAGCAAGCTGGTCACCTCGGACGAGGAGAACCTGACCCCCCAGGAGTTGGCGAAGTTCTTCATCTTGCTGATCGGCGCCGGCAACGAGACGACGCGCAACGCTCTGACCCACGGGCTGCTCATTCTGAGCGCCCACCCCGAGCAGCGTGACCGGCTACTGGCGAACTACGACGACATGGCGCCCACCGCGGTCGAGGAAATCTTGCGGTACGCCAGCCCGGTAATTCACATGCGCCGCACGGTAACCCGCGACGGCGTGACGCTGACCGACTCGCAAGGCGCGGTTACCCACACCTTCAACGCCGGCGACAAGGTGGTGGTCTGGTATCCCGCCGCCAACCGCGACCCCGCAGTGTTCGACCAGCCGGAGCGCTTCGACATCGCTCGCAAACCCAACAATCACATCGCTTTCGGGGGCCCGGGACCGCACTTCTGCCTGGGCGCACACCTGGCCCGCCTGGAGCTGAACGTGGCGTTCGAGATGCTCTACGCGCGCTACCCGGACATCACCGCGGCGGGCGAACCGGTCATGCTGAGATCGAACTTCGTCAACGGCATCAAACACCTCGAGGCCAGCTACACACCATGAGCACACAAGCGGCGGTGCTATCCGACATCGCAGACGGCGTCATGACGATCACCTTGAACCGGCCCGAAGCCGCCAACGCGGTTCGACCCGACGACCGGGATGCGCTGATCGCGCTATTGGGCGCCGGGGACGCCGACGAGAAGGTCCGCGTGGTGGTGCTGCGCGCGAACGGCAAGCACTTTTGCTCCGGCGCCGACGTGGGATCGCTGGCCGAACGGCGCGCAACGAGCGAGAAGCGAGTGCTGGAGCCGACGAGGCGCATTATGAACGGCGCCCAGAGGTTGGTCGCCAGCGTGCTGGACTGCAATAAACCGGTGATCGCCGCGGTGCACGGTGCGGCGACGGGTCTGGGAGCCCATATGGTATACGCTTCCGACTTGGTGATCGCCACCGAAAAAGCCTACTTCGCAGAGTCTTTCGTCAAACGTGGGCTGGTCGTCGACGGTGGCGGCTGCTATTTACTGCCGCGCCGCATCGGCATGCAGAAAGCCAAGGAGATGGCGTTCTTCGGCGAAAAGCTCTCGGCAGCAGAAGCGTTCACGCTGGGCTTGGTGAACCGGGTGGTCAGCGCCGCCGACTTCGAGGCCACGGTCATTGACTTCGCCAGCCGGCTCGCCGGAGCCCCGACGTCCGCGATCGCGTTCACCAAACGGCTGCTCAACGACTCCCCCGACACCGATCGGTCCGGTGCTTTCGTCGCCGAGGCAATGGCGCAGGAGATCCAGTCGTATTCGCGCGACTCCACCGAGGGTGTTCAGGCGTTCGTGGAGAAACGACCGACCGAATTCACCGGGTGGTGACGGTGGCCCGCGCTGACATACCAACGATCGACGCGGCCAGCGCTCCCTACTGGGAGGCCGCCCGGCAGGGTCAATTGCTGATCGCCGAATGCGCGGCCTGCGGCAAGGTCCATCACTATCCGCGCCCGTTCTGCCCCTTTTGCTGGAGTGAGGACGTACGGCCGATACGGGCGAGCGGGACCGGAACGCTGTATACGTATTCGACTGTCCACGTCAATGATTTGGCACCGTTCAAGGAGCGCCTGCCGTATGTGGCCGCGATCGTCGAACTCGCCGAGGGCCCGCGGCTGATGACGATGATCGAAGGCGCCGACGGTGACCACCTTCGGGTCGGGATGCCGGTGACCGCGGTGTTTCGCCCGGTCGACGACGCCGATCCTGAAAGCCCATTCCTGACGGTATTCGCACCAACCGAGGAGAGCCCATGACCGGACTGCTCGACGGCAAAGTCGCCCTGGTGACCGGGGCGGGGCACGGCATCGGCCGCGGCCACGCACTCGAGCTGGCCAAACACGGCGCCACCGTGATCATCAACGACCTGGGCACCAGCTTGTCCGGCGAGGGCACCGGCAAGGTCGCCGACGAAGTGGTGGCGATCATCGAAAGCCGGGGCGGCACAGCTGTTTCCGACTTCAGCGATGTCGGTGACGAGGAGCAGGTCGACCTCGCCGTCGAGCGAGCATACTCGCAGCTGGGCCGGCTGGACATCGTCGTCAACAACGCGGGAATCGTTCGGGACAAGGCGATCTGGAACATGTCCGCCGACGATTTCGACCTGGTGATGCGGGTGCACGTGCGCGGTAGCTGGCTCACCAGCCGCGCGGTCGCCCGCAAGTGGCGCGCCGAATCCAAGGAATCCGGCGGAAAGGTCTACGGGCGCATCATCAACACCACCTCCGGCGCCGGTCTGCACGGCCACTTCGGGCAGACCAATTACAGCGCCGCGAAGGCTGCGATCGTCGGCCTGACCCAGACCCTGAGCCTGGAGTTGGCGTCGATCGGCGCGACCGTGAATGCGATCAGCCCGGGTGGGCGCACCCGGATGTCAGCGTCCATGCCGGGCGCGCAGGCTCCGATCGAACCCGATGAGCGCGCCGAGGACGAGTTCGACCCCAAAGATCCGTCACTGGGCTCGCCAGTAGTGGCCTGGTTGGCCAGCCCGGAGGCTGGTCACGTCAGCGGTCAGGTGATCCGTGCGATGGCCGAACATCTCCAACTTCTCAAGGGCTGGCATCCGGTCGCGTCAGTCTCTAACGGCCAGAAGCGCTGGGACGCCGAGAAACTCGGCGCGATCATGGCTACCGACGTGTTCGGCACCCGCAACACCGGCCTGCGGCTCGGCGGCTGAGCGCGATGGCAGACATTGCGGAAGTCGAGCGGGAATTTCGGCGCTACTTCATGATCGGCCCGGTGCTCGAGGACTGGCAAGCCTGGGCCGGCCTCTTCACCGACGACGCAACCTACTTCGACCACTTCTACGGAACGTTCACGGGTCCAGCGGAAATCACAAGGTTTCTCGAAGGGACGATGGGCGCCGCACCGCAGGTCTACAGCCCGCTGGTCTGGTACGTCGTCGATGACACGCGGGTGGCGTACAAGGTGCTCAATCGCGCCGACAATCCGCAACCGGGCGGAGCACCCATCGACTTTCCGTCCTATCAATTCATCGAGTACGCCGGCGATGGCAGATGGCGTTCCGAGGAAGACGTTTGGCTGCTGCCCGAGATGAAGCAGTTCGCGAAGCGCTACGCGGCCGCCGAAGCCGCACACCCGCAAACTTTGCAGCAGAAGTTCCGTCGCGAGGACTGGGGGCCCTGGGTGGACTGGGCACGCCCGGAACCCGGACACCGCGCAGCCCCGTCATGGCTGGACAAGCCCGGTTTCACACCGTTCGCCGGCGTTCAGGACATCGATTTCGGAGTCCGGTCACACTGACCCTGTTGTTGCGGTCGATGCTTCAACCGCCGCCGGCACCGAAGTGGTCAGTGCGCAATTGGGCTTTGCGCACCTTGCCCAGCGGCGTGCGGGGTAGCTCGTCGACGATGGCGAGACGTTCTGGGGTCTTCTGCCTGGCCAATCCCGATGCGGCAAAGTGGGCGCGCAGGCCGTCGAGGTCGAGCACGCACCCCGGTTTGAGGATCACCACCGCGGCGACCACTTCGCCGTAACGCGAATCCGGCGCCGCGACGGCGACGCCGTCGGCGACCGCGGGATGCGCGTTGAGGACCACTTCGACCTGACCCGAGGAGATGGTCTCACCACCACGGATGACGACGTCCTTGATCCGGTCGGTGATGGTCAATCTGCCTTGGGCATCGAGTTGCCCGAGATCGCCGGTGCGGAACCAACCGTCGTCAGTGAACGCCTCAGCGTTCAGCGCGGGATCCTGGTAACCGATGAATTGATCGGGACCGCGCACGACGACCTCGCCGTCGACGCCCGGCGGGCAGTCTGCGCCGTCGGTCCCGAGGATGCGGACCGCAGAGCCGGGCAGCGGTTTTCCGTCGGTGGTCACACGGGCCCACTCCGGCTCACCGTCGTGTTCACCGGTGACAGTGGGGTGTTCGGTAGCGCCGAAACTGCGGAAGGTGCTGATCCCGGCTTGCGCGGCGCGGCGGCCGATCTGCTCGGCGACCGGTGCGGCACCGACCAGAAACTCACGCAGACTTGTCAGCTTGTCCCCGGTGTCACCCAGGTCCAAGATGCCCTCGAGGTGAAACGGTGTGCCTGCGGTGCAGGTCACACCGAAACGGTGCACCATCTCGACCGCCCGGGCCGGGTCCCAGCCATCGGTGAAGACAGTCCGGGCACCGCTCAGCAACGGCCGCAGCATCGATCCGACGCCTGCGATGTGGCCGGGCGGAAAGGTCACCAGGTGCACGTCGTCGGGTCTACCGCCCAGCAGCGCCGGCATGGTCTTTTGCTCAGCCAAAACCGTGTTGTGGCTGTGCTGCACGCCTTTGGGCGCAGACGTGGTGCCGGACGTGTAAAGCAGTAGGCACACATCGTCGGCGTCCACCGCGGGGCACCGATACTTCGCGACGCAGGTGTCAAGTTGCGACCACGCGCGATAGCCCTTGCCGGGCTGGGCGTCCAGCATGACGACTTGCCGTAGCGAATCGACGCGCGAAAGCTCTTGCAGCCGTTCGCTGTAAACGGTCGATCCATGCCGCTCGGGCATGATCAAGACCCGGGCGCGGGACTGACTCAGGATGAAGGTCACCTCGCGTACACCGTAGATGTGCACGATCGGCACCAGCACCGCGCCGCACAACAACACTGCTTGATACGCAATCGCACACTCGACGCGATTGGTCAGCTGAACTGCGACCGCGTCGCCGGCGCGCACCCCGAGCCGCTGCAGCGAGGCCGCCACGACCAAGGCCTGATCACGGATTTCGCCCACCGTCGGGCTGCGCACTGAATCGTCGGTTACGAAAGTCAATGTCGCGCTGCTGTGTTCGGCCGCGGCGGCTTCCAACGCGTCCAAACAGGTACGGTCCGAGTGCCAACCGTCGCGACGCCACGTGTCGCGGAGGTGCTTGTGGTGTGACGACATCAGAGGAAGAGATACAGCCCGGACAGCACTGCCCACAGCACGAGGCAATAACTTTCGAACGCTACCCGCAAAGGTACTGGCGCGTTGCGAAGTTCCATGAAATCAAGCCCGACCAGCCTGATCTTGAACGCGGCAATCCCGAGGACCCCAATCGCCATCACCGATCCGATACCATGGTCGGCCCCAAGGACGTAGGACAGCAGTGTTGCGGCGATCAGCATCAGCCACGACACGCCGGCGCGGCCCCGCGCGAATCCAAAGGTCGAGGGTCCCGACATCAGGCCACCAGGTAGAGCAACGGGAACAGCACTATCCACAACAGATCGACGAGATGCCAGAAACAGGTGCCGCCCTCCACCACCGCCATCCGGGTTTCACCGATGTCGTGCCGACGGGCCTGGGTGAGCAAGAACGCCAGCACCGCCATACCAACACAGACATGGAACAAGTGCACGCCGGTGAGGATGAAGTAGTACAGGTAGAAGTGGTTGGCCCCGACGCCGTGCCCGTGCGCGGCCAGCGAGTGATACTCGAACACCTTCAGAAATACGAACAATGCGCCACATACCATTGCCGCCAATACGGCCGAGCGCGCGATGTGGCGGGCTCCTGACCGGAGCCCGCCCAGGGCGACGACCACGAACAGCGAACTGGTCAGCAGTACCACAGTGTTCGTCAACCCGACGCCGATGTGCAGTGTCTTTCGCGAGACGTCGAAGATCTCGGGCGCCTTGGCCCGCTCGACCATGAAGGTGGCGAAGAACGTGCCGAAGACGAGCATGTCGCCGAACAGGAAGACCCAGGTGCCGTTTTCGCCCGGAACCCGACGCGCCGCGATCTGCGCGGTCGAAGCACAGACCGTCACGACGCCGCGGTCACCAGCGGCCGGCCGGCCGCCTGCTCCGCGCCGATCGAGCGGAGCATCACCGCGGTCACCGCGATCATCCAAACGCTGAACGCCACCAGTGGAATCCAAAAGGCGAACACACCGTTCCACGCGAGCGGGCCTTCGTTAAAGATCATCACCGCGCCGCCGGGCAGCGCAAGCAACGCGTACCACGCGTTGAGATAGCCGAACCACCGCGGGAACGTCGGCGGATCCGTTCGGTCGACGAACGACGCCGTCGTGAGCACCAGAGCCTGCACCACCAGAGTCCCGACGATCCCGACGAACATCAACCAGAAGACGTCGTTGAGCGCCTGGGTGATTCCGGGATCGCGGTGTTCGGGACGGAACGCGGCTGCGGCCAGCACCATCATCGGGAAGAGAAAGCCCGGCACGAAGATGACCCCGGCGAAGATCTGGGTCACCGACAGCACGCCCCACTTGCCCTCGACCCGTCGCACCCGCAGACAGATCGTGGCCAGGAACGGCAACGCGACACAGGCTGCGAGCAGGCTGAACGCGAGGCCCACCCGTACCCGCAGCCTGTTCGCAACCAGGAAGTCGGCAATGTCTCGTGCGCTCGCCGTCGGTGACAGCGGCGGAATGAGCTTGCCGATCAGCATGAAGAACACGAAGAACAGGGCGAGCATCACGATTCCGCCCCACACGGCGATGCGTTGGAGTTTCAGATCCATGGCCGAATCCTAGGACTAATCCGCTCAATATTTAACTGTTTTCAGCTAGCCTGATCAGCTGGCTGCGCGAATACGGGGCCGAGGCGGTCGGGTGTGCTCCCGTGCAACACCAGCTCGTCCGCCCCCGCGTGTCGGTAGCGACGGAATACCTGGCCGCAGGTAAACGCCGACCCGGTCGCCGCCGCCTCACCGGTCCATGCCGCAGGCAACACCGCCGCGACCTCGACGAGTTGCTCGCGGGTGAGGACGGAATCGGCCGAGCCTTTGATCCCGTTGAGCAGCGGATGGGATCGTAACCGTGTCAACGGCTCCGGGTCCCACCCATTGGCGGCAGCCAATCGCTCTCCGAAGCCCGGGATCTGGTAGTAAGTCACCGCTCGCGCTCCGACCACCGCGAGCTCTTCCTCGGGAGGAAGCTCGCAAGCCACCACCACGGTGACGTAAATTCTTACGCTGCCGGCCGGCCGGCCGGCCAAGCGCTCGGCATCGCGCACAACACTCACCGACCGTTGCACGGCGGCAGGCGTCAGGAATGGATGCAGCAGCACGCCGTCGAAGTGACGACCCGCGAGCTGCAAGCCCTTCGGCCCGATCGCTGCGAACACGACCGGCGGCACCGGCTGATCAGGTAAGTCGTTGAGCCGCAACGACGGAAAGGTGCCCGCGGGCCCGTCGTAGCGCACCTTCTCCCCGCGGCACAAGCGCCGAAAGATGTCGGCGTGGTCGACGATCGAAGCATTAGTGGACGTCGGTAACCCGACAGCCTTCCACATGGCGTCCACCGAGCGGCCAACCCCAAGGACAAACCGCCCCCCGGACAGCGCCTGCGCCGTCATCGCCAGCGATGCCAGTAGTGCAGGATGGCGCGACTGGAAATGCGTTATGCCCGCGGCGATTCGGACTTCCGACGTGACCTGGCTGACCGCGCCGACGATCACGCCGAGGTCTTTGGTTCCCCACCGCTCGCTGAGCCATATCGTGCGCAGACCGAGGCGCTCGGCAGCCTTCGCCTGACCGACCACGGCGCCGGGATCGGTGACGCGTCCGGGAAGCACGTAGGCCCCGAGCGCCGGACTGCCCAACCGCCTGTCCTCCATGAACGTTATTCTGACAGTAGTGTTCAGTTTTGGAAAGGACGCCGATGGCGTATACATCCGCACGCGGCAACGTGGGCGACCGGGTGGGCGAAGTACTGCTGTCATGGCTGCCGCCGCGGCTGGCCCCGGCCGGTGCGACAGCCTTCGACATCTCGGAATTCAGTGCACCGCCGGCCGGGTACTCGGGCAGGACTGCGTTCTTCAGCGCCGCCTGGGTCGACGACGCCGGCCTGCGCCGTGCTGAGGATCTCGTGCTACGCGCACAGGCCGACGACCACCAGTTGTTCACCGTGCCCGACGCGCCGCGACAAGCCGAAGTAATGCAACGACTTGGTGCACAAGGCATTCCAGTTCCCGAGGTTGTCGGCATCGAACGTGACGCCGCTGTTCTCGGGTCGCCGTTCTATGTAATGCGCCGAGTACGGGGGCGCACACCGTCGGACGTTCCGAGTTGGCACAAGCGGGGTTGGACCGTCGATCTGTCCGCTGCCGATCGGGGGCTGTTGTGCGACAACGGGCTACGCGCGCTGGTCGACGTGCACCGCGTCAACGACTCTGACACGTTGTGTTTCCTTCGCGGCGACGCCGACCCCGCCCGTACGGCGTTGCAGCGCTACCTCGACAAACTCAGCGAGTGGTACGAGTGGTGTCGCAGCGATCTGATTGTCGGTGCGGGTGTACTCGCTCGGGCTCTACGGGTGCTCCTCGAATCGGCACCCGACAACGATGCCGAGACGGTGGTGTGGGGCGACGCCCGCGTCGGAAACATGTGTTTCGGCGAGGACTTGTCGGTGGTCGCATTGTTTGACTGGGAGATCGCAGGCACTGGTCCACCGGACATCGACCTCGGTTGGTGGCTGATGTTCGAACGTTTCCTCTGTGAAGCACTGGGATTCACTCGCCTGCCCGGTGTACCCGATGACGGCGAAACCGTCAGGCGCTATGTGCAATTCGGCGGGACCTTGACCGGCGACATCGTCTACTACCAACTGCTGGCCGCGTTCGTCTTGTCGCTGATCAACAACCGACTCGCCCGGCTTTTGGTGCGCGACGGACTCGATGCCGCCACGGCTCGTAGCTATCCGCAGACGTCAGTCGCGCTGGTCGAGCGGTATCTCGACCAGATGTGACGGACTGGCACGAGGGAATCAGCGTTAGAACTGCGCCATGCCCTGGTCGACCGACAACCGGGTGGCTGTGACGAAGCGTGACTCGTCGGAGGCCAGCCAACACACCGCGGCGGCAACGTCTTCCGGCTCGCAGGCCCATTGCGGCAAAAACGGGGTCCCCATGTTGTTCAGAGTCGGGTTGGTCTCGATAGCAGAGAACAGCGCGGCGATCATGTCGCCACCGCCCATCGGAGTGTTGACCGGACCGGGATGCACGCTGTTGACCCTGATGTCGTGTTTTCCCAGTTCGGCAGCGAAGGCCCGCGCCATCCCCGTCACGGCATGCTTGCTCGCGGAGTAATGCACCATGTACGGCTGTACCTTCACCCTGGCATAAGAGCTGGTCAGTATGATCGACCCGCCACGGCCGCCGTCGATGATCCGCTGCGCGCCGGCCATCACGGTGTTCCACGTGCCAGTGACGTTGACATCCATGATGTCGCGGAACGACTCCGGGGTGATCTCGTTCCATGGTGACGGCATGCAGATTCCCGCGTTGGCCACAATGACGTCCAGTCGTCCGTAGGCCTCGACACCCGCGTCGACGGCGCGACGCAGCGCCTCCAGATCGCGGATATCGGCTGCGGTGGCCATGATTCGGCCACCCGCGGCCTTCACCATCTCCACGGTCTCGGCGAGGTCGTCGGGGGTGGCCGATGGATAACGTACTGACTGGGGTAGCGGGGCGGCGAGGTCGACGGCAATGATGTCGGCCCCTTCGCACGGCGTGTGCGCGGCCTTGTCCCCTGGCGGCGCCGGTGATGAACGCGACTTTCCCCGCGAGTCGACCCGTCATCAGGGTGTCCCCGCGCTCGCGTGGTCCAACGCCAGCGGACCCTCGCGTACTGCGGTGTCCAGCAGCCCCAGCTCCACACCTGCCTCGGCCGCGGCTTCGCGGCACGCCGCGATGTCCTTGCGCAAGAATGGCCCGGCCAACTCCGCGAACCGGTCCATCCCGCCGACGCGGTGCGCCTGTTCCGCTGCGTGACTCCTGGCGCTGCACACCTGCAGCGTCGACAACAACACGTCCGGTGCGACGCCCAACCGGTCTCCCAGTTGCGTCGCCGCGGCAAGGAGTTGGGCGTTGGACGCGAACAGCAGGTTGTTGATCAGCTTGAGCGCCAGCGCGCTGCCCAGTGCGCCGGTCGCCACCACCGGGTCGGCATAGGCGCAAAGGACGGGCGTCACCGCGGCGACGGCGTCACTCGGTCCCCCGATCAGCACCGTGAGTCTGCCTGCGTTGATGTCGTCCGCGGTACCGCTGACTGGCGCATCGAGGATGACCGGCGGCGCGGGAGCACCGTCCCGCAACGCCTCGAGGGTGGACAGGGAGCCGGTCGTGTGAGACACCAACACTGCACCGGGCTTAGCGTTGGCGATGAAACCGTCTGCGCCCAGCCCGGTTTCCCGCAATTGTGCATCCGAGAATAGGCATGCGATGAGGATGTCGCTACGGCGCGCCAGGTCAGCCACCGAATCGGCCATTGCCGCGCCCTTCGACTCCAGTCGCTGGCGGGCCTCCTCGCGCCTGACGTAGACCAGGACATCATGGCCGGCTCTGAGCAACCGCTCGACCATGGGCTCGCCGAGTTGTCCGGCGCCAAGGAATCCGACGGTGTTGGGCACTTCGCTAGTCAGGACCAGGTCAGCTTCAGTGAATCGACACCGAACACTTGACCACCATGCTCGATGGGTTGCCCGGAGACCTCGTAGTCCGGAATGCGCTTGTGCCACTCCTCCAGCACCACCGCTAGCTCCTGCCGCGCGAGGTGCGAACCGAGGCAGCGGTGCGGGCCGCCGCCGAAGGACAGGTGACGTGTGACGCCGCGGTCGAAGTTGACCGTGCGGGCATCGTCATACGCCGATTCGTCTCGGCCGGCGAACGCCAGCGAGAACGACGCCATGTCGCCCGCCTTGACCGGGCATCCATGAAAGTCCATGTCCTTGGTCGCCTTTCGCGCGGTCTGCACGATCGGGTACACCCGAAGCAGCTCCTCCACCGCCTTGGGGATGAGCTCGGGTTGGGCGACAATCCGGGTGCGGTCGGCCGGATGGGTGGCCAGATGCAGCATCGCGTACGACAGCTGGTTGGAGACCGTGTCGAGCCCAGCCATGAACAACAGCAACAGACAGTTGAGCAGCTCGAGGTCGTTGATCGGTTCGCCGTCGATGGTCCAGTCGATGGCCTTGCTGACGATGTCGTCGGCATCCGGGTCACGATTCTCGCGCCGCTGCTGAATCAGGCCGGAGAAGTAGCCCATCACATGCGTCATGCCTTCCAGCCGGGCCGCGTTGACTTCCTCGCCAGCCCCGCTCTGGTGCAGGATCATGTCTTCCCAGGCCAGGAACTTCTCGAGGTCCTCCACCGGCATGCCCATGATGGTCAGGAAGACCGTCGACGGGAACACCCTCGAAATCCGCGCCACGAAATCGCACTCACCATCGGCTGCGACTTGCTCGATGAGTTCAGCAGCCAACTTTTGCTGCGAGTCGCGCAGGCCCTTGACTCTCCCAGGGGAGAAGTACTCCGCCAGCACCTGACGCCACTTGGCGTGGTCCGGCGGGTCGATCATGATCGGAATCCACTTGTACGGCGGCTCGGGATCCGTCGGCACGATCACGCTGCTGGACCAGAGCTCCGGGTGCTGGAGTCCGTCCAGGATCACCGAGTTGTCGGTGAAGACCCAGTAATCCATACCGGCCTCGGTGTTGCGGAAGACCGGCCGGGCCTCATCCTGACACTCGTCGAGTAGGTGGAAGTGGGTCAGCGCGGGCGAGTCCGGAGCGTTCATGTCGATGTGCTTCGCGGGACATGTTGCCGTGGGCTGTTTCTGGATCATGACGTCCTTCCGTGCGGCTCCGAACGGGCGCGAACTCCGAGCACTCGCAGCTCTGACTATTACGACAGTCCACTGTCAATCTAGAGCCTTACCTTACAGTTCAAGGGTGACTCATCCAACTAGGTTAACTATGTCGTGAGACGAACGCAATAGCCCTCGACACCCGTCGGGACTGTCAGCGGACGGCGAAGCCGGCGTCGAGCGGCCAGGCGATACCGGTGATGAACTTCGCCTCCTCGGACACCAGGAACGCCACCGCATTTGCGATGTCCTCGGGCATCAGGATCTGGATGGGCAGCGCATTCTGCATCGCGGCGACCGCGGTGTCGTTAGCCTCCAGCAGCTTGCCCATGGTCTCGTTCATCACCATTCCGGTGGCAACACCGGTCGGATGGATGGTGTTGACGCGGATCGAGTACTGCGCGAACTCGTTCGCCCATACCTGCATCAGGCCGACCAGGCCGCGCTTGGCCGCAGTGTAGGCCTGTCCCCCGGCCCGATCCGTGCCGGTGCCCTTCAGTCCGGCACTCGACGACGTCAACACGATCGATCCGCCCCGACCACCGTCGATCAGTGCGCGATTGGTGGCCTCCACGGTGTTCCACACCCCGATCAGGTTGACGTCGATGATGTCGCGGAAGGTCTGCCGTCGATCCCCGCCAGGACCCAGTCGAATGACGCCGGCGTTCGCGATCACGATGTCGAGACGGCCGAACTCAGCCAGTCCGTCGGCCGCCACCTGCTCGACGGCGTCGGCGTCGCGGACGTCGGCCTGGCGGGCGACGATGCGTCTGCCCTCTTTCTCGACGAGTCGGGCCGTCTCGTCGAGGTCCTCGGGGCTGGCGTTGGGATAATCGATCGTATCAATGTCGCGGCAGATGTCGAGCGCGACGATGTCCGCTCCGTCCGCCGCGAGCCGGACCGCATGCGCGCGACCCTGGCCTCGCGCTGCTCCGGTGATGAAGGCGACTTTGCCGTTCAGATTTCCCACGGATTTGGCTCCTCTTGTTTCAGTCGGCAACGCTGCCGGTGTGAATCCTTGCTTGCCGCAGTCCTTCCTGCGGATCATCGACTTCGACGTCCCAGTCGCCGCAAGAGCACGTGCACCGGAAGTGACCATTGACGGGCAGGATCGCCTGGCCGTCACAGGACCCGCCGGTATTGGCGATGCTGGTGAGGAACTCGAGGGGTTTCTCGTGCAGGGCGCTGTCGTCGGACACGGCGTTACTCCTCGCCCCGACGGGCGACCCGGAAGACGGGCAGCAGCCAGCCGTCGGAAATAGGTGAGAAGTCAACGCGGACAGGCATTCCGATCGTGACGTTGGTGGGTGCGACGTCGACGATGTTGGAGACCAGTCGCGCACCGGGCGCGTCCGGCAGGTCAAGGACCGCTGGCACCAGCACCAGATCCGGCATGCCGGGAAACCCGTGCACGACTGCGAAGCTGTAGACCACCGCGTCGCCGCTGAGATCGACCCAATTCACGTTCTTGGACTGGCAATTGGGGCAGAACGGTGTCGGTGGCAGGCGGAAGGTCTGACAATCGCCGCACTGTGGCGCCACCAGCCGCCGCTCCTTAGCGGCCTGCCAGAACGGTTCAGTGTCTTTGTTGACGGCGATCCGCACGTGCTCGCCAGGGATCGTGGTGGCCAGGGTGACAGCTGCAGTACTCATGCGGCGTGCCCCAGAATCAGCCCGCTCACGGGCAGGCTCGCCGGCCCCCCGGTGACGAGAGCGAGTTCGGCGTCAGCGACCTGGTTGATGGCGGTCCCGCGCATCTGCTCAACCCCTTCCATGATGTGGGTCATGCCGATGATGTAGGCCTCGGAGAGCTGACCACCGTGGGTGTTGACCGGGATCGAGCCGCCGTCATACCGAATCGCTCCGCTTTCAACGAATGCGCCGCCCTCCCCCTTGTCGCAGAAGCCGTAGTCCTCGAGTTGCATCAACACCATCGGGCTGAAGTGGTCGTAGAGCAGCGCGACGTCGATGTCGTCGGCGCTGATGCCGGCTTGCTGGTAGAGCCGCTTGGCGATGGGCGCGTTGCCCGAGGAGGCGAAGTATTCGTCGGGCATCCCCATCCACGCGAAGGCCCGGCCCCAGTCGCGCACACCACCGTGGGCGGCGGCGACCACCGGCACCGGCGGCTGCTTCAGATCCTTGGCGCGATCCATGCTCGTAGTGATCACGGCCACCGCCCCGTCTGTCTCCTGGCAGAAGTCGTAGAGGCACAACGGTTCTGCGATCATCCGAGCGTTGAAATAGTCCTCAAGCGTCAGCGGTTCGCGGTGCATCGCCTTCGGCCGATTCGTCGCGTTAGCCCGTGTCGAGAGGGCGATCTCGGCGAACGCTTCGCGACGGGTGCCATACAGGTGCATGTGTCGACGAGCCATGACCGACATCAACTGGCCGGGCCCGAAGAGCCCGGACGGCTGCAGGAATGAGTTGATCGGATCGGGTTCGATCGCCGAAAACACCGATCCGAGGCGCTGTTTGGACTGTTGCAGCGCCATCACCGTCACGACCACCGAGGCATCGCCGGCGACGATGGCGGCTCGGGCCAACCCGATCGCGCCTGCCGAGCCACCGCCGCCAGAGGTCAGTGCGGCGGTAAAGCGAACTTCCGGAATCCCAAGCGTTTCCACGAAGTCGGCGGTGTCCATCTTCTCGGTGTAGCCCGCGCTGGCGCCCGAGTAGTAAGCGAAGCCGTCGACGTCGGTCACGGGAAGGCCGGCATCCTCGCACGCAGCCAGGATGGCCTCGCCGGCCAACTCGGTAATCGACTTCGGCAATGATCCGCCGCGTTTGTAATAGGGTGTGGCGCCGACACCCACGACCGCGACGTCGCGCAGCCCGGACGAACTAGCCACGCGCTCAGAACTTTTCGGCTGGGATGGGCGGCACATCGGGGAACAGCTCGTAGAAAGTGCCCTGGGTGATGCGCAGCCGGGTCTCGTCGCCCACCCCGTCGAACAGCCCCTTCAGGGTGTCCTGGGTGTGGCCGAAAGTGCCTTCCATGTGCGGGTAGTCGCTGCCGAACATCACGTTCTTGTAGCCCATGTGCTCGTAGGCTGCGACCGCGGTCTCGTCATGCTGGAAAGACGCATACACCTGGGTATAGAGGATTTCCTTGGGACTACGAGTCAGCTTGGGCCGCACCGCCATATGGTGTTGGCGGTAGCCCTCGACCATCCGGTCACCGAGGAACGGCACCCAGGTGGCACCGCCTTCGGAGATCAGCACCCGAAGGTCGGGGTGGCGGTCCAGTGCGCCGGAGGCGACCATCTTCATCGCCGCCCGCTGTCCGGAGAACGTGGTCTCGGCGTAGTTCATCACCGCTCCGCCCGGCCCGCGGTACACCATCCCCGCTCCGCCCGACGCGCCACCGACGGTCATGTCGACCGGATCGGTGCCGATGTGAAACGCGACCACCATGCCGGCTTCTTCGGCCGCCGCCCAGAACGGCTCCCACTCCTTGCGATGCCAGTCCGGGGCGCTCGGATGCGGCGTGGTCGGCAAGAACACCGCCTTGAAGCCTTCGCCTGCGGCCCAATGCAATTCCTCGACGGCGTCCTCGACGATCAGTGTCGACACCTGGGCGGTCACCACATAGCGCGGCGACACCGCGCAGATCTCCTCGAGCGCCCACTCGTTGCTGGCGCGCATGCATGCCTTGAGTAGTTCAGGGGTGCGAAATGTCGACGCCCACATGCCCAGCGACGGGAAGATGACCTCACCCCAGACACCCTCTTTGTCCAAGTCCCCCAGCCGTGCCTTGGCGTCGCGGATGCCTTGCGGCTTCATGCTTTCCTCGATGAAGGCCTCCATCGCCGACGACGGCAGCTTGCGCCGAAAGATCTGTCCGTCGACCGAGACGGTCTCGTACTCGCCGTCGGGATCCTTCTCGGCGTGCGGCGTCAGGTCGGCGAGCGCCTTCGGCAACCGGGACTGCCATAGGTCGTCGGGTTCCAGGAAGTGCGAGTCACCCGAATTCGTCCAGATCATGCTCATTGGCCCTCCGCGGTCCGATTGCTCACCCGAATGATGCCAGCCGAACGCCCGGAAGTCCAGACTTTCTAATGCAGCGGCATTATTATTTCTGTTGAGGCTGCCCTACCGGTAAAACTGAGGCGACCCGTGAGGAGGTCCATGACGAGCACTGAATCGGCGGCTGGGTCACGCCGGCGAAATGCCTCGGGCGAATCGACCCGCGTGATGTTGATGGAGGTCGCAGAGCGGCTGTTCGCCACCCGGGGTATCGAGGCCGTCACGCTGCGCGAGATTCAGCAAGCCGCCGGGCAGTCCAACACCTCGGTGATCCGCTATCACTTCGGCTCCCGCGACGGTCTGATCCGTGCGCTGATCTCCTACCGCCAAGCGTCACTCGGGTCTGATCGCCGGGAAATGCTCGCGAGCATGCGCGAGGAAGGCAAGGAGGCGGATCCCCGCGCGGTGGTGTGGCTGCTGGTGCGCCCACTGGCCAACAGCATCGCCGCGGGCGAGATGTTCGCGCCCTTCCTGGCCCGGCTTGCCGAGGATCCGCGGGCTCGCAGCGAATACTGGCCGGATCACGTCGACGACGATTGGACGCAGGAGAAGCTGGAGGAACTGGTCGACGCCGCGCTGCAGGACCTGCCCGAGCGAATCCGGCGTGGCCGGACATTTCAGCTGTACATCAGCCTGGTCAACGTGCTGGCCGCCGCCGCCCGCGCCGGCCATGGCCTCAGCGAAGCGCAGCTGCACAATTACGTCGACACCTGGGTCGGCATGCTGACGGCGCCGGTGTCGTACGAAACGCGGGCGCTGATCGCCGACGACCACTGATCCCCCCTCCTCGCAAGCAGACGCATAATTACCGCGACACGCCGAGGCGAAGGAGATTTTGCGTCTGCTCGCGCGAGAAGGTGACGGGAAGGTCAGCCGCCGCCCACGATCTCCGTTGCCCTCAGGTCGGCGATTGTGGCGTCGTCCAGCCCGATTTCGCGTAGCACCGCCTCGGTGTGCTGCCCGATGGTGCATCCCGCGTCGGCCAGGGTGCGTGAGCGGGAGAACCGGCACAACGGGGCGAGCCGGCGGTGCTCTTCGAAGATCGGGCTGTAGGCGTCCACGGCATAGCCGGCTTCGTAATACGGATCAGTTTGCAGCACCAATTCGGAATTGGCCTCCACGACCTCGACGCAGCCGACATCCTGGGCGGACAGTTCGTGCTCCCACTCCAGCTTGGTCTTACTGGCGAAAACGGTTGTCAATGCAGCAATTAGCTCGTCGTCGTGCTGCGCGCGAGATTCGGCATCGGCAAAGCGCTCATCGGCGTGCAAGTCGACGTAGGGCGACATCGCCTTCGTCAGCGCCGGCCATTCGCGCGGCAATGGCGCAGCGAGAAAGACGTAACCGTCTGCCGCGCGGTACATCCGGTACAGGGCATTCATACCGAAGAACTGTTCGTCGGCGGCCGTCTCGGCGGGACGGGATGCATAGCTCGCGTTGTACGCGATCATTGCCTGCTGAACGGTCCCGAGCATGGTCGTCACCACGTTCGTCAGCGTCTTGCCGCGACGCTTGGCGTACAACGCAACGAGCAGCGCCGAACCCACACCGTGCGCGGCGATACCGTCGGATTGCACGGCGGGAACCGCCCCGCCCGCGTGGAGTCGAACCGCCCTGCGGTGCAGGTCATCCAAGTCGGTGGCCGGCTCGCCCGTGTCGTTGCTATCGACCAGCGCGAGCCCGGATGCCGCACCGACCGACGGCGCATAGGCCGCGCGGTGCGCGAACGGGCCGTCGACCCCGTAACCCGAGGTCGTCACGAACGCTAAATCCGGGTTGACCGCCTTGAGTGACGCCTCGTCGATCTTCGCGCGCTCGGCAGCTTTGCCCCGGAAGCACTGCAGCACGATGTCGGACCGCTTGGCCAGTTCGTACACCAATTCAAGGCCTTCGGGCTTAGTGAAGTCGATCGCGACACTTTCCTTGCCCTGCAACACCTTTGCACCGCCCGCCTCAGGAAATGCGACCAAGTTGCGAATGTTGTCGCCGTCCAGCGGCTCGACCTTGATCACACGGGCGCCCAGGTCGGTCAGCAGCGTCGCGCCGTACGGTCCGGCGAACATGCTGCCGAACTCCAGCACCGTCACACCCTTCAACGGCGGGTCGTCGGAGCTCACGCCGGCCCCATCGGCGTCGGCGGCCGCGAACGACACGACGTCGTTGTGCTCGCCGATGCGCGGTGCCGGCCGAAGCTGGGTCAGTGGCTTGCCGCCGGCATGGATGAGGGTCGACGGTTGGCGGACCGGTCCGAGGTCAGGGTCGATGACGGTGGCGGCGCGGCCTTCGTGAGCGGTCTGCGGGTGGTCGAGCGAGTTCACGGGACTCCGGAACAGTTCCCCGCTCAGGTCGAGGTTCTCGGTCATGGCCTGCTGCCATTCGGCGAGGGTGCGGGCGCCCACCCGCTCGATCATCATGTCCCACCACTCGGTACGCAGTTCCGGAGTCGGCAGCATCGGAAAGCCCTGCCACTTCGGGTCGCCGAGCTCCTTCAGCAAGTCCAGTTCGGTGAGCCACGCGCCGATCAGCTTGGGCGACACCTGAGCGAATTGCAGCCAGCGACCGTCCTTCGTCGGACACACCAGCAGCGCGTAGATGAGGTAGGCCTGCGGCCGACCCCGATCGTCGTAGGCGGCGTCCATGGGTTCGAAGGCGCCCGGATACCGTTCGAGCACCATCTCGTAGAACCAGTTGTACGGATCCATCGAACCCATCCCGGTGACCAGGTTGGTTTCGACGGTTTGGCCGCGCCCGCTGCTCTCCCGCTCTAGGAGCGCGGCGAGCACGCCCTGCACAGCGGCGTGCGCGGCTCCCCACGAAGCGTAGGAGAACGTGATGAAAGCCGGTCCCGGCCTGCTCGTCAATCCGCGCTTCTCGTGCATGACACCGGTCTTCGCCATCACCAGGGCTTCCCAGCCCTTGTAGTCACGGAACGGCCCGGTCGACCCCCAGCCGGTGATCGTCGCTGCGACGAGTCGTGGATAGGCGTGCGACAGCGCCTCGCCGGTTAGTCCGACGCGCGCGGCCGTGGTCGGCCGCATCGTGTTCACCATGACATCGGCGCGGCGCAACAGAGCACGCAGCCGCTCCAGATCAGCGTCGTCATGCAGGTCCAACGTCACGCTGCGCTTGCCGCGGAGCAGGGCGGGCCAGCCCGCGAGCTGGCGCAGCGGACTACCGTCCGGCGGCTCGACCATGATCACCTCGGCGCCGCAGTCGGCAAGGAACTGCGTCGCCTGCGCTCCCGGCAGAGTCGTCGAGAGGTCGACCACCACGAGGCCGGCCAGCGGGGCGTCCGACGCCGCTGCGGCTTCCGGCATGTTCGCTCCTACGGTGTGTGCTGGCAGGTCTGGTCACGACGTGCTGTGACGCACGCCACGCCAGCATTGCAGCGCGCAAGATTAATGTCAATGCATTAGTCTTGCGGAGCCTGACCGCAGCGCGCAGGGTCACGATCTCTCCCCATATCGATGAGGTCAAACGGCTCGACGTTCAATGTCCCTATCGCGCAACGCGATCAGCTCGCGCAAAGCACGTCGGTCCGGCTTGAGCATGGGTGTCAACGGCAGCTCGTCTACGATGAGGAGCTCATCGGGCGCCTTGTAGTCGGCCAGTTCGTCCGCCACGTAAGTCCGCAACTCGGCCAGCGTCGGCGGCCTGGCGGCGTCCGCAGGCACGACGCACGCGACGCCGATCTCTCCGATCACCGGGGCCGAGCAGCCCACGACTGCAGCATGTTTCACGGCGGCATGATCGGACAGCGCCCGCTCCACCTCGCCGGGGTGGACGTTGTAGCCACCGCGGATGTACATGTCACCGCTGCGCCCGACGAGGGTGAGGTTGCCGTCGGCGTCGAGGGTGCCGACATCGCCGGTACGCAGCCAACCGTCGCGCAGCACCTCGGCGGTGAGTTTCGGGTTACGCCAGTAGCCCCGCATCACACACGGGCCGCTCACCTCGACCACGCCGTCGGCTCCGATCCTTACGTCCATGCCCGCGGCGGGCTGCCCCACGGTGCGGAACTGAATCTCGGGGGCATCGTTCGGTTCGGTGCCGCAGATGGTCGGACACTCGGTCATCGCGTACCGCACGACCAGCGGAACCCCGATACCCTCCGCGACCCGCCGGACCAGTTCCGGCGGTGCCGGAGCGGTGGCCACCACCCCAATCCGCAAGTGCGGCAACGCCTGCGGGCTCACGCCACCAACATCGAGCAGCTTGGCCCACTGGGTCGGCACTGCACCCGCCACGGTCACCCGCTCGTCGCGGAGCACGTCGAACATGCCCTGGGCCGACCACGGCGCCGGTGGCACCACCAGCGTGCTGCCCCACACCAACTGATCCCAGAGCTTGAACATGTAGCCCGCATGCGAAAACGGCGTCGACGTGAGGCGCCTATCGTAGGGCGCGCTCATCACGCCTGACGCTGCCGCACCCGCAGCCAATCGGTCGGCATCGAAGGCCGCGCCCTTCGGCGTACCGGTCGTTCCGCTGGTGAAGATCAACGCAACCAGGTCCCGACGGTTGAGCTCCACGGCAGGTGGTGCCGATCGCGACGTGTCGCTGCACAGCGCATCCCGCGACAGCAGCCGGTGCCCGGTGTCGGGTAGCGCACCGAGATGCTCGTCGGCGACAATGAGCGCTGGATCCGCTTGCTGCAGAATCAATTCGGTCTCTCTACGACCGAGCCGCGGGTTCAGTCCGGTGGTGATCGCACCGATCATCGCTGCGGCGGCGTAGCACGTCGCATAGTCGACGCCCGATGGCAGCCACAGCGTCACCACGTCGCCCTTGCCGACGCCGAGGTCGGCGAACTGGGTGGCCACGCTTCGGGCCCGGCCGATCCACTCCGCGAACGTGATTCGCGCCCCAGGCTCGACATACGCCTCGACATCCCCGTGGACGGCGGCCGCCGCCTCCAGCATCGCCCGGGTGTCGACGACGTCGGCGCTCAGCGGTGCGCGATTCAATTACGGCTCCTCGGCGCCGAGAATCATTGTGCCGCTGGAGCAGAACCAGCCGCCCGTGCCGCTGACGCAGGCGATCCGGGCGTCGGGTACCTGCCGCGGTCCGCATTCGCCGCGTAGCTGACGGGCTGCTTCGACCAGCAGGAACAACCCCCGCTGACCCGGGTGGCACGCCGACAGCCCGCCGCCATCGGTGTTGGTGGGAAGTTCGCCGCCCAACCGCAACGAGCCTTTCTCGACAAATCCGCCACCTTCCCCTTTCGGGCAGAAGCCCAGGTCTTCGAGGGTGAGCAGCAGCATGTAGGTGAACGCGTCGTAGATCTCGGCGACGTCGACGTCGGATGGAGAGACACCGGCGCGGGTGAAGGCCAGCGGCCCGCTGACCGCGGCCGGGCCGACCGTGAGGTCGTCCCACTGGGACATCAGCATGTGCGAAGTGGTCTCCCCCGAGCCGAGCACCCACACCGGCTTGCTACGAAGATCCTTCGCGCGCTCGGCGCTGACGAGGACGGCGGCGGCGCCACCGTCACTGCGAATACAGCAGTGCAACTTGGTGAATGGGTCGGCAATCATCGGTCCGGCGAGCACGTCGTCGATGCTGATCGAGTCGCGGTAGTAGGCCTCGGGATTGTCGGCCGCGTTGAACCGCGCGGAGACTGCCACCTCCGCCAGCTGCTCGATCGTGGTGCCGTAGGTGAACATGTGTCGCCGCGCAGCCATCGCGTACTTGGAGACCAGAGTATGGCCGTACGGCGCTTCCCACTGCAGCGGTCCACGAGCACCCCAGTTGATGTTGGCTCCCCGCAACCCTTTTCGGAGATCCGAGCGAGCGGTCGAGCCGTAGGTCAGCAGCACCACGTCGGCGTGCCCGGCGGCGATGGCGTCGGCCGCATGGGCGGCCATGACCTCCCACGACGCGCCCCCGACCGCCGTGGAATCGATCCAGCGTGGCCGCAGCCCGAGATACTCGCCGACGTCGACCGGGGGCAGGGTGCCCTGCCCGGTCGAGGCCAACCCGTCGACATCGTCGGGCGTCAGACCGGCATCAGCCAGAGCGCGCCTGCTGGCCTGCGCGATCAGCTCGTAGGGTCCTTTGTCGTCGACCCGGCCGACGTCGGATAGGGCGACGCCCGCGATGGCGACCGTGCCACTCATTGGGCGCGGTCCTGGGCCAGCAGCTCCGCCAGCACATCGGTGGGCTCCCCGAACAAGTGGCGAAACACATGCGCGCGCTTCAGATAGAGGTGCATGTCGTTCTCGAATGTGTAACCCATACCGCCGAATACGTGGATGCCGGCGGCGGCATTGTCGACGGCCGCCGACCCAGCCACCGTGACAGCCGACAGCACCTGCAGCAGCGCGTCGGCGCGGCCGTCCGCCACCGCGATCGCGGCGAAGAACGTCTGCGCCTGCGCGGCCTCGGCGGCGATCTCCATGTTGACGCAGGCGTGCTTGATGGCTTGGTGCACGCCGATCGGCTTGCCGAACTGCTCACGGGTCTTCGCGTGTTCGGTTGCTGACGCCGCCGCGGCCGCGGCCAAGCCGGTGAGGTAACCCGCCGCGAGCACCATGGCGCGTCCCCAGATCCAGTCGTCGTCGGCCGGCAGCCAGTGCAGGGGTTCGGCGGATTCGACTGTGGCGGTGGACATCCGGGTACCGGGGTCTGCGGCGCTCACGGATACCAGCGGGCCGAAGGAACCGATGTCGACCAGAGTGGCACCGCTACGGGCCACCACCAGAGCGTACGAGGCACCCGCCGGGTCGAACAGATCGAAAGTGCCTTTCACCGGGCGCACGTCACCGTCGCCGCGCAACACCGCGAGGGCCACCGGCGCCGCGCCCGAACCGATCCGTTGCGCCAGTGCGTCGTCGCCGCACCGGGCCGCCACCCGGGCGCCCAACGTACATGCCAGGAACGGACCTGGCGCGAGGCGCTTGCCGAGTTCGACGAACAGCAGCGCCTCGTCGTCCAAGGGCCGCCCTGACCCGCCGTACTCCTCGTCGAGTCCGAGTGTGAGCAGGCCCAACTCGGCGCATTCTCGCCACTGCGACTCGGGAATCGACACCTCCGCAAGGCGATTGGCGCGGATCCGTTCGACCGGCATCCGTTCGGCCAGGAATTCACCTGCAGCCGCAATGATTTCGAGTTGTTCAGCTCCGGGCAGCAGGTTCATGGCCGTCTCCTCACGGTGCTCATCGGGGCAGCCCCAGCACCCGTTCGCCGACGATGTTGCGCTGAATCTCCGACGTTCCACCGCCGATGGCTTGGGAGAAGCTGTAGTAGTAATAACCGACCCAGCCGTCGACGTCCCAGCGCGACGAATGCCGCAACGAGGCCGGACCGAGCAGGTCCATGGCCAACTTGCCGATCTCCTTGGCCAGTTCGGCGTACATCAGCTTGACGATCGAACCACGAGGGCCGGGCGTCTCGGTCTTCATCGCCTCGCAGATGTTCGTGTAGGTCAGCGCCCGCAACGACGCCACCGAGGCGCGAGCCCGGGCCAGCCGCCGCGCGATCTCGTCGTCGGCGATGGCGGGGCGGCGGCCGTCTGGGCCGACGTGGTCGCGAGCGTAGTCGATGAGGTCCTCAATGATCTTCGCCAGCCGGACCTGGTTGGCGGTGAACGCGGTGCCGCGCTCGAAGGACAGCGTGGCCATCGCGACCGACCAGCCGTCGCCCACCTCGCCGACCACGTTGCTGAGCGGTATCCGGACGTCGTCGTAGAACACTTCGCAGAATTCCGAACCGCCCTCGATGGTCTCGATCGGGCGGACGTCGATGCCCGGTGTGCTCATGTCGCAGATCACCCAGGTGATGCCTTTGTGCTTGCTTCCGGTGTTGTCGGTGCGCACCAGCAGTTCCTGGAAGTCGGCCACGGTGGCGAAGCTGGTCCATAGCTTCTGCCCCGACACCACCAGGTGCTCGCCGTCGATGACCGCCTTGGTACGCAACGCCGCCAGGTCCGATCCGGCGTCGGGCTCAGAGAAGCCCTGACACCAGATCACCTCACCGCCAAGGATTTTCGGTAGGTGGAACGACTTCTGCTCATCGGTTGCTCGGGTGATCAGGGTCGGCCCGGCGTGCGAGTTACCGACAAAGCAGGCATCGATGCCGGGGAACCCCCGCGCGGCGTACTCCTCATACCAGATCAACTGCTGCAGCAGCGTCAGCCCTTTACCGCCGTACTCGGTGGGCCAGGCGATGCCGGCCCAGCCACCCTCGGCCTGCGTGCGCTGCCAAGCGAGGTCGTATTCGCGGATACCCGCGTCGTCGCGCGGGCGCGGCTCGGCCGGCTTGTTTTCGTCGAGCCACGTACGGACCTGGTCACGGAACTCGAGTTGGTCACGCGTGAAGTCGAGGTCCATGATCCCGAATTCTAGGTGACACGATAGTCAGAAACAATGCGTCGGTCATTGATCGCGATACCTCGCGGCCAGTTCTTCGGTACCGCGGGCCAGCAGCGCCACGTCCGCTCCTACGAGCACGAAGCTCGCGCCGGCGGTCATGTAGCGGCGTGCCAACGGTTCGCTGAACGCATTCACCCCGGCGTGTTTGCCGTGTTCCACGATGGTCGCCAATGCAGTCTCTATGGTGCGCACGATGTCTGGATGCTCCGGTTGCCCGAGTTTGCCCATCGAGGCTGCGAGGTCGGCCGGACCGATGAAGACGGCGTCCACCCCATCGACGTCGGCGATCTCGCCGAGCAGAGCCAGACCGGCCATACTCTCCACCTGAACGGTCAACGACACCGTCGCATCGGCGGTGACGAGATAGTCAGAAATCCGGTTCCAACGCGATGCCCGGGCCAACGCGCTGCCGACGCCGCGGATGCCCTCGGGCGGATACCGAGTGGCCGCAACCGCCGCGACCGCATGGTCGGGCCCGTCGATCATCGGGACGATGATGTTCTGCGCCCCGATGTCGAGCAGTTGCTTGATGACGACGGGATCGCCCGATGGCGGGCGCACCAGCACGTCGACGTCCGGGTAGCCGGCGAGAACCTGCAGTTGCTCGAGCGTGGTGCGCAAATCGTTGGGAGCGTGCTCCTGATCCAGCAGCAGCCAGTCGATCCCGGACCCCGCACAGATCTCGGTGACGTAGCCACTGCCCGAGGCCACCCACATGCCGATCCGCGCGTCACCGTCGCTGATGCGCTGCGTCCACCGATTCGTCACGAAGCCTCCGCATCGAACGTCACCGACACCGTGCCCAGCGGTCCGTAGTCCGCGACGAAGCTGTCCCCGGGTTCGGCGAACACCGGCTTGGTGAACGATCCGGACAGGATGACCTCACCGCGCTTCAGTGAAACCCCATGCGGAGCAAGCCGGTTGGCGAGCCAGGCCACGCCATTGCCGGGATGGTTGAGCACTGCGGCGGCCACCCCAGACTCCTCGATCGTGCCGTTGCGCAGTAGCAGCGCCGCCACCCAGCGCAGGTCCGCGTCCAATGGGCGGAACACCCGCCCGCCCAGGACAAGGCCGGCATCCGCGGCGTTGTCGGCGATGGTGTCGACGATGGTCCGCAGATGGCCGGTCTCGGGGTCCGACATCTGCACCCTGGCGTCGAGGATCTCGAGCGCAGGAGTCACGAACTCGGTGGCCCGCAACACGTCGAACAACGTGACGCCCGGGCCGGACAGTTGCTCACCCAGTACAAACGCCAACTCGACCTCGACGCGTGGACGGATATAGCGACCGACCGGTATGCGGCCGCCGTCCTCGATGAACATGTCGTCGAACAGCGCGCCGTAATCCGGTTCGTCGATCGACACCGCCCGCTGCATCACCTTCGAAGTCAGGCCGATCTTGCGGCCCTTGACTTCTCGTCCGTCGGCGACCTTCAGCGCGACGAGTGCCCGCTGCACCGCGTAGGCGTCGTCGATGGTCATATCGGAATACTCGAGTGACAACTGCCGGATCGGCGTGCGGGTCTGCTCGGCCTCGTACAGCCGCCGGGCTATGTCCGAGATTTCGTCCTCGGCCGGTCTGCTCATCTCGTGAGGAACTCGATCGCCGCGGCGTTGAACGCCTCGGGATCCTCGAAGTGCGGCCAGTGCCGCACCGAGGGCATTTCAAACACCTCTGAGTTGGGGATCAGGTCCGCGATCGTGCGCGCGGTGTCCTGGTACACCCCATGGTCTTTGCCCGAGGCGACGATCATCACCGGTGCGGTGATCCCGCGCCACTTGTCGTCGGGAATCAGGTTGCGGTGCCGCACCTCCTCGTCCTGCAGGATCAGCAGCCGGTCGATGGTGTTGCGGGTGTCCTCGCGCCGATAGACGGCCTGGCGCAGGCCGATGAGGTCCGGGAGGCGATTGGCTTCGTCGGCGATCAGGTGGGCGAACACGGCGTGCAGGGATTCCCAGGTCGGCTCGTTGACCGCTTTGGTTCGTTCGGCGCGAATGCGCGCCATGTTCGACGCCGAGGCTTCCCGTCCGGCCGGCGACATCAGGATCACCTTGTCCACCCGGTCGGGGTGGCCGACGGACACCGCGGATGCCACGAACGCGCCCAGCGACATCGCGATGAAGTTGGCCGACGCCATGCCGAAGTGGTCCATCACCCCCAACACGTGTTCGACGTACACCGCGATCTCGTAGTCGTAGTCCGGCTTGTCGGAGAACCCGTTGCCGACCATGTCGATCGCCACGCAATGGAAGTGCTGCGAGAGTGCGGCGAGGTTGGGCGCGAACGTCTCCCAATGACCGCCGGTGCCGTGCAGCAGGATCGCGTGCGGCTTGTCCGGGTCGCCCGCCTCGGCATAGCGGGTTCGGACGGACACTCCATTGACTCCGATGTCGGTGAACCCCTGCCGAAACGCCAGTTCCTTGAGATACATCCAGATGCTGCGGTAGTTCTCCGTGTCGACTCGGCTCACGTCGACCGCCGGGGCCGGTGCTTGTACTTGACTCATCTCACCTTCTCGCATGTCCGTATCTGACACATCTGTCATCTAGTGTTGACGTCGCCTCGCGCGCTTCCCATCGTCGCACAAGCTCTATGTTCCCATGTGAAGAACGGCTCACACCGCTCGGCCCGTGCGCGATAAGGAAGCGGGCGTTGCGTCTCCCTCCATTGATTCTGACACTTGTATGCGGTAATACTGGGCAGGTGAACACTCCGGCCGGACGCCGCGTCCTCGCCGACCTGGTCAACGAGTTCGCGGCCGTGCGGTTGTCGTTGGACATCAACGGCAACGGCCCCCGCCTGCTCGTCGAGGACCTCGAGGGCGGCGAGCAGGTCTTCTTGTGCCCGTTGGAGTTGGCCAGCTTCACCTTGGCCACCCCCGAAGACCGCGAAGAATGGGTGCGGGTGGGCAACTATCGCGGCGAGCGCCGGCCACCGGAGCAGCCGTGAGCGCCGCCGATGCCGACCTGGTCGGCCTGGGCATGACCGCGATGTCCCTGCGGCCGGGCGCGACACCGCTCGAACTGGCCGTCCAGGCGAGCGCCGCCGCGCTGTCCGACGCCGGACTCGGGCGCGCTGACGTCGACGGGATCCTGGTCGGCTCGTCGCAGGGCGTCCGGCCGGACCGGCTGGGGGTCGGATTCGCCGCCACCGCCGGCTTCTCGGACCTGCGTCTGCTGGAGCACGTCGAGATCAAAGGCGCCACGACCATCGCCATGATCCAGCGCGCACGCCACGCGATCGTCACCGGTGAGGCCGCGACCGTGCTGTGCGTGTTCGCCGACGCACCCCTGGCGGCCGGCCGCGGCGCAGGATCGACCTACGCACACAGCGGCGGCAACGTCGGGGTGCGCGGGCTGGAGCGGGCCTCAGGGCTGCTCGGCTCGGTGCCGACGTATGCGCTGCTCACCCAGCGCTGGCTGCATGTAACCGGCACCAGTGCCGACGCGCTGCGTTCGGTGGCCACCACCGCAAGGGGTTGGGCGCGCGGCAATCCCGACGCGGTCAACCGAGAGCCGCTCGACGACGCCGCCTATGACGCTTCCCCGATGATCGCCGAACCGCTTCGGCTGCTGGACTGCGCGCGGCCGGTGAACGGCGCGGTCGCCGTCGTCCTTACCGGGCGGCCCTCGACCGGCGGCACCCGATTGCGGGTTCGCGGCACCGGGCGCGAGCATCCGGTGCGGCGCCGTCGCTCAGGAGCCGAGTCGTGGTTCGGCGGCGGTGCCCGCGCGGTACAGGACGCGCTCGACCAGGCCGGCATGGTCCGATCGGACCTGCACGTCGCCGAACTGTACGACCCGTTCTCCATCGTCACCCTGGCGCTGCTCGACGAATACCGGCTCACCGGTGATGTGCCCGCGGGGGTGTTCGTGCGCGACGGCCATACCGGGCCGGGCGGCAGGCTGCCGACCAATACCGGCGGTGGCCAGCTGTCCGGGTTTTATCTGCAGGGCATGACGCCGTTGGCGGAGGCGATGATTCAGCTGCGCGGCAGCGGCGGGCAGCGTCAGGTTCCGGGAGCCACGGTGGCGCTGGTCGGCGGCATCGGCGGCCGGATGGACCACCACGCGGCGCTGGTGCTGGAGCGCGCCGCATGACCGCCACCGCGGTCGAGGACTGGCTGCTGGACAGTGCGCTGGCACCCATTTCCGATGACGACTTGCTGGCGCCGCTGTACCGGGCGGCCGCACGCAACGAGCTCGCGGTGCCGTTCTGCGCGGCGTGCGCGCTACCACTCGAGCTCGACCAGCAGGTCTGCGACGGCTGCGGGCACAGCGAACGGGATTGGCGCACAGTCGATCCGCGCGGAACAGTACATACTGCGGCGCTCATGCACCGGCGCGAGCCCGGCCTGGTGCGCAGCGTGGCACCCTACCCCATCGTCGACGTCGAACTGTCGAGCGGACACCGAATGGTGATGACCACCGTCCAACCCGCGGACACGGCACCGCCCATCGGCACAGCAGTGCACATCGGTTTCCGCCACCTCGGCGACGTCGCGATCCCGGCCATCGACATCCTGGAGGACCAGTGACAACACTTGAATCCGCTTCTGCGACAGACAACTTCGACGTCGGGACCGTCATACGCACCGACCGCGTGCACGGGAGTGTGTACACGTCCGCCGAGATCTTCCGCCGCGAAATGGACAGCATCTTCAAGACCGGATGGGTCTACGTCGCGCATGAGAGCGAGGTCAGCGAGCCGGGTGACTACCTCACCCGGATGATCGGACACGACCCGGTCGTCGTGGCGCGCGGCAAGGACGGTGTCATCCGAGTGGTCCTCAACCGCTGCACCCACCGGGCCAACAAGCTGTGCAACGCCGAGAAGGGCAACGCCAACTCGTTCCGGTGCCCGTATCACGGCTGGACCTTCAGCAATACCGGTGCGTTGCAGGGTGTTCCGATGCGCGAAGGTTACGGCGAGGCTTTCAACCAGGTCCGCTCCGAACTGGGCCTCGCCCAGGCGCCCCGCGTGGACAGCTACGGCGGATTCATTTTCGCGTCGCTCGCTTCTGAAGGCGTGTCCCTGACTGAGCATCTCGGCAAGGCGACACGCGCCATCGACCGGCTGCTGAACCTGTCCCCCACCCGCACGATCGACTTGCGGGCCAACTGGATGAAGCACCTGCACCATGCCAACTGGAAGATGGTGGTGGAGAACAACGTCGACGGCTACCACGCATTGTTCACTCATGCCTCGGTGTACGACGCGATCAAACCCGCCAAAGTGTCGCACGTTCCGACCAAGGTCGATGTGCTGGTCCGCGACCTCGGCAACGGTCATTCCGAGATCGACTACAGCGACGAATACCGCAAGCTGGACGAGGAATTCGTCTGGTACGGGCGCATCCCACGGACCAAGCTCGCCGACTACGTCCAGGCACTCGAGGGTGCGTACGGTCCCGAGCAGGCGCACGACGCACTGGTCGTCGGCCCACCACATACATTGATCTGGCCCAACCTCTTCCTGGCCGAGATGAACGTCATGTTCGTCGAGCCGCAGGCCCCCGACCGCACCATCGCCTACACCACCGCGGTTTTGATACCCGGTCAGGATGCGTTGAACGAACGCACGCTGCGCCGCTCGGAGGGGGCGATGGGCCCGGCGGGATTCCTGATCGCCGACGACGGCGAAATCGGCATGCGCAACCAGGCCGGGCTTGCCGCCGAGCTGCCCGAGTGGCTGATGCTGGCACGCGGTATGGAAAGCGATGTCGATGACTCGACGGGCATCATCAATCGGGACAAGAGCGCGGAGACTCCGCAGCGTGGTTTCTACTCGCACTGGGCCGCGGTCGTCGGCGGAATGGCCGGAGCATGACCGTCAACTCCCACACCCAGACACGTCCCGCCCTGCGTCCGCTGCCCGACGCCGAGATCCTGTCGTTTCTATACCTGGAGGCGCGACTGGCCGACGAGGGCCGCTACTCGGAGTGGGAGGCGCTGTGGGTCGATGACGACGACACGGTCGAGTACCGCGTCCCGATGCACCCCGACGACGACCCGCGCACCACGCTCGCCTACATCAACGACAACCGGCGACGGATCAAAAGCCGGGTGGCTCAGCTCAACACCGGTAACCGACACTCCCAGACACCGCCGTCGGTGATGCGTCGCGTCATCTCCAACAGCGAGGTGGTGGACGCCGGCGCCGACACCGTCACCGTGGAATCCAACTTTGCGCTGTTCGAATACCGTCTGCGCCAACGATTCTGGGCCGGCCGGGTCATTCACACGATCCGTTTGTCGGCGGATGGCCCGAGGCTGGTCCGCAAGACCGTACACCTGATCGACGCGGGCGGACCGGTCGAGACACTTGCTTTCCTGATATGAAGGGCCTGTTGATCTGATGCTCATCGGCGACATCGCAACCAACAACGCCCGCCGCTACCCCGACAAGCGTGCACTGATAGACGCTGACCGGACGCTGACCTGGTCTCAGGTCGACGACCGGGCCCGTCGACTCGCCGGCTTCCTGATCGGCCGGGGGCTGGTGCCGGGCGACCGGGTCATGGTGATCGCCCGCAATTGCCTTGAATGGCCGGAGATCTCATTCGGTCTGGCAAAAGCCGGGCTGATCACTGTGCCGGTGAACATCCGGTTGGCTCCCGACGAGGTCGCCCACGTGCGCGACGACTCCGGCGCACGAGCGGTGATTATCCACGCCGACCATCTGGAGAAGTTTCTCGGCGAATTGACCCAGCTGGGGCTGATATTAGGCGTGGGCTCCAGCTCGGCGCACAGCACAAGCGAGTTGGTCACCGACTACGACACGGCGCTGTCGCGCGCGCAACCCGGCGCTGAGCGCGGCGACGTCACGCCGGACGACGTCGCGTTCATCCTCTACACCAGCGGCACCACCGGTCGAGCCAAAGGCGTGATGCATACCCACCGCGGCTTGCTCTACCAGGCGGCTGACACGAATCTCGTCACGGAGGCCAACCGCTCGGACGTCATGCTGGCCACCACCCCGTTCTTCACTGCAGGCGGCATGGTCCGCACGGTGTCATGGCTGTATCTCGGTCAGACCATGGTGATTCATCAGAGGTTCGACCCGCAGGCCGTGATCGACGAGATCGAACGCAGTGCCGTCACCTTCACGACGTTCATCCCGACGATGCTGCACCGCACGCTGGCGATCCTGGAAGACGGACCACCGCGGGACATGTCGAGCCTGCGGCGCATCTCCTACGGATCAGCCCCCGTGCCGCCCGGTTTGGCACGTAAAGCGATGGACCTGCTCGGCTGCGACCTGCAGCAGCGTTATGGACTCACCGAATGCGGCGGACAGGCAACGATTCTCACGCCCGAGGATCATCGCGACATCGTCGCCGGCAAAACCTCGATTGCGACCTCATGCGGGCAGGAAACGCCGATGTGCGTGATCCGGGTCGTCGACGTCGATGGCAACGATGCCCCACCCGGCGACGTCGGCGAAATCGTGATCACCAGCCCTGCCAACGCGATCGGCTACTGGAACCGGCCCGAGCAGACAATGGAGACGTTCCGGCCTGATGGGTTGCTCAGCGGTGACTTGGGCTACCTCGACGAGGAAGGCTACCTCCATATCACCGGTCGCAAAACCGATCTCATCATCTCCGGCGGGTTCAATGTCTATCCGGCTGAGATCGAGCGGGTGCTCGCTCAGCATCGCGACGTAGACATGGTGGCGGTGGTCGGGGTGCCTGACCCTGAGTGGGGTGAGACGCCGGTTGCCGCCGTGATTCCCAAGGCCCACGTCACCGATGAGGACGCATTGACCGCCGAGCTGGCTGCGCTGTGTCGCGCGGAACTGGCCGGTTACAAGCAGCCGCGCCGGTTCGTGTTCCGGCGCGAGTTCCCGTTGGGCCCCGCAGGCAAGATCCTCAAACGCGAGATCGCTAACCAGGTGAACCACGTGAGTGGGTCGGGTGCGAAGATGCCGGTATCGACCGCATCGACCGAGGAGCGCCCGTGACGAAACAGACCGACCTGGCCACCATCGAATTTCAGGTGACCGACCACATCGCCACCGTGGCGCTCAACCGGCCCGAGAAGATGAACAGCTTCACCGAACAGATGGCCGCAGACCTCGGTACGGCATGGGCTCGGGTGCGCGATGACGATGACATCCGGGTCGCGGTGTTGTGCGCCAACGGCGACCGCGCCTTCTGCACTGGCATCGACGTATCCGAGGGCACCTGGTGGACGCACAAGCCGATCTTTAACCAGGAAGATCCGGGCGAATTACTGGGGCCGAAAGCGCACAAAGTGTGGAAGCCGGTGATCGCGGCACTGCACGGCATCGTGGCCGGTGGCGCCATGTACTTCGTTAACGAGTGCGACTTCTCGATCTGCAGTGAGACGGCTACGTTCTTCGACCCGCATGCCAATGCGGGCATCGTCTCGGCGCTCGAACCGATGGGCATGCTGGCCCTCGGCGTACCCTACGGCGAGGTGATGCGCTGGGCCTTGCTAGGCAGCGAAGAGCGGATGAGCGCCCAGACCGCCTTGCGAATCGGACTCGTGACCGAGGTGGTCCCGGATGATCAATTGCGCGTGCGCGCCTTCGAACTGGCCGCTGAAATCGCCGCGCGCAGACCCAATGGTGTCCAGGGAACCGTGCGCGCGATGTGGGAGGCCCGTGATTTGACCCCCAGCGTCGCCGCCCGCCACGGCAAATTCTTCACCGACCTCGGCAATGCCGGCGCCAAGCCGGACTCGTTGAACAACAAGAAGAAACCTCGAACACGATGAGGAGGAGGCGATGACCGACATAGTGATCGACCATTTAGTCGATTTCGACCTGCTGATCGGGGGCGAATCATCGCCCGCCGCATCAGGTTCGACCTACGACAGCATCGACCCGTTCACTGGCCGGCCCTGGGCGCGCGTGCCCGACGGTGGGGCCGCTGATGTGGATCGCGCTGTCTCCGCCGCCCGTGCCGCACTCAATGGCCCGTGGGGTGCGCTCACCGCGACCGCCCGCGGCAAGCTGCTGCTTCGCCTCGGCGAGATCATCGCGCGCGAGGCCGAGCAGCTCGCCGAACTCGAGGTGCGTGACGGCGGCAAGCTGGTTCGCGAGATGGTCGGCCAGATGCGGTCGCTGCCGGACTACTACTCCTACTACGGCGGGCTGGCCGACAAGCTGCAAGGCGACGTCATACCGGTGGATAAGCCCAACTACTTCGTCTACACCCGCCACGAACCCGTGGGCGTGGTCGGCGCGATCACACCCTGGAACTCTCCGCTGTTGTTGTTGACCTGGAAGTTGGCCGCCGGGCTGGCCGCCGGTTGCACGTTCGTCGTCAAGCCCAGCGACCACACCCCCACATCGACGCTGGCGTTCGCAAAGCTGTTTGCCGAGGCCGGTTTTCCGCCGGGCGTCATCAACGTCGTGACCGGCTGGGGTCCGGAGGCGGGTGCCGCGCTGGCGTCGCACCCCGGCGTCGACAAGATCGCGTTCACCGGGTCGACGGCCACCGGCATTCAGGTGGGCAAAGCTGCGATCGACAACATGACCCGGTTCTCCCTCGAACTCGGCGGCAAGTCGGCGCAGGTGGTGTTCGCCGATGCCGACCTCGACGCCGCAGCCAATGGGGTGATCGCCGGTGTGTTCGCCGCCACCGGCCAAACGTGTCTGGCGGGCTCGCGGCTGTTGGTGCACGAGAGCGTCGCCGACGCGCTGGTGGACAAGATCGTCGCGAGGGCGGCGACCATCAAACTGGGTGACCCGAAGGACCCGACGACCGAGATGGGCCCGGTCTCCAATCAGCCGCAGTACGAGAAGGTGCTGTCGCACTTCGCTTCCGCGCGGGAGCAGGGTGCGACGATCGCCCATGGCGGCGAGCCTGCCACCGACCTGGGTGGCTACTTCGTCAAGCCGACCGTGCTGACCGATGTCGACCCCTCGATGCGTGCCGTCGCCGAGGAGATCTTCGGACCCGTGTTGGCGGTGATGACCTTCGCCGACGAGGACGAAGCGGTTGCCGCCGCCAACGGCACTGAGTTCGGCTTGGCCGCTGCGGTGTGGACCAAGGACGTGCACCGCGCACACCGTGTGGCCGCCAAGCTTCGGGCCGGCACCGTCTGGGTCAACGCCTATCGTGTTGTAGCGCCCCATGTTCCGTTCGGCGGGACCGGCCACAGCGGCATCGGGCGGGAGAACGGTATCGACGCCGTCAAAGACTTCACCGAGACCAAGGCGGTGTGGGTGGAGCTCTCCGGCGACACCCGCGACCCATTCACGCTCGGCTGAGCTGAATCCAATCGAGAAGGGCAATTCACATGACGTTGGATCTCGCGGCCGCCGACAAGGTGCTGGCCGGACTGCGGCCATTTCCGGTGGCAGTCACCACGATCGACGGCGGTTTCGGCAATGGGCTGATATCGCTGTCGGCCGGCTCGGCCAGCATCGTGCCCGAACTGCCCCGCGCGACCGTCAGCCTGACCAAGTACAACAAGTCGCACGACATGCTGGTCAACTCTGGCATCTTCGCGATGCACATGCTGTCGGCCGGCCCGGAGGAGATCGACAAGTCGATGGAGATCCTGATGACCCTCGGCGGCAGTTCAGGCCGCGATGGTGACAAGATTTCCACGCTACACACCAAGCCGGGTGTCACAGGCGCCCCGATCCTGCTCGACGCGCACAGCTACGTCGAGTGCCGCATCACGGGATCGCTGGACAACGATGAAAACACCATCTTCGTCGGCGACGTCGTCGCAGCGGAGGTGTTCAGCTCGCAGCAGCGGCTGCGGATCGGTGAGGCGTGGGGCAAGTTGCCACACGAATGGATCGAGCAGTACGAGGCCAACCATGAGCCGCAGTTGCAGAGCGCGCGCGACCTGCGGGCGGCAGCGAGAGTCTGATGCCTGAAGAACATTCCGGTGCATGGGAGCTGCCGGAAGAGCTGGTGATGCTGCGCGACACCGTGCGGCGGTTCATGGATGCCCACGTGCATCCCCTCGAGGAGAAGCTCGACCACGATACGGTCGGGTTACCCCGCGAGCAGCTCGTCGAGCTGCAGGCCAGAGCCAGAGCGCTCGGGCTATGGGCGCTGCAGACACCCGAGGAGTACGGCGGCGCTGGGCTCAGTGTCCTCGGCCAAGTGGTGGTCGCCGAGGAGGCCGCGAAATGCCGGATGGGAGCCTTCTTTCCGGCGCTCGGCGCGTTCGGCGGCAACCCGCCCAACATCATGTTCAAGGCATCGCCCGAGCAGTTCGACAGGTACGCCAAGCCCATCATCGACGGCACCATGTCCAAGGCGTACACCGCGATCACCGAGGCGTCCGGCGGGTCGGATCCGGCGCGCGCGATCAACCTCAAGGCAACGCGTGACGGCGGCTGCTATGTACTCAACGGCTCGAAGATGTGGATCTCGCATGCCCTCGATGCCGACTGGGGCGTGATTTATGCCCGCACCGGCGAGGGGCGCCAAGGCATCTCGGCCTTCATTCTGGGGAAGAACACCCCCGGAGTCATGTTCAGCCGTATCCCCGTGATGGCGTCTTTTGCGCCGTACGAGTTGCACTTCGACAATGTGCGGATACCCGCGGATCGACTGATCGGCGCCGAGGGACAGGGCTTTTCGCTGGCAAACGAGTTCCTCGTGCACGGACGCATCGTGTATGCCGCCGGCCCGATCGGGATCGCGCAGTGCGCGCTGGACATGACCTGCCAATGGGCAAGGGACCGGGTTGTGTTCGGGGGCAAGCTGGCCGACAAGCAGGGCATCAAGTGGATGCTGGCGGACAGTGAGGTGGACCTGCGGGCCGCCCGGCTGCTGATCTACCAAGCCGCGTGGAACGCCGACCTTGGCCGCGATGTTCGGGTAGACGCCTCGGTGGCCAAGATGTTCGCCACCGAGGCCGCCTACCGAATTCTGGACCGCTGCATCCAGATTCACGGGGCACTGGGAATCTCCACCGAACTGCCGCTGGAGCGATGGTTTCGCGACCTGCGGGTCAAGCGACTCGGCGAAGGCGCAACCGAGGTCCAGCGCGAAGTCATCGCGCGATCGTTGGTGAGATAGTCGCGGCGACAATGGAACCGAAGGGGACCAACAAGAGGAGCAACGTGCGCTACAACCTGATGTTCCCGATGCGGGCCGTCAAGCATTGGAACCGGTGGTGTGAGGGCGCAGGCATCGGCGATATCGCGCGATTGGTGGAAGACGCCGGCTTCGATGCCTTCTCGATGTCCGAACACCCGTATCCCGACCGGGATTGGTTGGCCCGCGGCGGGCACCACGCTTTTGACCCGTTCGTGTCACTGAGCTTCGCGGCGGCCGCCACCACCCGGATCCGGTTGATGACCTACATCCTGGTATCGGGTTATCGCAGCCCGTATCTGACGGCTAAAGCGGCCGCGAGTTTCGATCTGCTCTCCGGCGGACGTTTCACGCTGGGTACGGGGGCCGGCTACCTGAAGTCCGAGTTCGAGGCGCTGGGCGCCGATTTCAACCGCCGCGGCGCGCTACTCGACGAGGCGATCGCCGCGTGGAAAGCAACCTGGGCCGGCGTCGACCCCGACGGGCCGGAGTTCGGGGTGAGCGGTCACGTCGCGTTGCCGCCGCCGTTGACGACGGGCGGTCCGCCGATCTGGATCGGTGGCAACGGCGCGGCCGCGCAACGCCGCGTCGTGGAGGTTGCCGACGGCTGGATGCCGATGGCGGCGTCGGGCGAGATGGCCGCGATCACCCGCGCCCGCCCACTCGAAGACATCGACACGCTTGGCGACTGGGTGGCGAGGGTGAACAAGCGACGGGCGGAGATGGGCCGCGGCACCGCCGACGTCGCCTTCGTCCCGTTCGAAGCAGACCTGCTCGCGAGCGGTGACTGCGAGAGATTCTGCGCCGCAGTGCAACCGCGGCTGGATGCTTACGCCCAAGCGGGCGTCACTTGGATCACCATTGAGCCGGCCAGTCGGAGCTTCAGCGACTTCCGTACCGACATCGATATGCTGAGCTCCCAGTTGATCGACGAATGAAGGGCTCGACGATGGCGCTGCCCGGCCTCGTGCTCGTCCACGGCGGCGAACACGCCGGTGACTGCTGGGACCTCGTCGTCGCCGAATTGCGACGGGAAGAGCCGGAATTGCGCACCCTCGCGGTGGATCTACCGGGCCGCGGCCGCACGCCAGGCGACTTGGCGACCGCCACTATCGGCGAGTGGGTAGATTCGGTCGTCGCCGACATCGAGCGGGAACGTCTGGGCGACATCGTGATCGCCGGCCACTCGATGGCCGGCGTCACAGTCCCCGGCGTCGTCACCAAACTTGGCTCCGCCCGAGTACGCGAGATGGTTCTCGTCAGCGCGTTCGTCCCGCGCCAGGGACAGGCGATCGTCGACACCCTGGGCGGTCCGCTCGCGTCCTTCGCGCGCTTCGCCGCGCGAGGCGGCAGACCGTTCAAGGTTCCAAGCGTGGCCGCGCAGTACGCGTTCTGCAACGGCATGACGAGGCAACAGCGCCGGCTGGCGATGTCGCGGTTGTACACCGAAGCGGCGCGAATTCCCGCAGAACCGGTGGACCGTAGCGGATTTCCCGGCGACGTGCCGCGCACCTGGGTGCTGACCACCCGAGACCGGTGCCTGTCGCAGAGCTCCCAGCACGCGAGCATCGCGGCGCTCGGCGGCGTGCAACGGGTGATCCCCATCGACGCCTGCCACGACGTGATGTTCAGCCATCCAGAACGCCTGGCGCAGATCCTCCTCGAGCGATGCCGCCTGCGAGGGAGCGTCCAATGACAGATTCATCGGCGGATCCATCCGCCTCGGCGCCGACGAGCTTCTTCGTCACCGACGGAAAAGGCTATGTTCCAACCCTTTTGGCGAGAGGACCGTGGGGTCCGTCGCTCAGCGGTAATTACATCGGCGGGTTACTCGGGCGAGCGGTCGAGCAAGAAGTCGACGATGTCGACCTTCAGCCCGCCCGGCTGACGGTCGACCTGCTCAGGCCCGTGGCGTTGCAACCCCTGCAGGTGCACTCTTCGGTGGTGCGCGACGGCCGCCGGCTGCGACTGGTCGACGCGGTCATGACGCAGAACGACGTGATGGTGGCCCGGGCCGGCGGATTGTTCCTTCGCCGCAGCGAGCATGCCGTGGACACGGTGTGGACGTCGCCGGTCGCCATGCCCCCAGTCCCGGCGGAGCCCGATGTGTTGGCGGCCGATGTCCCGATGGTCTTCCACTCGTTCGGCCGAGACCCGGTCGCGGGCAGTCCGGGTGTCGGCGTCAAAGAGTGGCGACACTACGGGCAGAAGTTCGCGTGGATGCGGGAGACCAAGTTTCTCGTCGACGACGAGCCGCTGTCGCCCTTCACTCGCGCCGTCATGGCCGGCGATGTCACCAGTTCGTTGACCCATTGGGGCACCGAGGGACTGCAGTTCATCAACGCCGACTACACGATCACGCTCAGTCGCTTGCCGGAGGGCGTCTACATCGGATTGGCCGCGGTCACGCACTACGGCCACGCCGGCGTCGCGACCGGCGTGGCGACGCTGTTCGACGAAACCGGGCCAATCGGCAGCGGTATGGCAACGGCATTGGCGAACCCCGGATTCACGCCACCGCCGTCAATAGTGTCGACCTGACCGGCGCTCAGGTGATGGCACCTTCGATCTTGAGTTCGATCAGGTCGTGGTCGCCGATGCCCAATTCCCGCAATACCTCGTCGGTGTGTTCGGCGAACATCGGCGCCCGGGTCAGGTGGGCGGCCGCCTCATCGAACTTCACCGGGTTCGCCACCAACCGCTGTTCATTTCCCTGAGCGTCCCGGACGTCGGCGATGCGCCCGTTGGCGACCAGCGATTCGTCATGGGCGACTTCCCAGGCGTCCTGCACTGGAGACCACTGGCCCCTTAGCAGACTCAGCAGCCGCGTGCACTCCCCGAAGGTCCGCGATGCGATGGCGTCGGCGAGCAGCGCGGTGGCCTCATCGGCGTGCGCCGCCAACGACTCGAGCGAGGCGAATCGCTCGTCCACGGCGGCCGCCTCGAGTCCGAAGAGCCGGCAGACGGGAGTCCAATAGCGAGTGGGCTGAAGCATCGAAAGCTGTATGAAGCGTCCGTCCGAGCATCGGTAGGCGCCGGTGAGCGGATTGCCTGGCGCCTGCGTCCGCTGGTCGATCTTCGGCAGCGGACAGCCGTAGAGCATGGCAAGGTTGACGCTGGACTGGTTGGCCCACGCCCCGACCGCCAGCAGCGAGACGTCGATGACCGACGGCTGCCCAGTCGTTTGCCTGCCGTAGAGGGCGGCGGCTACCGCGCCCGCGATGGTGATGCCACCGATGTTGTCGCCGAATGCGCCCGCCGGCATGCCCGTCGGCACCTCGGATTCCGTCGGCGTGACTCCGTCGGCGTTGCCTGCGCGCGCCCAGAACGCCGTCGCGTCGTGCGCTCCCGTCTCGCGGTCGGGACCTTCGCTCCCGAATCCGCTGCCCGCGACGTAGACGATCGACGGATTGATACGCCGTACCTCATCAAGGTCGATCCGCAATTTCGCCCGCGCCTGGGGCAGCAAGTTGGTCAGGAAGACGTCGCTGCGCCGGACGAGTTCCTCGAACACCGGCCGAGTCTGTTTCAACGCCAAGGACAGTCCGACACTGCGCTTACCGCGGTTGGGGGCCTCGATCGTGGGCGAGAACGAGACTCCCGGTGTGGTGGCGGAGCGACCGGCGACCGTGACGAGCCCCCGTTGTGCATCTCCGGTAACCGGGTTCTCGATCTTGATGACGTCGGCGCCCCAGTCGGCGAGGACCGCACCGGCGGTAGGCACGAAGGTGAATTGCGCGACTTCGAGCACGCGCACACCGGTCATCGGTTTCTGCATCTATCCGTCATTCATCGTCGATTCTGACTGGATCCGCAACCACAAACATAGGTTACTAGGTTAGTTTTGTCACGTCATCTGCGCTGAATTCCGCGAGTCGAACATGCTAGGGCCGGTCCGTTCGAGCCATAGTCGCACCGACGCGGATAGGTCGATGACGATGGCGATCTCGCGCCGCTTGCAGTGGTAATGGCCGCCCGGGTCATCGGGTGCGATGCTCTCAATCAGCTCTACTATGTGGCTCCCTCCCCGTCCTAGTGCTCAGCGCCAGACGTCGAAATTCGGGCTGCGCTTCTCGAGGAAAGCGCTGGCCCCCTCGGCCTGCTCACCGCTGGCGAAGAAATCCGGCTTGACGATGGGCAGGTAATCCTTCTCCTGATAATCCCGCATCGGCGCGTACTCCTCGTCG